>JBGAUM010000137.1:0-8111 GCA_044228625.1 Usitatibacteraceae bacterium | reverse complement strand
ATGAACCACAGTGGAACGCGCCACCCGGCGTTTCTGAATTCACGCACCGGGACCGGCAACGCGTTCCGCGATTGGTACCTATGGCAGGGGACCAAGCCCACCGGTTGGAGCATCTATGGCAGCGATCCCTGGCGAAGCGAATCCACCGGCTTTTATTTCGCACCTTTTTCGACAGAAATGCCGGACTTCAATCTGGCCAACCCGTTGGTCGTGAATTGGCATCACGACAACCTGCGCTACTGGCTCAATCGCGGCGTCGATGGATTTCGATTCGATGCCGTCGGTCACCTGGTGGAGAACGGACCCAACGCCTGGGACAACCAGCCCCAGAATTACCCGCTGATGGGCGATGTCCGGCGTGTGGTGAACGGATATGCCAATCGCACCATGGTCTGTGAGGCACCCGGCGATCCGATCGGCTTCACTGCAGCCAGCGCCTGTGGCAGTGCATTTGTGTTCGGCCTGCAAATGAACTTCATGCGCGCCGCGCAAGGCGATGGCGCCGCGCTGCAAACCGCCGGATATCACTTCAATGCCTTCCCGCATTCGCTGGCCACATTCCTTTCCAACCATGACAGTTTTGCCGGTGCCCGCCCGTGGGACCAGTTGGGTGGCAATGTCTCTCGCCTGAAGCTTGCGGCCTCGATGGTCCTGCTCCTGCCGGGCGTTCCGTTTGTGTATTACGGTGAGGAAATCGGCATGGGGGCAGGCGCAGGACTCACCGGCGATACCAGCCTGCGCTCGCCGATGAGCTGGACCAGTGACCCCGTGCGGGGTGGATTTACCAGCGGCACGCCGTTCCGCGCATTGGCCGCCAACGTGCAAACGCAGAACGTCGCGTCGCAACAGGCCGACACGCAGTCGTTGTGGTCCCACTATCGCAGCCTGATCCAGATGCGCCGCGCACGCGCGTCGCTGTCGCAGGGCACCTACGAGATTGCACGCGTTGACGGCAACGTGCTGACGTTTCGCCGGCGTTTCGGCCCCGAGGAGACTTTCGTGGCCATCAACACCGGCGAGGCCAGACGGGTGCAAATCCCCTTGCTTGCCCCGGGTGTCCGGTATCGCACGCTCTATCCGCTCTCCGACACCATAGTGACTGCCGGAGCCGACGGCATGCTCACCCTGGACCTGCCCGCCCAATCCACGCTCGTTTTCGCGCCTTGAATCCTTTCGACAGGCAGGGCGGCGCGGCGGCGCGCACCCTGTGGCCCATTGCCGGACCGATGTTCGCCGAACTCACGATCGGCATCGGCGCAGGACTGGTGGGAACGTGGCTCGCCTCGCGTATTTCCGACCCCGCCGCGGCCGCGTTTGCGCTCGGCAATCATGTCGCCGCAATGCTGTTCATCCTGTTTCGAATCATCGGGGCCGGGGCCGGCGTGGTGATTGCGCAGGCGGCGGGAGGGGGGCGGAACACCGAGGCCAACCGCGTGATCCGCGCCATTCTCGGAGCCAGCACGTGGGTGGGCGTCGTGACGGCACTGGGGGCCGCCCTGGGCGCCGGCACGCTGATGCGCTGGATGAATGCGCCAGCGGACATTGCCCCGATGGCGGCGTTTTTCCTGGTGGCCTTGGCGCCATCCTTCTTTGTCGATGCGTGGGCGGCGATGCTCTCCAACGCATTGCGGGCGAGGCTCGTCAATCGCGCAGTCCTGATGGTGACGGTCGTCAGTGCCGTACTGCAATTGGCACTGGCCGCACCCCTGATGCTCGGGATTGGCGCGTTCTCCGGCTGGGGCTTGGCCGGATTTGCGGTCGCGCAATTTGCCGGTCGTGCGGTCGCCATCGTGGCGCTGCTTTATGTCGCCCGCCAAATGATCGGGTTGCGCGTGGGATGGACGGACTGGGTTCGCATCCGGCCCTCCGCGTTGAAGCCTGTGCTGCGCATCGGCATCCCCGGTGCGGCGGAAAACATCGGCTATCGCCTGGCCTTCATGGTGAGCTTGGCCGCCGCCGGCACTCTCGGGGCGCAGGCGCTTGCGGCGCAGGCCTACGCGTTGCAAATTTCCTATGTGGCATTGATGTTCGGACTCTCCATCGGGTTGTCCATGGAAATTGCCATCGGCCATCTGGCAGGTGCGGGAAAACTCCGGGACGCCGATGCGCTGTTGCGAGGAGGCCTGCGTTTGGCGTTGGGTCTTGCCGTCATGGCCACGGCCCTCTCCGCATTGGCCGCGCCTTGGACCCTGCGGTGGTTTTCCGCAGATGCGGCCATCGTGCGCGAAGCCATCGTGCTCTTGTGGCTCACGGTGTTGCTGGAGCCGGGCCGGACCTTCAACCTGGTGGTGATCAATGCATTGCGCGCCTGCGGCGACGCGCGCTACCCGGTCATGGCCGGCATTGCGTCGATGGTAGTCATCCTAGCGGGGGGCAGCTGGCTGTTTGCCGTGGTGTTCGGATGGGGGCTCATGGGAATCTGGGTGGCCTATATCGCAGACGAATGGTGCCGGGGTATTCTCATGTGGGTGCGGTGGCGTTCACGAAAGTGGGCGGTGTATGTGCGACAAACACGGCGTCGCCTGTCGGGCAGAACCCACCAATGAAAAAGGCCACGAGAAGTGGCCTTTTTCATTGGTGGAGATGAAGAGGATCGAACTCTCGTGGTCGGCCCCTCCATGGGCCTCTCGTTCGCCAGGCACGGGACAGCACGAAGGTGCTGTACCGTATCCGGGCTTCCCACGGCCGGATCTGCATATCCGGCCGATTCGGCTCTGTCCGAGCGTGCGCGGGCACGCTCGGAGCCGCAGGCCTCATCCCTGTCGGTCGAAAGTTCAACCTTCTTCCCGATCAACAAATGAAACGGGCCACAAAAATCGTGGCCCATTTCATTTATTGGTGGAGATGAAGAGGATCGAACTCTCGACCTTCGCATTGCGAACGCGACGCTCTCCCAGCTGAGCTACATCCCCAAGTTACTTCATGCTTCTCAAATCGACACGGTAACTCTAATGCTTGCATCGCGTCTGGCGCTCTTCCACCTCGCCGCCTGCATGCGGCTCGGATTCGTGAGGCTTTCGTCATGCCGCAGGGCATGTCGCAAGTCCACACTCATCCAGCTGAGCTACATCCCCGAATACATCATTTGAATTCTAGCGAAAAAGCATTTCCGCGTCACAGGCTGAGAACTTACCGGGAATCGCGCAATTCCCAGAACTTATCAGACCTGCGGAATGGCAATCCCCCGCACGGCGAATTTTTCCGTTTCCACCATGTGGGCCAGAAGCTTCGACGCCCAATCGCACTGATGGTCGGATGGGCACGCCGGCGAGTTGCCCGAGCTCCACCACAGAACCCACCAACGCATCGATTTCGATGGCGCGGCCGGCTTCGATGTCCTGCAACATCGAGGTCTTGTGCTTGCCCACCTTGGCTGCGCCCTCGATGCGCTTTTCAAGCGTGACGCGAAAGCTCGCGCCGAGTTTCTCGGCGACCGCTTGCGCTTCCTTCATCATGCTGGCCGCCAGTTCGCGGCTCAACGGAAATTCGCAGATGTCCTGCAAGGTGGCGTGCGTGAGTGCAGAAATCGGATTGAACGTGAGGTTGCCCCACAGCTTCAGCCAGATTTCATTGCGGATGTTGTCCAGCACCGGCGCTTTCAATCCGGATTTCGCAAAGACGTCGGACAAATCCTTCACGCGATTGGAAATCGTGCCGTCGATTTCACCCAGCGGGAACCGGTCGCCCTCGATGTGCTGCACCACGCCCGGCGCCACCAGTTCGGCCGCCGGATACACCACGCAGCCAATGATGCGATTGGGGTCGATGGTCTCCGCGCAGACGCCCGTCGGGTCCACCGCATTGACGCGCGTGCTCTGCAAATTGCCGCCGTGCTTGTGGAAATACCAGAACGGAATGCCGTTCTGCATGGTGATCACCGTCGTTTCCGCCGTACAGCGGCTCAGCTGATGCACGATGGCCTCGACCTGATTGGCTTTCTCACCGCCAGGATGATGCAGTCCACGTGACCCACAGCCGCGAAGCTGTCGGTGGCCTTGGCGTGTTTGGCTTCCAGCACGGTGCCGTCCTTGAACTTCACGGTCATGCCGTTCGTGCGGATCGCATCCAGATTCTTCAAGCGCGCGATGAAGGTCACATCCTCGCCCGCTGCCGCCAGCCCATACCCACGTAACCACCAATGGCCCCTGCACCCACAATACAGAATTTCATCGAACTCCCCGACTGACTGTTAGGAGACGACGTCGCTCCCACCGGACATTGTGCACTGCACCATAGCGCTTTTCAAGTTCAATCGCCAGTCGACAAACGAAAAAAAGCCCCGCAGTGCCTTCCAAGGAACTGTGTCACGCGTGATGACATTCGCGACACGCGCTATTATATTTGCATAAATATACTGTGCCCACATATTTCTGGAGAAAAAATGAACATTGAACGTCACTTGCAGCGCATCGCCTTCATCGCAAGCCTGGCCCTCGCAGGTTGCGCCTCCAATACGCCTCCGCAAACCGGCACCTCCACAGGAACTGCCCAGGCCCCCACCGCGAGCGGTTCGACACGCGCCCCGACGTCGACTCCCACACAGTCATCGCAATCGGCCAGTGGAAGGGTCGAACCTTCGGTCACCGGCTCGGCGTATTTCGATTACGACCAGTTCAACGTCAAACCCCAGTACGAGGGACTGATCCGCCAATACGCCACTGTTCTTGCGCTGCTTGGAGCCCCGCGTGACCCTGCAGGGTTTTGCGGACGAGCGCGGAAGCCGCGAATACAACATGGCCCTCGGTCAAAAGCGCGCAGACGCCGTGAAGAATGCGTTGAGCGCCCTCGGCGTCAAAGCCACGAACATCGAATGCATCAGCTTCGGTGAAGACAAGCCAAAAGCCACCGGGCACGATGAGGTGTCGTGGGCGGAAAACCGGCGCGTGGACTTTGTCGTCACCTCAAAATAGGCCCGCACGCAGCGCCGGAAAATACGCATCGAGGACAAAATTCGGTAGGATGGTGACTACCCGTCGTCCCCATCCTCCATGCCTGAATCGAAGCCGCGCAAATCCATCGCCGATGCGACTCGCAAGGCCGAACGGGCCCCCGCGCGCCCGCAGCAGGAACTCGACGCAGGCGGGCCGAAGTACAAGCAAATGCTCGAGGTGGTCACGCAATTTCGCGTGGTTATCTCCAACCTGAAAACCCACTATCGGGAGGTCGAGGCCGTCACTGGCGTCGGCGGCGCGCAATTGTGGGCATTGACGGCCATTTCCAAGCATCCCGGCATTCAAGTGGGCGAACTTGCCCGGGAATTGGCCATTCACCAATCCACGCACAGCAACCTGGTGGATCGCCTTGTAATATTGGGCCACGTCAAGCGCGTGCGCGAAGACAACGACTTGCGCGCCGTCATGCTTCACCTGACGGCCTCCGGGAAAGACATCACGCGTCGAGCGCCGCAACCGGCATTGGGTCTCTTGCAGCACGCGTTGCTGGCCATGCCTGACGATGCGGTTGCCGCGCTCAAGCATCAGCTGGCGTTGTTGATCGAGACCATCGGCGCCGAGCCGGACCAAAGGTCAAGCCACGCCGTTGTCCGTGCTGCTCGAAGATTCAAGACACTCGCCCCAAGCCTCGGCGGGGCGGCGCAAAACCCGCGCCTAACTTCCTGCCTCGCGCATCACGCGGGCGACGCTGGTTTCTTGCTGAAGTACAGCAGCAAGGCCGCGCCGATGACAATCATCGGCAGGCTGAGCCACTGTCCCATCGACAGGCCGAGCGCCAGGAACCCCAGGAAATCATCCGGCTGGCGGCCAAACTCGGTGATGAAGCGGCTTACACCAGCCGATCAGAACAGTGGCCTGAAACACCGGCAGGTCGTGGCTTGCGCAAACCACCACAACAGCGCGAACAGCAACACCCCTTCCACCGCGAATTGATAAAGCTGCGACGGGTGGCGCGCGAGCGGATTGGCATCGACCTGCGGGAACCACATCGCCCAAGGCGCGTTCGGGTCCGTCACGCGGCCCGGCAATTCGCCGTTGATGAAATTGCCCATGCGCCCTGCGCCCAACCCGGTGGGCACCAGCGGCGCGATGAAGTCCGTGACCTGCCAGAACGTGCGGCCCTGCTTTCGCGCGATGAGCACCATCGCCACCAGCACACCCAGGAAACCGCCGTGGAACGACATTCCGCCCTGCCAGATGTAAAAGATCTCGATCGGGTGCGAGAGGTAATAGGAAAACGTGTAGAACAGGATGTAGCCCAGACGCCCACCGAGCACCACGCCCAGCATGCCGTAGAACAGCATGTCGTCGATCTGCTCCTTGGTGATGCCGAGGTCGGGCCGACGCTTGATGTGCAGGCGGCCGAGCACCACGAACAGCACGAACGCGATCACATACATCAACCCATACCAACGCACGGCCACCGGGCCGACAGAAAAGAAGATCGGGTCAAATCAGATGGTCAGCATGAACAGTGCGATTCGTTGAGGGGCGCGCGATTATCGCATCGCCCACGCACGCCCATCGACCTGCCGCTTGTGCGCAGCGCGCTAGCGCGTGTTTCCCTCGCTGCGGCGCACCTGTTCGCTCGCCCATCGCACTGCGGCTTCCGGGTAATCGTCCGGTAACGGGCTGGCGGCACCCTTGACGGTAATGTGTCCACCTCCGGCGCAGCGGATCGCCATTGACCCTTGTGATTTCAGTCGCTCCAACGCGGCGATGGTGCTGGCGGGTTCCACCACGTCGTCCTTGTCCCCAATCACTTCGAGCAGTGGCACCTTGAGCGTGCGAAAGGCTAGAGGTGGGGTCGTAAAGATCTTGCGTAAAAGCACGAAAAAATGCAGGTCATCCGTCCGCAATACGCCGGGATCTCCGGGGCAAAGCGCGCAAACGATTGCAGGCGCGCTTCAATGTCGCGCCGCGCCGCCACGCCTTTTTCGCTGACGGCCCAGGCCGGATCGTTGGCCACCTCGCGGTATGCGTCCACGACGCTGCCCTTGGCGGCGGTGGCGACTTCGACTTCTCCGGGTTGGCGCGCCCGCGCGCAGCCCATTGCGCGTACTGAACAGGGTCTGTCCGTGCGGGGCCACGGCCGAGCCCGGAACTCATGATCACGAACGCGAGGTCATCGCAGCTGTCGGCCAGCGGCGTGCCCACCATCCGCCTTCGCTGCGCCCCAGCCGCCGATCTTCTTCGACGAAATGTCGGCGCGTTGACGAAGAATTTCGCCCGCCACCACGTCCCGGCGGTCATCGGAAGTCCGAGGTTGAGTTCTCCACCCGATTTTCCCGAGCTGCGCTTGTCATACGTCGGGCACCGCGCAAGCCCGCGCCCTTTGCATGAATGCAGAAGGCCGGTTCGTCGAAAACGCCCGACCCCGCGCCATGGATCAGCACGACCGCGGGAAACGGTCCCTTGCCCGATGGCATGATGAGCCCACCGGACAAGGTGACCTCGCCATTGGCAAAGGTGACAGGCGTCACCGGAAACGCGAATGTCGGCGGGCCCAGCCGATTGCGCTTGCACATCCGCAGCGGCGGATTCGACGACGCACCACGTGCAAAGGGCCAGCGTGGCCCACCAGCGACCCCAAGCGTTTTTGAACATGCGCGACCCCACCAGTTGAGCGTTGCAGCGCCTTGCGCGAAATGCGCAAGTCCACGTTGTATTCCTCAACCGATCGTGCCAGGTTCCCAGGGTCGACTTGGGATTACAAACTGGAGAATTTCCCCACGCCGCCAAGACATTCGGCAACAACCCGGCATTTGTCACATGCAACCAAACACAAGCACTGGCGCGGCGTTTGGGTCATTTTTGCCCCGAACATCGCGCCCCTGCTTGCGTTTTGTGAGTGTACCTTGTAATGGGCCCCTTCAATCCGCCTTGATGTTGCCCTTCTTCACCACCTCGCCCCAGCGCTTCATTTCCACGCCGATGTAGGTTGCGAATTCCTTCGGTGTCATCGTCACCGGCTCTGCCGCTTCGGCAGACAGGCGCTCCGCCACCGTTGGCGCTTTCGAGGCGGCCACCGCCGCCTCATGTAGCTTTTTGATGATGGCCTCCGGTGTGCCGGCGGGCGCCAGCAAGCCGTACCATTGCGAGGTTTCAAACCCCGCAAAGCCCTGCTCGGCCACGGTGGGCACATCCGGCAACGCGGGG
>JBGAUM010000136.1:0-7966 GCA_044228625.1 Usitatibacteraceae bacterium | reverse complement strand
GCACTTCCGGGATCAGCCGATTACCAAACTCGGTGAAGCCGACCGTGACCGCCTGCGCGGAATGCACGTGGGGTTTGTGCTTCAACGGCTGCACCTCATCGGCTCCCTGAGTGTTCTCGACAACCTCATCCTGGCTCGGCGGCTGGCCGGCCTTCCTGTGGCGCGTGCTGAGTCGCAGGCCCTGCTTGCACAGCTTGGCCTGGGAGACTATGCAGAGCGCATGCCTGCCACCTTGTCCCAGGGTGAATCGCAACGTGTGGCATTGGCGCGTGCCTTGGCGCACCGGCCCACGCTGGTGCTCGCGGATGAGCCGACAGCGGCACTCGACGATGCAAATTGCGCTGCGGCCATGCAGTTGATGTTTGAACACGCCGCAGCGGCAGGGGCAACCCTGGTGGTCGCCACCCACGATGCGCGCATCCGCGCACGTTTCGCGCAGGTGGTGAATTTGTCCGGACGCCCATGCGCTTCCGCGACAATTTGACCACCGGTGGGATGCTGGCGGCGGCCGCCCTGAGGGCACGCGCCGGCAATGCGGCGCTGACGGTACTGATGTTTGCCTTGGGTGTATCGACCATCATCGCGTTGATGATGGTCAGCCACCAACTGGAAAGGAAGAGTGAGAGAGACAATGCCGGCATCGACCTGGTGGTCGGCGCCAAGGGCAGCCCGCTGCAACTGGTGCTTTCTTCCCTTTACCACGTGGACATTCCCACGGGGAACATATCTGGCATGGATGCACGACGCATTGCCGACATGCCAATGATCAGGCAGGCGATCCCTCTGGCGCTCGGGGACAGTTACCGGCGATTCCGGATCGTCGGGACCGACATGCGATTCGATGCGTTGTATGGATTGAAGATTGCGCAGGGCAACCGCGCGACGCAGCCGATGCAAGCG
This sequence comes from Usitatibacteraceae bacterium, assembly GCA_044228625.1. Classification (GTDB taxonomy): domain Bacteria; phylum Pseudomonadota; class Gammaproteobacteria; order Burkholderiales; family Usitatibacteraceae; genus UKL13-2. The sequence goes on along the minus strand of JBGAUM010000136.1, from coordinate 7,066 downwards.
GTCCTTGGGGCGGATGCCGCGCGCGAATCCGGGCTGGTCCTCGGTGCAAAATTCTCCGGAAATCATGGGCTGTCGGAGAGCGGCGGTGCGCACAATGAAGAGCAGTTTGTAGTCACCGGAATTTTCGCACCGACGGGCTCGGTCGCCGACCGCCTGATCATCACCCCTTTGGAAAGTGTTTGGCACTTGCACCCATTGCCAAGGCTCAAGGGAACGTCCCCAGCCACCGCCCACGCGCATGACGTCCACGAGAGCCCCGATGACAATGGCACCGCTCATGAAGTCACCGCGTTGCTCATCCAATACGCGAGTCCGTTGGCAGCCGCGCGCTTGCCGCGCGACATCAATGCCCAGAGCGCGTTGCAGGCAGCATCCCCTGCGCAAGAAATGACACGCTTGTTTGGATTCTTGGGAATGGGGATTGGCGTGTTGCGTGCCCTGGCTGCGGGCGTGGTTGTCCTGGCGGCAGCCAGCGTATTTGCGGCACTGTCAGCCGCGATGGCCGAGCGCCGCGCCGACCTTTACCTGCTGCGCGTGCTGGGGGCGCCACGGAGCGTGGTGTTTTCGAGCTTCATGCTGCAAGGCGCCGTCATCGGGCTGGCGGGCGTTATACTCGGACTGCTGTTCGGGCACTTGGCCGTCGAAGGCTTGGGGGCCTGGATGGCCAGGCCGCAAGGCATTGATCTCCGCGGCTGGGCATGGGTTCCGGACGAGGCCTGGGTGATTGCCGGTGCGCTTGCCATGTCAGCAATTGCCGCAATGATTCCTGCGTGGCGGGCCTACAAAACGAATTTGCCTTCGGGCTTGGCACTCAATTGAGTCGACACCAATGAAGAATTTCGCGCGGATCGGAGCCTTGATGTTCATGCTGCTGGGCAGCTGGGCAAGTGCGCAGCCGAACAGCGCGTCGTCGCCCTCCGCGGCATCCGGCAAGATTCCCGATGATCAGCTGCTGAGTTACCTTCCCAAGGATGGCGCACCGGCGGGCACGGTGCCCTGGCTGATGTTCCGGCAAGTCAAGCTGGTCGAAGAAAAGAAAGACGGCAAGACCACGCTCAAACCGGAATTTGCCAAGGTGCTGCGCGATCTGGACAACAAGCCGGTCAAACTTTACGGTTTCGTGCTGCCGTTGTCGACGACGACCAAGCAAAAGCATTTCCTGCTGTCGCCATTGCCCACGCATTGTCCGTTTTGTGTGTCCCAGGGGCCGGATTCCATGATCGAAGTCCTGGCCAAGACCCCGGTGGAATACAGTGCCTACGACCCGGTGGTGGTGGCCGGCAAGCTGGAACTCATCAACGATTCCTCACTCTTTTACCGGCTGGTCGATGCCGAACCGGTGAAACCCTGATGGCCACCTCTCCCGCAAAGCCGCCGCTGCGCCCGGCCCCGCCTGCCGGTGTGACGGGCCATGGCAATGGTGCCCTTGCAAAACCATCCATGAGTTCGTCGGGGAGTTTTACCGCTGAGCAACTGTCGCCCGATTCAACCGCGTTTCCGCCATTGTACGAGGCCGCACTGTTGTATTCTGCGGATTGTTACGACGCCGCTGAACTGGTACTCAAGGAAAACCTGCGCACCAAGGAGGGCAAGGACAGCCTGCGCGTCTGGCTCATGCTCTTCGATCTCTACCAGCTCACGAACAACCGCAAGGAGTTTGACGCGCTGTCGATGTTGTTCACGGTGAAATTTGAACGTTCACCCCCCGTGTGGACTTCGGCGACGGAAGCATCCGATCCGCGGCGAAAGGAAAAGCGCGAGCGAAAGGATTTTTTCCCGATCAGCCCGACTGCCGATGGCGGGCTCCTGCCGGAAATCGACAAATTCGAAGCGTTTGCGAAGGAAATGGGCAGTTGCCGCATCGGTTTCGAAAAAGTGAAATCGATCCACAACGAGGAAGCCGAGTTGCTGTCGCTGGTATTCAACCGGCTTCGCCGAATGAAGATTCCGATGTGGTTCAACGGCTTTGCCGATTTTGCGGCTTTGCTGAAAAAGTCAATCAACGACTTGTCCGGGCAGCCCGTGTCGGCCTCACAAGGGTACTGGTCCCTGCTGTTCGAGCTGTACATCCTCGATGGCAAACATGAGGAATACGACGAACTCGGGCTTGAGTATGCCGTCGCATTCGAGATGTCGCCACCCGCGTGGGAACACGTGGTCCGCCCCGGCGGCGCTGCGGACGAAAAAGTCGCCGCCGGCGGCGATCCGCAGGCCCCGGCGGAAGCTGGTTTGGCGCTCAAGGGGGTGTTTTCTGCCAACAGCAAGGACATGCTCCAGCAGCTGGCCAGCTTTTCTGCGGGTCGGCAACAGGAAGTGCTCGTGGACCTGAGTGCCTTGATGCGCATTGACTTCGCCGCCACGTCGCAATTCTTCGAGGCGGTTCGGGCCATTCATCTGGCGCAAAAGCGCGTGATTCTTTCCAACCTGAACGAGCTCGTCGCCGCGCAACTGGAGGTGTTTGGGATGACCAAGCACGCCATCCTGATGCGCAAGAAAGCGGTTTGACAGCTCATGGCCGCTTGAAATCGGCGGCCTTCTCCCCATTTTTCCACGATGAGTCTCGAACAATTCCACGGCACCACCATTGTTTCCGTTCGGCGCGGCCCGGCGGTGGCGATGGGTGGGGATGGCCAGGTCACGCTGGGCAACATTGTGGTCAAGGCATCGGCCCGCAAGGTGCGCCGCCTGTACAAGGATCAGGTCCTTGCCGGATTCGCCGGCGCCACGGCCGACGCATTCACGCTGTTTGAGCGCTTCGAGGCGAAGCTGGACAAGCACCAGGGGCACCTGATGCGCTCGGCCATCGAACTGGCCAAGGATTGGCGCACCGACCGCATCCTGCGCCGCTTGGAAGCCATGCTTACCGTGGCGGACAAATCAAGTTCGCTGGTGATCACCGGCACTGGCGATGTCCTTGAACCCGAGCACGGTCTCCTGGCCATCGGCTCTGGGGGTGCCTACGCGCAAGCGGCGGCGTTGGCGCTGCTCCACAACACCGACATGCCCCCTGCGGACATCGTCAAGAAAGCACTGACCATCGCCGGGGATTTGTGCATCTATACGAATCAGAACCACACCATTGAGACTCTGTGATCCGTGATTGGTGTGCGGGTTGAGACGTCAAACGGCACTCGCCATGGACCGGCCGGATTAAACCCCATATTCCACGCGCTTTTCCGGCCTCTTCTGCCCGAAACGCCGCATCAATCCTAGAGTTGTAATCACGCACCCATTCAACATTTTCCCCCATGATGACTCCGAAGGAAATCGTTTCCGAGCTCGACAAACATATTGTCGGGCAAGGCAAGGCCAAAAAAGCCGTGGCCATCGCCCTGCGCAATCGTTGGCGACGGTCGCAAGTGGCCGAGCCCCTGCGCAACGAGATCACGCCCAAGAACATCCTGATGATCGGACCCACGGGCGTCGGCAAAACCGAGATTGCGCGTCGGCTGGCCAAGCTGGCCAATGCGCCGTTCCTCAAGGTGGAGGCCACCAAATTCACCGAAGTGGGCTACGTGGGGCGCGATGTGGACTCAATCATTCGGGACCTCGTGGAAATGGCCATCAAGCAGGCGCGCGAGCAAGAAGCCTTGAAGGTGCGCCATATGGCCGCTGACAACGCCGAGGAGCGCATCCTCGACGTGCTTCTGCCGCAGGCCCGCAGTTTCGATTTTTACGGCAAGCCCGAACAGAGCACCGATGACAATGCCACGCGCCAGAAATTCCGAAAAATGCTGCGCGAAGGCAAACTCGACGAGCGCGAAATCGAAATCGAGGTTTCTGCCTTGCCTGCCGGCATGGAGATTTTTGGCCCGCCCGGCATGGAGGAACTCACCCAGCAAATCCAGGGCATGTTCCAGAACATGGGGCAGGGACGGAAAAAAACGCGCAAGCTCCCCGTCAAGGAAGCCATGAAACTCTTGACCGACGAGGAGGCCCTGAAACTCGTCAACGATGAAGAAACCAAGATCCGCGCCATCGCCAACGTGGAGCAGAACGGGATCGTCTTCCTTGATGAGATCGACAAGATCGCCAGCCGCTCCGAGGTTCATGGCGCGGATGTCTCTCGCGCCGGCGTGCAGCGTGACCTGCTGCCGCTCGTGGAGGGCACGACCATTTCCACCAAGTACGGCATGATCAAGACCGATCACATCCTGTTCATCGCCTCGGGCGCGTTTCATTTGGCCAAGCCCTCCGACCTGATCCCTGAATTGCAGGGCCGCCTGCCGATTCGTGTTGAACTCGATTCGTTGTCCATTGGCGACTTCGAGGCCATTCTCACCAACACCGATGCCTGTCTCACGCGGCAATATGAGGCGCTGCTCGCCACCGAAGATTTGAAACTCACCTTTGCCCCCGGGGCCGTGAAGCGATTGGCCGAAATAGCGTTCGCCGTCAACGAGAAGACTGAAAACATCGGCGCAAGACGGCTGTACACGGTGATGGAAAAACTGCTCGAGGACCTGTCTTTTGACACCGCCATGCATGGCGGCCAATTTGAAGTCGATGCCGCCTATGTCGATGGCAAACTCGCCGAACTGGCCCAAAGCGAAGACCTCGCCCGTTACGTACTGTGATGCAAGTGCGCTTGGTTACAGGCGGGCGCAATGAGTTGCAGCCGGCTGTGGCAAATTTCTGAATTCATCTCGTCTTGCGGAGCTCGGAATGATGAAACGCCCTGTCTGGTTTGCGCCGATCGCCCTCACCTTGGCCGCGTGTCAAACCGCGGGGGACAGCCCATCAAGGTTTGATGCACGCGCACTGGCGGGCGAAGAGGCGAAATTCGCGGCGCATTCCATGCAGCACGGCATGCAGCCGGCGTTTGTGGAGTTCATGGCGCCGGGTTCGATCCTGCTGCGACCCGATCCGGTCGATGGCCTCGAATTCATGAAGAAGCGCCCCAATCCGCCCATCGAACTTGACTGGAAATCAGCGTTTACGATCCTGTCCGCATCCGGCGAGCTGGGCCTGTCCACAGGTCCGTGGAAGCGCAAAAGCAAAACAGACAGGGCCGCCGCACCGTATTGGGGCCAGTTTTTTTCAATCTGGCGCAAACAACCCGATGGTCAATGGCGCGTCGAATTCGACCACGGCATTTCGCACACCGGGCACGATGGCATGCAGGAGGCATTGACGGCCATCGACCTCCCGGGCACCAGCGGCCATGCGAATGCGGATGGCACACCCGCGCCGGAAGCAGACTTCATTGCCACCGCCAAGCGTGAGGGCGCGTTGGCCGCCTACCAAAAGTACCGGGCAACGACCAGCCGCCTGCTGCGCGATGAAACGGTGCCCATGGTGAATGTTCCACCCCCGTTGGGCATCACCAATACCGAAAGCCGCTACGACTGGACACCCGTCAGGACTGTGACCGCCGGCGCCGGGGATTTCAGCTACGTCCTGGGCAAATGGAAAACCGGCGGCAATGCCAAGCCCGAGACCGGCTATTACCTCAGGGTCTGGATCCGCAACGGCAAGGATTGGAAACTCGCGGCGGACCTCGTTACACCCGACCCCAAGCCTTGACGAGACTCGGTCGCGTTTTCCACCAATGGTCGACCGACCACTTGCCGGCACCAAAGAAGAACACTGTAGCGATCATCGTCCCCCACAGGATGTGGTCTTTGATGCCCGCTTCCGAAATATCGGGGTACGACACCACCGCGACGGCATTGAAAATGAAGAACGCGAACGCGGTAGAGCGCGACAACAACCCCAGTGCCAACAGTGCGGGCAGGACGAGCTCGGCGGTGGTGCCCGAGTAGGCCGCAAGAACGGGCGAAAGCAGGGGTACGCGGTATTCGTTTTCGAACAGTGCCACCGTCGATTCAAAGTCCGCGATCTTGGTCAGGCCGGAAACAAGAAACACCTTCGCAACATACAGCCTGAGCCCTAGCAGAAATGCCGTCGCCAGAGGCAGCAGTCTTTCCGCCATCCATGCATCGAACCGCGCCGGCGCGTCGATCCAATCGTTCATTTTCACTCTCCCAGTACGCATCACCGGAAATCGGTGATCACACCGGATTGGACGGACTGGATGAGAAATCCTTGCAGATCAAACGAAGCGTCCACGTTTAGCGCAGCGTCTGCCGCCGACTCGAACGGCGCCCCGCAGGTAAGCGCCGACAGGAATCGCAATTCTGGTTCCGCGAGGACGTCGAACGTGGACCTGTAGCCGCTTCGGTGCACACACAGGCGATCACCGGGCGATTGCCAGTCGATGGACATGTTCCCGGAAAAATCCGGCTGATTGACCCGCCAGATGTCCGCTACGGGGTAGGCCGACGCCATCAAGGCTACTGCAGGGTGCAGCTGGAAGTGCAGCTGTCCGACCGCCTCTTCCGGAATGGCACCTAGCCGTGCCAAATCGAACGGCGGAACATCGGCCGCGTGAAACGCACGGTGCATCGCCCACTCCAAACGACCGGTGTCAGCCAGGTAGGGCAATTCAGCGGCGTGTGGCCATGCGGCAATGAATTCTGGCCATGAAGCGCCAAAGTCATTCAGGTCGCCCGAGCGCGATGGCGTTTCGCGACAATACGCCTCGGCCGCATGACGGAAAAATGCGTCACCAACAATGTTGCGGGTGACAGGATAGATCTCCTGCAAGGCACCGACGAGATTGCTGATGACATTGTGGCGATAGATCTCCAAACGTCGAGCAGTGCCGAGCATACCCGCCTTGATCAACGCCTCCGCACCCGGGTCGCCACCTTGCTTGAAGAGTGCGGCGAGAAAATCTTTTTGCTGATCACGCAACATCACGAGCCCCGCAAGCCTGAAGGATGGCATTGGCTTTCTTGGCCTCACCCAGCAAGATCTCCGCAGCAGGAATGTCGGTATCCCACTCGATCAGCGTCGGCTTGGCGCCGATGCGCTCAATGGTTTCCTGGTAGAACTGCCACACAGCCTCGCACACCGGCGTGCCGTGGGTATCGATCAGGATGTCGCCGGCATCCTGAAACCCCGCAAGGTGGATTTCGCCCACCAGATCGCCGGGAATCGCTGCAAGAAAAGTCCGCGCGTCGATGCCGTGATTGACCGCATTCACATGGATGTTGTTGAT
>JBGAUM010000135.1:0-8097 GCA_044228625.1 Usitatibacteraceae bacterium | reverse complement strand
AGGTTGTTAAGCAGATCCACCGATTCCGGCACTCCCTCTTTTGCCTGCTCCAAGGTCACCACAGCGTCATCGAGTTGACCTTGGGCGTGCAACGCGCTGGCCAGATTGATCTGTGCACTCGAAAGATTGGGTTGCAGGGCAAGGGCATGGCGGAAGGCCGCGCATGCATCATCAAACCGCCCGGTCACCAACAGGGTATTCCCCCGATTGACGTGTGCAGCCGCCAATTCTGGTGCCATGGCGATGGCGCGATCAAAACAGTTCAACGCATCGGGCCATCGACCGATTTTGTGGGCCACCAGTCCCAAGCCCATCCACGCAGAAGCATCGGACTGATGCATTTGCAATGCTGTTCGGAACGCAATTTCCGCTTCGCGCCATTGGCCTGCCTGCAAATGGGCAAATCCTTGCGCGACGCGCGAATCGTCACTCATGGGCCGTTCGATTCAGCCGCGATGGGCGCGCGGGGCGACGCGATGCCAATAGGTATAGCGTTCGGCAAATCCAAAGCTTCGGTACAGCGCCACTGCGGCAGCATTTTCCGAATCGACTTGCAAGAACGCGCGCGTTGCCCCGTTGGCCTGACCCCATGTGAGCAAGTACGCCACCAGCATCGACGCATACCCCTTGCGCCTGGCGCGCTGTGCGGTACGGATATTGAACACGCCAAGGTGTTCGTTCTCCAACCTCGCCATGCCGGTGCAGGCGAGCCCATTGATGGTCTTCAGAGAAGCAAACACCTGGGGGCCCCGCCACAGCAGCACCGGTACGCCGCGGCCGCTCGTGTCGGCGTTTGAGTTCATGGAAATCGGAAGGCTGACTGGCTCGCGCTCAAGGATTTTGGCTCCCATCGGCAACTGAATATCGCGCGCCAAGTCCTCGGCCAAATCCAGAACCATCACCAAGGTGCGTACCTCGTGCGAATATCCGCGCGATTCCAATGCGGCATCGAATCCTGAAGGGCTCGTCTCCTGGGTCAACCGGAACATCGCCGGTTGCTGGTGAAGCGCATACCAGGACTCAATGCGATTGATCGTCTCATCAGCATCCGACCCGGAAGACGTTATGCAGGTGGCGCTGTTGGCCCGTCGCGTATCGGTACCGGAGGCACGCAGCACCCAACCATCACAAAAGGCCTGGTAGACGGCGGGGGGTGTTGAGAGCCAATTCTTCGAGGACGTGGATGTCGGGACTCAATCATTTGGAAAAGTCTGTCGGATTCGCGCAGCAGCACATGAGATAACCGAGAGCCACAGGAACGGCTACCCTGCGCTGGATTTTCCCCGCCTTTCATGACACGTCGTATAGTCAACGCCTCTCTCTGCTCGGACATTCCGTGCAAACAAGCCACTCCTCCAGGTCCGCGTTTGTCGACCTCACTGCATGGAGTTTCATGGCGATTGGAACGCTGGGCGCACTTTTTGGAATCGGCCAACTCATCTTTCTCTTGGTGGTTATTCCTGTCGGACAACTGACGGCGGCGACCCGGGAACTGGCAATGTCCTTGCCATGGCCCACTTGGGCACGAATGATGGTGCAGTACCTGCCTCATTTGCTACTGGGAACAGTCGCCCTGTGCGCGCTGACTGTCTGGGCGGCAAGGGCATTGCTGCGGCGCCGCGAATGGGCGCGCAAGATTTTTGTGGTCATGATGTGGCTGGGCGTTGTCGCCAATCTCTTCGGCGCCGTGTCGCCCTTCTTCTTCGAATTCTCCATCGATTCGATCCTGGCGATCGCGCCACCAGAATGGCGAGGATGGGTAGGGTCCATGCTTTCGTCCAGCGCCGCAGCATTCGCGTGGACGACCGCCTCATCAGCAATCGTTTTCGCCGTGCTCTTTGCCTGGACCGCAGTTGTGCTGCAACGGGAAAACGTACGGCGTGAGTTTGAGATCCCTTGATTTGCCGGGCGCCGCCACAACTTTCCAGTGTCACTGTCAAAGGAATCCCATGAGCATCGACGTTTCCCAACTATCCGTTTCAGAACTGGACGAATTGATCGACCGCGCGGGCAAACGGCGTGCGGCCCTACAGCCGCCCGTGAGCGATGCGCAGCCGCAAGGCGAAATCCAGGCCACATTCGACCCGAAGTGGTACATCACGGGGATGAGCAACGGGACCCTTTTGCAGATCAAGGATCCCGGCAAGGGTTGGGTAAATTTCCTGATCGCACCCGCCTCCCGGGCGGTGATGCTCAGCCACATGCTTCAACACGCGTTGCTCCCTGTGCCCAAAATACCGGAGGGCGCACCTCCACCACCACCGCCGGCACCCTCCAGCGGCGGAGGAACGTTGCATTGACAAGCAAGTTCAATTTGCGACCTTTCGCACAGGCCGCCACAAAGCTTACACATTTCGCCATGTGGACGTTCGCTAGAATGTCGGCATGATGAAAGCACCCTTGATGCGCCATGGCAGGACGATGGCGGCCCTAGCGCTGGTCATGGCCGCTGCCGGCTGTGCAACCGACGTGCGCCGTCCCAGCGGGCAGGAAATTATCGTGCGCCCGGTGGAGGTGGAACCTGTTCGCCCCTTGCGCGCGGCGACACCGGTGCTCCAAAGGTTGTTCGACGAAGCAGAAGCGCTCAAACCGCAGGCCGTGAGCGGGCTCACACTCCGAATGCTGGAAGCTGTCCAGGCCTTGCCACCTGCCGGTCCTCGCAAGGTGTATCTCAATGAGTCCACCCGGGAATATTTCTCGCCTGCCGAGCGTGACCGCTTGCCTGAAGCTCAGCGAGCACGTGTTGTTCCGGTTGAGCTTGATGAGTACCGTTATTACTACACCAAGTATGGATCACCGCTAGCTTACTTGCGCCCAATTGAAATCGCCGCGGCAAATGGGCTGTCGGATGTTGCCGGAAAGCGCATCGCCGATTTTGGCTACGGCAGCATCGGACATTTGCGACTGCTGGCCAGCCTGGGAGCACACACCTATGGCATTGATCCGGACAGCTACCTAGACGCGTTGTATTCTGATCGCGCCGACCAAGGGTCCGTCCCGTTGGCGCGAAATCTTCGCCGGGTTGCACCAGGGACAATCAACTTGGCGCACGGTTACTGGCCAAAAGATGCGCCGATCCTGGAGCGCGTGGGGCAGGGATTTGATCTTTTTGTCTCCAAGAACACGCTCAAGAAGGGTTACGTAAAGCCGGAACGCAAGACCGATCGCAGGCAACAGGTGCAATTGGGAGTTTCCGATGATGCATTCTTGCGGACGGTGTTCAACACGCTCAATCCGGGTGGATTGTTTCTGATCTACAACATTTCGCCCAAGCAGGCAGACAAAGGCCCCCAGGCCGATGGACGATCGCCGTTTACCCGAGAGCAATATGAACGTGCGGGATTTCAGGTTATTGCAATCGACCAAAATGACGATTCAGCCGTGCGTTCGATGGGGCGCGCCTTGGGCTGGGACAAGACATCCAGCGGCGAAGTCATCGTCCTGAGCCAATCGATCTTTGCGCTCTACACGATCGTGCGCCGCCCGTAGTGGAAACGCCGAGAGACCTTGCATGGCGGGTTTGACAAGTTTTCACATCCGATAGCGCCAGTCAAAGTGCGATAATTGCGCAAAGGCGCCCTGTTCTGAGAACACTGGACTGGGACTCGCCGACCGCATTCTTATTTTCCGCACTCTGGAGCCGGGTCATGAATCAGTCCCTGCGTTTTGCCGCCATTCGAAATCCCATTGCCGCGATCGCGGTCGCTTTTATTGCCGTCGCCTGTGGTAAGAGCGAAAAAATTCCGACGACGTCCGAACGTTTGGCGTCCGTGCAGCAACAGCAGGAAACCGACAAGAATTTCCATGTGCCGCGGAAGTCGTTCAGCTACCTGGACGACATGAAGAACCTCAAGGACGCATCGGGCAAACCCGTTGCCGCGCCTGCAGGGAATCCCGCTGCTCCAGCCGACCGTGCCGCGGCTCCTGCCCCGGCAAGCGCGCCGGCTATTACTGCACCCGCACCCCAGCCCGCACCCGTTCAACCCGCGCCTGCGCCCGTCCAACAGCCCGTTTCGCAGCCGGCACCACCCCCCGTACAAGTGGCAGCCGCCCAGCCGACGGCAAGGCCTGCGGCGCCTGCACCCTCGACAGCGGTCACAGTATTGCAGCGTGAATCGCCGGACTTCCCGCGTGAGGCATCGCGTGCCGGCGTCGACTCCGGCACCGTGCGGGCTCGCATTACCATCAATGCCGCAGGCGAGGCGACCAACGTGTCAATCCTTTCCGCCAATCCGCCGCGCATCTTCGACCGCGCCGTGCAAAATGCCCTGTCCCGCTGGAAATTCAATCCGGGCGCAGAGGGCCGCACCTACGATACTGAAGTCGCGTTCAGCCGTTAGCCGCCGAACGCCCCTTTTTGCCATGGGAGATCCGTGGCAGGAAGCGAACCAGCCCCGTCACTTCCTCACGGTCGTGATACAGCTGGCGGATGCGGACTTCGTAGCGCCGGCCGACTTCCTCTGCAGCTGAAGAAATCACCGCACGGCACTTCTCGACTTCCTCGAAACGCTTCTTCATCGGAAGTTTCAAGTTGAAGATCGACGCCGAGCACCACTGGTGGCCCATCCACTGCGCAACCAATTGCGCAACGCGCGAGGGCTTTTCAACCATGTCGCAAACCATCCAATCGACCGGCTGGCGGGGCTGGTAGCGAAATCCATCCATCCGCAGGTGCTTGACCATCGCGTTGTCGACAAGGTCTCCCTTGAGCGGGCCATTGTCGATGGCGGTGACTCGCACCCCCCGCTCAACGAACTGCCAGGTCCATCCGCCCGGCGCCGCGCCCAAGTCGACGGCGCGCATGTCAGGACGCACCGCACGATCCAGGTGATCACCCAGGAAAACGGCAAACGCCTCGGCCAATTTCAGCGTAGAGCGGCTGGGGGCGGCGGCGGGCATCCTGAGGCGTGGAATGCCGTTGCGCCACGGTACGGTGCCTGCCGGGGACACGGCCACGCGCGCTTGGCGATCCGGTGTCAGGAACACGTGCAGCCGCGGCTCGCTTGCGCCGCCCGGCACGATACGATCGCCCAACGCATCGACCAGACGCGGCTCCAGGATATCCACCAGACGCGAGGCCGCCTTGCCCTCGTTGGTGTCGGGATACTCGATGCGAACGCCATTCACCGCTGCGATGCCAGCCGAGTCGAGCCAACTCCGCGCCGCATGGGCAATCGGCGTGACGCGGTCGTTGCCCGCAAGGGCGATGGCCTCCGGCGCTGCATGCAAGGCGGCACGCGCAAACGTCCACGGATGGGCAAGCGTCCGGCCGAGGGAGGCCGGCGCACACTGCGCCAGAACATGGCCTTGGGCCATGTCGACGCGTGCGATCCCCAGCGAGCGCATTTCCGCTGCCAGGTCACCCTCGAACCCGGCCCGGCAATAGGCCAATAAAGTTGCGCCCTGGGGTTTCATGCGCCTGCCGGAATCCATTTCGCCATGCCGTGCAATCTAACCGATGTGCGCGGCCCGCGACAGGACTTGTCATCGAAATCGCATCATGTGCCGTTCATTTGGCTTTCCCATTGCCCATTTCCCCATGAATCTTCACTGCGCTTCGGTGGCCCTGCTCCTCTCCCTGTGTTCCACTTGGTCTCATGCGCAGGCGGACGCGGATTTCAAGGCTCTCCTCAAGGAGCGCAAGTTCAGCGACATCGAAACGCTGGCACTACAACGGGTGACCAAGGACAGCAAGGACGATGTTGCATGGTGGTACCTGGCGCGCTTCGGCGCCGGTGACGAGAAAAAGCGGGAGGCATTGGTCCCGAAGCTGGAAAAGTGCATTGCCGATCTTCCGATGTCCGCAAAGTGCCATCATGCCTTGGGCACCGTCTACGGCATCGCGGCGCAAACGGCCGGCATGGTGAACGGCATCAAGTACGCCAGCCGCATCAGGGAGATGTTCGCCAAGGCGGTCGACCTCGACCCCGCGAACTACGATTCACGTCGCGACCTGAACATGTTCTACCTCCAGGCGCCGGGCATTGGGGGTGGAAGCGTCCGCAAGGCCTTTGCCAATGCCGATGCACACGCCAAATTGAACGCCGCGCAAGGCGCGATCCTGCGGGCCGAGGCCCACGCGTATGACAAGGATTTCGAGCCGGCAGAAAAACTGCTGGCGGGCGTCAAGCCGGCGGCAGGCGAGGACAGCATAGCCAGCCTGTTGGCACAGGCCTGGATCAGCGTGGGTATTGCGATGATCAACGACAAGAGGGCGCCGGCCGCGGTGTCCTTGTTCGAACGGCGCATCGCCGTGGAACCGATGAACGCCGCGTTCCAAGCGGGACTGGGCCGGGCGCAACTGGAAGCAGGCGCCGTGGACGCCGCCATCGCCACTCTGGAGAAAGCATTAATGCTGGACAAGAACATGAACGTCCATTACCGCCTGGGCATCGCCTACCAAACCAAGGGTGACAAGGCGAAGGCGCTCGCCGCGCTCCAGCAATTCATGGGCACCAGGCCAAGTGGACGCGCAGCCGACGACGCGAAGGCACGCATCGAATCGCTGAAGAAGTCCGCTTGACACACATCCGGCGCGCGTCGGATACGTTCTGCTACTTTCCCGATTCATGCGCATCCGGTAAGATGCACTCAACTCCAATCGCACTTCGCCGGTGACCCGATGACTGCATTCAACCCCACATTCCCGCTTGCACGACTGCCACTGGCAGCGCGCCGCGTGGCACTGGGCGTTTCGGTCATGCCGATGGGGACCGGCCGCAACACCACACCGCACTGATCCGGCGCACGCTTGTGCACCCGCCGGATTTTCCAGGCGGGGAACCTTCCGGATTTCGTTTCCCGCCATTGATTCCCCGATCAGGCCCGCATTCCGAGCCTGATCCATGGCAGGACTTTCACCATGATTCGCAATGACATCGAAAAACATTCCCCCGGCGCAAGACCCGCGCGCTGGTGGCATGCGTACTTGCCACCGGTTTGGCAGAACCGCGACTTCCGTTTGCTGTGGATCTCGCTCACCATCACGCATTTCGGCGGTCAGGTCACGTTTCTTGCACTGCCGTTGACGGCTGCGCTGATGCTGCATGCCACACCGTTGCAGATGGGCATTCTCACCGCCGTGGAAGCCCTTCCCTATACGCTGTTCGGGCTGTTTACCGGCGTATTGATCGACCGCTCGCGCAAACTGAAACTGATCATCCTGGCCGACATCGGGCGCGGCGCGGCGCTGCTGCTTGTGCCTGTCTCGGCATGGTTCGGGTTCCTGTCGATGCCGGTGCTCTACCTCGTGGGGTTCCTGGTCGGCATCGGCGGCATCATCGGCTGGGCCGCGTACAACGTATTCATGGCCGAGCGTGTCGGCGACAAACATCTGGTCGATGCCAATGCCGGGATCGCGCTGTCCGACTCAACCTCTCAATTGATTGGCCCGGGGTTGGCCGGGGCGTTCATACACTGGCTGACCGCGCCCATCGCAATCCTGGTGGACGCCCTGTCATTCCTGTTTTCCGCTTGGATCCTGCGCACCATCCCGCCCAAGGCCAGCGACGCACCCAAGGTTGCGTCCGACAAGGTGGATTGGCGCGCGATCTGGGCCGAATCCAAGCAAGGATTGGCGATGATCATGAACCATCCGGTCTTGAAGCCGCTGGCCTTCACATTGATGGGATGGAACGTCTTGAAGCACGCCTACATCGCCATCGTGATCCTGTATGCGGCGAAGGACCTCGACCTCTCGCCGGGCACCATCGGCAGCTTGTTCATGATGGCCGGAGTCGGGTTCCTGGTGGCGACCGCCACCGTCAAGAAATTCAACGCACACTTTGGCATCGGCAGCATCATGCTGGGGGGTCTCACGGCGTCTGCCCTGGCCTGGCTGTTGGTCTCTGCCGTCCCGAAAAACGCCTTCACGCCGGTGATGCTGGGGGCGTCGTTGTTCGTCCTCGACCTGGGCGTGATGCTGTTCTTCATCAACTACCTTTCGCTTCGCCAGGCGGCGGTGCCGGAGGCATTCCGCGGACGGGTCACGTCCACACTGATCTTCATCGCCGTCTCGCTGGCACCGCTGGGATCGCTGGCCGGCGGTGCGCTGGCCGAATGGATCGGGCTGCGCGCGACCATCGCGGCTTGTGGGGC
>JBGAUM010000134.1:0-8341 GCA_044228625.1 Usitatibacteraceae bacterium | reverse complement strand
CATGCCGACAGATACGTTGGTATCTGTCGGCATGATCCCTTGCCACATTAATCGCCTCTCACAAATCATTCTTATGCGATACCCACCAAAGTTTTCTGGTCTTGGACGCCGAACCATCCAAGCTGGCTTCACGCTGATTGAATTGATGATTGTCGTGGCGATTATTGGCATTCTTGCGTCAGTGGCAATTCCGGCCTATCAGGATTACATTGCCAAGTCCCAGGCGATGGAAGCGTTCAATCTTTTGGCTGGTCAAAAGACGCCGATCGCTGAGGACATGGCGCAGTCGGTGCTGTGTTCGATTAAAGCGAGTTCTGTGTCGTCGGGAAAGTATGTTCAAAACATTACGGCCACGCCGGGTGTCGGCGCAAGCGGACGGCCAAGCTGTCAACTGGTCGCCACCTACAAGGCTGCTGGTGTCAACGTTAAGATTGCTTCCCAAACTGTGACAGTGACGTACGATAGCGGAACGGGCGCCTGGGCGTGTTCAACGACTCTTCCTGCAGGGATTCGCCCCGCTTCTTGCTGATCATCGTTGGGCGCGCATCGTCGTCCGACCTGCCACGCATTTGACTTGATGTATTCTGGAGCCTGTTGCCGAGCCTTCTAGCCACGTGCATTTTCCAGTTAAGCGATCCAGTTTCAAGTCTCGATCTTGAATATGAAGACCTTTTGGGATTGACTCAGCGCTGACGGCCAAATGTGCAGTGTCAAGCGATTCCAAGCGTTTGATGCCCAATCATCCGGGCGCACGATTCTCCTCCTCCGATTGCTCAAATCGCACCCCATTGGCGCGCTGACGATGCCGCAGAATTGCGGCGCGACGCCGGGCATATCGACCGTCGCCAAGAGTATTCACGGTCAGCGCGAATGGATGAAAATTCCGCAAGCCAGACATCTCTAGGCGTCCCCTGCCACGAAATCGCAAATCGCCCTGACGGGTTGTTCGCGACTGATTGGCGGATCTTCCACCTGAGTGATCGCCGCTGACGAATGCACATTCGTTTCCGAAACTTGTGCAGAGCCGTCATCCCATAGAAAATCCTTTGTGTCAGTATCAAAGGCCATGCGAGCGTTGGATTGTTCACGGCTCATGGAGCACTTCCGCAAATTGTGATGGCCCGCATCCTTGTGCCATGCATATCACCCACGTGATCATGTGTGAGGAGGTGCGTTGGTGAGTGCCGCAGGTGAAATACGCCAGTAACCCGCGGAAAAGCGTGCGTGCGTTGTGAAGGTTTTTCCACTCAAGAGATTCTCGCCATGCGTTTCCCCTTCTCATTGGCTTTCGCTTTTGCGCTCTTTGCGATCTCGGGTTTCGCGGGCCTCATTTACCAGTCGATTTGGAGTCAGTACCTCAAGCTGATGCTTGGGCATGCGGCATATGCACAAACGATGGTTTTGATGACGTTCATGGGGGGCATGGCTGCAGGCTCATGGCTCGTGTCCCGGAAGTCGCAACGAATTTCCAATCCGCTCTTGATATACGCGGCGGTTGAGTTTGCAGTCGGCGTCCTCGCGCTGGTATTCCACACTGTGTTTGTCAGCACACAAGGGTTCCTGCACGACACGCTTCTCCCCAACATCGCATCGCCCTTGATTGCCGAGGGCGCCAAGTGGATTTTGGGGGTTGTCATTCTATTGCCACAAGCCGTGTTGATCGGTTCGACGTTTCCGCTCATGAGCGCAGCAATTTCGCGTGCATTCCCCGAAGCACCGGGCTATGTACTTTCTGGGTTGTATTTTTCCAATAGCTTTGGTGCCGCTGTTGGCGTGTTGGCGTCCGGCTTCGTCCTGATCAAGTTGGTGGGCTTGCCGGGAACCCTGGTGACGGCGGGACTAGTCAATTTGGGCTTGGCGATTGTGCTTTGGAGGTTGAGCAAACTAATCCATTTGAAACCTGGAGGCGAAGCAGACAGCAAATCCCCAGGAAATTCCGAGAGCCATTTGCAGGAGCCTGACTCGTTTCCAACAAGGCTTGCGGCTGCACTGGCACTGGCAACGGGCGCAGCAACATTTGTCTATGAAATTGCATGGACTCGAATGCTCAGCCTGGTGCTCGGCGGCTCCACACATTCCTTTGAATTGATGTTAAGCGCCATGATTCTTGGAATTGCGACTGGCAGTCTTTGGATCCGCAGGCGAATTGACAAATACCGGTCGCTCTTGCCCGTCCTGTCGATTGCCATTGCATTGAAAGGTGCGACCGCTATTGCCACGATGCCCGTCTATGCGCAGACATTTGATTGGATGCAATCGTTGCAGCTCGCCCTGAGCAAAACTGATTTTGCGTATTCCTTGATGAATGTCGCCGGGCACGCGTTTTCAATGATGGTGATGTTTCCTGCCGCATTCTTTTCCGGCATGTCTCTGCCGATATTGACGACTTGGTTGTTGAGAAGGGGCGAGGGAGAGCGCGCCATCGGGCAGGTTTATGCGTGGAATACATTGGGCGCAATCATTGGGGTCATGTTTGCGGTGCACATCGGAATGACACATTTGGGATTGAAGAATCTCCTGTTGGCCGGTTCTGCAGTAGATATTGGGGTGGCAATCTGGATAGTTCTTCACGGAAACATTCATGTCCGTCAATTGGTGGCAACCGTCAACGTTTTGCTTGTTGTGGCGCTTTTCGGGGTGGTGGGCGCATTCGTCCAATTCGACACTTTGAAGCTCGCATCAGGTGTGTTTCGAGGTGGACAACTCTATTCGCCGGAGTCGGCCCGTGTGGTCTTCTATCGAGACGGCAAGACCGCGACAATCTCCGTCACCGACCATGCAAATGGCATCCGCGGAATCGCGACCAACGGGAAGACGGATGCGTCTTTGCATATGGATTCCGAGACTCCCCATGCGGCCACCGATGAAAGCACGATGGTGCTACTGGGTGCACTGCCACTTGCGTATCGGCCCAATGCCAAGATTGCTGCCAATATTGGGTTTGGATCGGGTCAAACTACCCATACGCTTCTCGCTCACCCAAGCCTGGCTCTCGTCGACTCGATTGAGATTGAGCCGGTGATGGTGGAAGGCGCCAAGCTGTTCGGGCCATTGGTCGAAAGAGCGTTTCAGGATCCCCGCAGCAGGATTCACTATGACGACGCGAAGAGTTACTTTGCGGCCAGCCGCACCAAGTACGACATTATTGTTTCGGAACCCTCGAATCCCTGGATCAGCGGAGTCGCGGGCCTCTTCTCGGACGAGTTTTATGCACGGATTAGAGGATCGTTACGGGACGACGGGGTCTTCGTTCAATGGGTCCAGCTCTACGAGACCGACCTCAAGGTGGTCTCCTCCATCATGCGGGCTGTCAACAAGAACTTCCGGGATTACGCGATCTTTGACGTCAAGGGCAGCGAGATGCTGGTGATTGCGACGAATTCAAGCCAGCCCCTTGTCATGTCGTCAGATATGTTTTCGTCTCTGGCAATGGCCGCTCAATTGCGCCGCATTGGAATTGACGGGTTGTCCGATCTTGAGTCCTGGCGCATTGGCAGCAAGCAATCAATGGGAGCACTCTTTGAGTCGAATGGAGCGCCGGTCAACTCCGACTATTTTCCATATGTGGACCAGCATGCCGCTCAAGCGCGATTCGCCAGCACAAGAGCAATGAAGTTTGCGGAGTTGATCGCTGACAAGGTTCCTGCAATTGATATTCATGAGGCCCGCAAGATGACGCAGAGCCGCGAATACCTGTGCGGCAGGATCTCTCGTCAGGGATCTATGCGGCAGGCGGATCAGCATATCGCTCATCGGGTATTGGATTACTTGCATGGCGATACTTTTGTGGCAGGCCAAGCAAACCTGCCGATTTGGCAGCAGAGGGTGGAGTTTGTAAAACAGAATCTTGGCAATTGTTTGCGTCGGCAGAATGACCCGACATTGGCTGCTGCATATTTTGAGATTGGTTCATTGCTCTCGAAAGCACTTACCCCTGAGGATGGTGAGCGCACTTGGAAAGATTGGCAGAAAACGCGCTGTCCAAACCTTGGTGTCGACCTGTACAGTTTGTGGACTGATCTGTTCCGCGCGGTCAACTTGCGTGATTCAAGCGGCATTGCCGTTCACGGCGCTGAACTTTGGAAGATGAGGAACAACCTCAGTGCGGATCAAAGACAATACTTGAGCGAGGTATTGATGCTTGCAAATCTCCGGTTGGGAAAGCGCGATGTCTCTGGAAGCATCTTTCAAGATTATGTTGGCGGGAATCCAAATGAAGCGAAGGTTACGCTTGCGCATCGCCTGGTCCTTGCAAACATGGCGTTGCCTGCATTCAGGTAGCGCGTATCAATGCCCGCTCTACTTGCCGATCATCGATCAATGCGTCGTCAAATAGAGGAAACGTTACTCGTAGCGTAGCGCCTCGACCGGTCGCAAGCCGGCGGCACGCTTGGCCGGATACAGTCCAAAGAAAACGCCCACCATCGCCGAAAAGGTAAAGGCAATGGCGATGGCGAAGGATGAAATCTCCACGGCCAACGGGGAGAACTTGGTCACCGCCAGGCCGCCGGCATAGGCAAGCGCGATTCCAGCAGCACCACCGCAGAGGCAAATCACCACGGCCTCAGTCAGGAATTGGAGCAGCACGTCGCGGCGTTTTGCACCGATCGCCATGCGGATGCCGATTTCACGCGTTCGCTCGGTCACGGAGACCAGCATGATGTTCATGATGCCGATGCCGCCGACCACCAATGAAATGGAGCCGATCGCGCCCAGCAATAGCGTCAGCATGGTGGCAATACCTTGTGCAGCTTCCGCGATCGCGGAGAGGTCGCGTACCGTGAAGTCGTCTTCCTGATCATCGCGGATTCGATGGCGGATCCTTAGAGTCTGCGCGATATCCTGTTCTACGTCCTTCATACGATCGGCCCGCTCGGCCTGAACCATGATCAGATTGACGCTGCCCGGGAACCACGTGCGGATCACTTGTTGGCGCGCCGTGGAGAGCGGTACAAACACGGCGTCGTCCTGGTCACCCCCGCCAAGATCGCTGCCCTTGTCCGCCAACACGCCGATGACTTCGAACGGCTTGTTGCGGATACGGACGGTTTGTCCCACGGGATTCATGTCCCCAAACAAGTTTTGCGCTGTGGTGCGTCCAAGGACGGCGACACGTGAGAGAGAGCGCATTTCAATGTCGCCAAACAGGCTGCCCGTTTCCGTGTCCCAAGCCTTGATGGAGAAATAGTCCGGCGTCACGCCGTACACCATCGCGTTCCAGTTATTGTTTCCAGCGGCCACCTGGAATGGCTGCTGAAGAATGGGTGCGCTGTATTGCACGTTTTCGATTCCCGCGAGCGCCTGCGCGTCGGCCTGGGTCAGGGTCTGCGCGGCACCGCGACCGGCACGCACTCCGTTGGCAGTGGACGAGCCAGGAAACACGATGAAGAGGTTGGAGCCCATCGCGGTAATTCGTTGGTTGATGTCGCCCCGGACCGATTCGCCGATTGCAAGCATCAACACGACGGCGCCGACGCCGATAATGATGCCCAGCATCGTCAGCCCCGCCCTCAGCCGATTCATGCCCATGGCACGAAACGCCTCAATCATGACTTGCCAAAGACTCATCCTCGTTGTCCTTTACAGGTGCGCATCCGCCACCGGGCCATCGTAGGTGACCAGCCCGTCCTTCAGCCGCACGAGGCGGGTTGCATACCGCGCGACATCGGGTTCATGCGTCACGATCAGTATCGTCATGCGCTGCTCGCGATTCAATTTTGTGAACAGCTCCATGATTTCCTGACTGGTGGCGGTATCAAGGTTTCCCGTCGGCTCGTCAGCAAGGATCAATGCCGGCTCGCATACCAGTGCACGTGAGATGGCCACACGCTGTTGCTGCCCGCCGGAAATTTGGTTGGGAAGGCGCTTGCCGAAGGTCCCCAATCCAGTCAGTCCAAGCTTTTGAGTTGCCTTTTCACGGGCCTCCCGCATGGACACCCCGGCATAGAGGAGCGGCAGTGCCACGTTATCGACGAGGGGCATGCGCTTCAGCAGGTTGAATCCCTGAAAGACAAACCCAATGGTGCGATTGCGAACCGCCGCAAGTTCGTCGTCAGAGAGCTGGGCGACCTCGGTGCCGTTCAGGTTGAAAGTGCCGCTGGTGGGAATATCCAGGCAACCCAGGATATTCATAAGCGTGGATTTCCCTGATCCCGACTGACCCATGATGGCCACAAATTCACCGTGATCAATCGCCAGGTCGATGCCGTGCAAGACCTTGGTTTCGATATCGCCCGAAAAATAGCTCTTTCGAATGGCGTTGAGCCGAATCAGGGGGTGGGGTGCAGAGGCGGGTAACGCGGACATGGCGGTCACTCGATCAAACTCAAGAACTGGCAAGGCGTTTCAGACCAAAAGGCTCCAAAAGACGCGCCGGATCCAGGGTTTGGCTTGTCATTTCTTGGCATTCTTGTCCAGGGTATCGCGGACCACCAACTCATCGCCAGGTTTGATGTCGCCTGAAACGAGTTCCGTGAATTGATTGCTGCTAACACCGGTCTGGACATCGACGGCCACAAGTTCGTTCTTTTCATTCAGCTTGTAAACGCGCGTCGGTGGCTTGCGGCGACCTTCCGCTTTGGCAGCATCCGACTCGGTCGCTGGCGCCGCCTGCGCTGTTTTCTCCGCAAGACCTTTTTCCTTGTCCCCCTTGTCGCGCTTGCCTTTCAGGTCCTTGTCCTTGTCGTCGCGCGGCGGCTTGAATCGCAGTGCCGCATTGGGAATGCGAACGACGTCATTCTTGGTGGCGACGACCATGGAGACTTGGGCCGTCATGCCGGGCTTCAAGACGCCCTCGTCGTTCGACACATCGACAATCACGTTGTAGGTCACCACATTTTGCTGAATGGTGGGATTCAGCCGCACCATGCGAATCTTGCCCTGGAAGTCACGGTCCGGAAATGCGTCGACCGTAAAGCGAACCGGCATGGCGTCGCGAAGGCGGCCGACGTCGGCTTCCGCCACGCTGGTGTCGATCTGCATTTTCTCCAAATCCTTGGCGATCTGAAACAATGTTGGTGTATTGAAGCTTGCGGCAACGGTTTGCCCAACATCGACTTTGCGGTCAATGATCGTGCCATTGATGGGCGAGCGAATCACCGTGTATTCCAGATTGGTTTTCTCGCGATCGAGTTGGGACCGCACCTGGGCCACCTGCGACTTCGCAACATCCAGTTCCTTCTGGTTCTGCTCCAAGGTTGCCGGAGAGATAAAGCCCTTTGCCACCAGGTCCTGGTTGCGCTTCAATGTGCTCTCGGCAAGGCGCTGTGTGGCTTCGGCAGATTTGAGGTTTGCTTCGATTTGCGCAATGGATGCACGAATCAATGCGGCATCGAGTTCAAGCAACACTTGCCCGGCTTTGACCGGCTGGTTGTAGTCGGTATAAAGCTTGGTGACGGTTCCCGAGACTTGGGTTCCCACATTGACCACGGTCACGGGGTTCAATGTGCCATTGGCGGTGATGCGCTGTTGGACGGTGCCACGATCGACAGCAGTGGTCCGATAGCGCTCGCTGTTGACCTTGTCCGCCTGGCGCTTCATGGTTTGGACACCGTACGCCACCCCGACGAGGATCGCGAGCGGGATCAGGATCTTTGCGCGAAACAGGAATTTTGAAAATTTGAGCAGAGCATTCATTTAGCGTTGAATCGTCAGGGTTCGCAATGGCGCGCCGTTGGAGAGGTAAGTGAGGTAGTACTCGAGGTTGTTGAACTCGTCGCCCCCCGCTGCAAAGGGCTCGGCGCCTACGCGGGTCATGCAGCGTTGAAACTGGTGATGCAAGGTCAGCACCGAACCGCCCGGTTCAAGTCGAGGCCAGTTCGCGGTCAGGCCGATTGCGGGCGACAGCCCCTTGCTGCCAAAAAGTTTTCCGGCATTCTGCACGTGGCAGGATGCACAAGCTGCATCAAGTGGCCCCATTCGCCGTGCAAACAACTGCCGGCCGGAGTCGAACTTGTCTCTTGCAGACTGTCCGACCACGCGGACCGCAAGGCGCTGACCGTCGGAAAGGCTTTTCAAATAAGCCGACAAAGGACCCAATGTGGCGCGATCCGACAACTCCAATGGCTTTTCATCATGAAGGATGAGGCATCGATTGATGGCCATTTCCAAGGTGACGACTTGTTTGGTCTTTGAATCGACCTGCGGGTAGTTCACCGCCACGCGTTTTCCGGCATTGGGGAAACAGTGGGAAAACGTCTTTCCATTGGCGAACTTGCGTTCCCAAAGTTTCTTGCCGATCGACAGGATGTCTGCACTATTCGTGGCGTTGTCACTGTTGAACGGAATGGCGGTGACTTTTTCCACCGAGACGGCTGAAATGCCCTCGTAGCCCAAGATCCAT
>JBGAUM010000009.1:0-53045 GCA_044228625.1 Usitatibacteraceae bacterium | reverse complement strand
AAATGATCGCCAAGATTGCACCGTATACCGAGTTTCGCCCTGCAGCAATGGTGGCCTGGCATCCCACCCGGCCGGGCATGCTGGTGCGCATGCGTGCTGGCAACACCAACCAACTGCACTATGTGGACAGCCCGGGTGCGAAGCCCGAACAGTGGACCGATTTTCCCGACGCCGTGAGCAGCGCGAGTTTTCAGCCCAGGAAGGGCGAATTCATCCTGTTTGAAAAGGGCGCGGGAGGCAATGAGGTGTTCCGCATCTACCGCATGGACCTGGCGACCAAGATGGTCACGCCCGTCTCGCCCGACGGCGAACGCGCCAACTTCAACGGGTGGAACCGAGCGGGCGATCGCATCCTCTATACCACTACAAGCATCGACCGCAACAGCTCGAGCCGTGAGCCACGCATGAAGCTATTTGTGGCCGATCCGCTGAAACCGGAGGAGGCCAGGCTGCTCTCCACGTTCGAGGGCGGCGGTTGGGGCGGTTTCCGTTTTTCGCGCGATGGCAGGACACTGCTGTTTGGCGAGCGGAATTCAGCTAACGAGGCGCATGTGTGGACGATGGACCTGGCAAGCGGCACGAAGAAGCGCATCACCGCCACACGCAAGGACGGCGAGCTTCCGGTGTTCGTTGGACAGGCGCGATATACCAAAGATGGCAAGTCGCTGTTCGCGATTTCCGATCGCGACAACGAGTTTCGCCAACTGGTGCGCATTGACCTGTTAACGGGTAAGGAAACGCCTCTGGCGGCACATCTGAAGTTTGACGTCGATTCCTATTCAGTTTCCGAACGCGCTGGCCGCATCAGCTTGGTGACCAACGAAAACGGCTCCAGCGTGTTGCGCTTTCTGGACTTGGAAAGCTTCAAGGAATTGCCGCGCCCGGCACTGATACCGGGGGAAATTTCAGGCGCGCGCTGGCGCGGAGGAGACGATGATGAAGACGGCGAGGGCAAGGAATTCGCGGTCAACATCGCCTCGTCTCGCTCGCCGGGCGATGTGTATTCCTACAACATCAGCACGTCCAGGCTCACGCGCTGGACCAACAGTGCCAGCGCTGGATTGAATCCGCTCGAATTCGCCGAGCCCAAACTGATCAAATGGAAAAGTTTTGATGGTCTGGAAATCTCCGGATTTCTGTATGCGCCGGACCCAAAGAAGTTCGCGGGCAAGCGCCCGGTGCTGATCAATATCCACGGCGGCCCGGAAGGCCAGGCGCGGCCGGGTTTCATCAATCGCAACAACTACCTGGTGAACGAATTGGGGATCGCGCTAATCTACCCCAACGTGCGCGGCTCAACCGGGTTCGGCAAATCGTTCTTGGCGCTGGACAACGGCATGAAGCGTGAAGATTCGGTCAAGGACATCGGCGCGCTGCTCGATTGGATCAAGGCGCAGCCAGAATTGAACGCTGATCGGGTGTTGGTCTCGGGCGGCAGTTACGGCGGGTATATGTCGCTCGCGGTTTCGACCCATTTCCCGGATCGCATTGCGGGTGCCATCGATGTCGTGGGCATTTCCAACTTCATCACCTTCCTGACCAACACCGAAACATATCGCCGCGACTTGCGCCGTGCCGAATACGGCGATGAACGCGACCCCGCGATGCGGGCGTTCTTCGAGAAAATTGCGCCGCTCAACAACGCGGCGCGCATCAAAAAGCCGCTCTTCGTGATTCACGGGCGCAACGATCCGCGCGTGCCGTACAGTGAGGCCGAACAAATCGTCACGCAACTGAAAGAGCAAAAGACACCGGTGTGGTTCCTCACCGCAAACGACGAGGGGCACGGGTTTGCGAAAAAAGCCAACGCGGACTATCAGTTCTATTCGACCATTCTTTTCATGAGGGAAACGCTCCTGAAATAATGTCTGGCGAAGCCAACAAAAAACCCCGCCAATGCGGGGTTTTTTGATGGCTCGAGTAAAAGTAACTATTTCTTTTTGCTGCCAATGTGCTCAGCAAGAAACGCCAGGATCTGATTGTAAGTGTCGATATTGTTCTCAAGTTTGCCGAACCCATGGCCTTCCTTGGCCTTGACGATGTGTGCTTTGGGCGGGTTGCCTGCGCGCTCAAGTTCCTGGACCATGCGATTGATTTGCGGGATTGGCACCCGGATATCGTCCTCACCGGAGTAGAACATCACGGGCATCTTGATCTTGTCCGCATTGAATACCGGGGACACCTGCTTCATGATCGGATCCTTGTTGAGATCCGTCACACCCAGGATGTTCTTCCAAAACGTCACCGCACTCTCGCTTGAAACAAAGTCAACCTCTCGGGACGTGGTTTGATAAGTCAGGTCGGTCACCGCAAGGCCGGCAACGCCACATTTCCACATATTGTTGGTATTGCGGACCAAGGCTTGAAGGGTGGCGTATCCACCATAGCTCGCACCTGACATGCAGACACGATCCGGATCCACAAAACCCTGTTCGATTCCCCATTTCAAGGCATCTTCGTGATCGTCTGACATTTGGCGGCCAAATGTTCCGAATCCCGAGTAATAGATTTTTCCACCGAATCCCGGGGTAATGCGGAAGTTCGGGACGATCACCGCATAGCCGTGTGACGCGAACAACTGCCCTTCAATCGTGCCGAATCCGCTTGCATAAGAGTCCGCTCGCACGGACGGCCCGCCGTGAATATGCACGATCGTGGGGAGCTTCGTTCCAGGCTTGTAATCTTTCGGCAGGAAGTAGTACCCCGGAATCTCCAGTCCATCGCGGGTCTTGTAGGTCATGACGCGCTGTTCGGTCAACTTGCCTTCCAGCCATGGTCGGGACACCCCGATACGCTCCAGCGAGCGCGCCTCTTGGTCATACAAATACCAGCGGGTCGGCTTGGTGTCGGACGTGGATGTGACCAGCATGCGTTTGTCGTTCCCCGGCAAACGTCTGAAAGTATTGAATGCATTCGGCAACGCACCGTCCAGCGCTTTTTGGATGGCCGCATATTTTTCATCGATCCAGACAGCCTCCGGCTTTCCCGCCGCCACGCTGTATCCAAGCAATTTGTCGGTTTCCCCGTCCACAATCACGCCAGGCACAGAATCGCCTGCGGCGTTTGCACCCATGTCAAATCGGGGGTGCGCGGCAATCAACTCTCCCACTTTCTTGGTGGCGGGATCGAAACGGAATACCCCCATCGTATCCCGGCCCCCGTTATAGGCAACCTGCAGGGTCTTGTTGTCGCTTTCGATGGTCAAAGGAACGAGGATTGGCCCCTTGTTGCGATCGTAGCGGGCAATCTCATTCCACGGGGAGTTTTCGCCGTCACGGTAGTACACCACCGACGTCAACGTATCCTTGATTCCGGATGTCACGATTCGCGGCACAAGGTTCTTGTCCATGATCCAGTCCGAAGTCAGGTCGGCTGGGCGTCCTTGCGTGATCAGGGTGTATTTTCCGGTGTTCAAATTCAAGCGATACAAATCGGTGGAATCCGCGGACGTCATGTTGCCACTGGCAATGATTTCGTCGGTGTTCCCGGGAATGCGGCGGAAAAAGCTCAGTCCCCTGAAGACTGCGTCGCCGCGCGCCCTGGACTCACGAACAGTCGACGACAGTCGTTTGGTTTCCTTGCCGTCCCGCGAAATGACAAACAAGCCACCGCCGTCAAAAGCGCCGGGGCCTGTTGGCGAGTTGTTCTGGCCCAGGGAATACAACAACCGGTCATTGCCGATCCAAACAATGCCCTGAACATCAAAATCCTGGTAGCCCGTCAGCGCCTGCGCGGAGCGCGCCTCCAAGTCGACGATGGACAAATTCATACGGCCACGATTGGGCATGGTCACGGCAAGGTATTTCCCGTTTGGCGAAATCGTCAAATTTGCCATCGTGGGAGGCTTCCAAGCCTCCTCGGGCGTAATCGGTCCAGTCGCAGGGCTGTTTTGCGCCAGAACCGGCAAGCAGACTGCCACGAGCGCAATCCATCCCATCAGCATTCGAATTGTCGCCTTGATCATTCTTGAATCTCCATCACATTGGTAAGGTACTGCACGCGCACTGGCACAAGGGGTTCTGCCAAAAAGGCGGCAAATTATGCCAGTTCGTCGCGGTTCGTGTCAG
This sequence comes from Usitatibacteraceae bacterium, assembly GCA_044228625.1. GTDB lineage: Bacteria > Pseudomonadota > Gammaproteobacteria > Burkholderiales > Usitatibacteraceae > UKL13-2. Next base: position 48,978 of record JBGAUM010000009.1, on the reverse strand, counting down.
AAGGGCCAAATGGCAGATTCAGGCAGGTAGGTTTGCCAATCTCCAGATTTGACGCGGCTTTCTGGGCAAAAACCGGCTGGACACTTTGCCAGTGCTAGGTTTTTGGTTCCGCGGTCGGTTTGTTTTCACCCAGTTTGGATTCCGTCCCATCCATGAGCTTCAGGATGTTTACACGGTGTCGCCAAATCAACAGCCCGCACATGAATACCGTCGCGGCGAATGCGGGTGTCAGACCAAACAAATAGAAACAGTAAAACGGCGCAAAGATCGAGGACAACAATGCCGCAAGTGAGGAGTAGCGGAAAAACACTGCCACGATGATCCAGGTTGCCAGTGTCGCCGCGCCCAACCAACCATTGATGGCGAACAGAATCCCGGCCGCTGTTGCGACGCCTTTGCCGCCTTGAAAACGGTGAAACACCGGAAACAAGTGCCCGAGGAACGCGGCCATCGCCACGCCAGCCAGTGTCAACGCCGACAATTGAAAATCTGTCGCATATTTCTGGGCGAGCCAGACGGCAAGCCAGCCTTTGCCCGCGTCGCCCAATAGGGTGAGCAGCGCCGCAATCTTCTTGCCGGTTCGCAGCACGTTTGTTGCACCGGGATTGCCCGATCCATAGGTGTGCGGGTCGGGCAGGCCGAAAGCCTTGCTCACCACCACGGCGAAGGACACGGAGCCGATCAAATAACCGAGAAGAATCGCGACAATCGAAGAGGTCATGTTGCTACTTTACAATACCGCATCGAAATCAATAGAGCCAAGACAACATGGACACCATCTTCATTCGCGAGTTTCGCGCCGAAGCATGGATCGGTGTCTATGCATGGGAGAAACTTTCCCCGCAAGTACTGGAGTTGGACCTCACTCTCGGATTGGACACGCACGCTGCGGGGGCGTCAGACGATATCGGTGATACGGTCGACTATGGCGCCGTGATCGAGAGGATCCGGACCGACCTGAAAGATCGGCATTTCAATTTGCTTGAAGCGTTGGCAGAGCACGTCGCGCAAGTGATGATTCGCGATTTTCGGGCGCCCTGGGTCAACGTAAGTGTTGCCAAGATTGCGCACCTGCGAGGCGTAAAGCAGGTCGGCGTCACCATCGCCCGCTCGCGGGACGGGTCCCCGCACACTGCTGCTACCGGACTCGTGCCCTAGTCCTGCAGAAGCGCAACATCGACCAATGTCGGTGATATGGCGCGCGCAAGTTCCTCCGGCGTCATGCCCAACAGGTAGCCTCGCCGACCCCCGTTGATATAGAGTCGGGGCAACGCGCCAATCGACCGCTCCATGTAGACGGGAAGGGGCTTGCGCATACCAAATGGAGAGCACCCTCCGACTTGGTAGCCGGTGTGTCTGAGCGCATCGGCTGGCGTGCATGGTGCTACGCGCTTGGTCTTGATTTGGCGGGCCAACTCTTTTGTGCTCACTTTCCGGTCGCCATGCATCAGGATGACAAAAGGGGCGTGTTTTTCATCCTCGAAGACCAGGGTTTTCACAACGCAATGCTCGTCCACCCCTAACGCCGCGGAAGAGACCGCCGTTCCGCCGTGTTCCACATACTCATACGCGTGTTCGGTAAACGATACGCCGCACCCGTCAAGAAAAGCGGTTGCCGGTGTTTCGCTGACTCTGCGCACTGCGCTGGAACTTCTCACGTTTTTCGTCGGTCACGCCTCAACAAAGAGGGCGCACAGGGTTCATGTCAGTACTGTTCGCGATCCGCCCAGTTGGCCGCAAATCGATTCAGCTCCAAAGCGTTTCGCAGCCCCAACTTTTGCTTGAGATTTGCGCGATGCGCCTCGATAGTCTTCACGCTGCGGCTCAGTTTCGCTGCAATCTCTGAAGCCCCCATGCCATGGCCAATTAACCGGAAAATCTCGAACTCCCTGTCTGTGAGGCTCGACAATACAGATGCGGGCTGGCGCTCTTTCTTTCCACGCACGTTGTTGAGCAACATGGATTGCAAACGATCGGGCAAATAGACATCGCCTGCCAGGATCTTGCGAATCGCAATGATGACCTTCTCGGTCGCCTCCTGCTTGACCAGATACCCTTTCGCGCCGACCCGAAATGCGCGTTCACCATGCACCATTTCATCGTGCATGGAAAGAACGAGCGTCGGGAGGTCCGGCCACAATTGCTGGACCTTTTTGATCAAATCCAACTTTGACAGTCCGCAACGAAAGGTCCGGTAATCAACAAATCTGGCCGCTCCTTTTCGAGGATTTCCATGGCCGCCTCCGCGCTAGCGGCCTAAGGCGACGACCAAATCTGATTCCGCGTTGATCAACTCTTTGTTGCCGTGTAGGACGATCGCGTGATCGTCGACAACCATGATTCGTTGCTTCATGTCATCTCCCTATCCGCAGATTCCTGTGCGTCGCGTGACGAAGTCTTGTCAAAGGAGGAATTCTGCCATTGGATCTTCACAACGGTTCCCCCACGCCGCGGGTGCCGGATCGACAATTCGGCGCCGATAACGCTGCATCGGTGCCGAATGCTATGGAATCGGTTCTCCGCAGTGACCGCTCCAGGCTCTTCCGAGTGGCTTCCAATGCCGTCGTCAGAGACCTTGAGCACGACCATGTCTCCGCGCCTGGAGAGTTCAATGGCCAAATGGTCGGCACGACTGTGCTTCAACGCGTTGTTGGAGGCCTCCTGCGCAATCCGGTAAAAATTTCGCGCGACCAATTCATCCCGGATACCGACCTCAGCCTCTATGGTCGACCTGATTTCGACCACGCCCAGAGCTTGAATGTCGGCGGCCAGCTGCGACAAGGCAGCCGCAAGCCCGTTGCTGCCCCAGATGTACGGAGACAATCCGTGCGAAATCATTCGAGTATGACGGATCGTGTTATTGACCAGCTCGCTGATGCGAAGCGCATTGGCCGCCATATCGGGGTTCGTCTCCAATAGTCGCCGCTCCAGTGTCTTGACCATCAGCGAGATGCCGGTCAGGTCCTGTCCCAACTGGTCGTGCAACTCCAGCCCGACTCGCGCCAGCTCCATCTCGATCGTCATGAGCATGTTTCGCTCAAGCCCTTGGCGTTGTTGAACTTCAACGGCCAATTGTCGGTTGATCCGGGCAAGTTCCGCTGTGCGCCGGGCCAGCTGGCGCTCGGCTTCGCGTTTCCGGGTGACATCCCGGGAAACGATCTGCACTCTGGGCGCGTCAGCGCCGGCCACATGGGTCATGCTCGACTCAAACCACAGGTAGCCGCCACTGGCGTGCTTGAGGCGCGCGGTGATGGTGGTTGATTCCGCGGGTGAACGGGCGATGTGGCTAAACGCACGGAGAACCTCGCGACGATCCTGGGGATGGATCAAGTGACGAACCGAGACCCTGACATCATCTAGCGCGTGCCCGGTCACCGCATGAAATGACGGCGACAGAAATGAAACGGCGCCATTCAATTCATGCAATGAAACGACATCCTGCATGCTTTGCGCGATAAGGCGGAAGCGCTGCTCGCTCTCCGCAAGCCGTTGTTCCGCAAGCTTGATCCGCGTGATGTCGCGGCCCGTTCCACGATAACCAAGGAACTCGCCGCGCTCATCAAATCTGGGGCGCCCGCTCACGCTGGAAAACGCCGGGCTCCCGTCTTTGTAGTACATCTTGACGACCGTTCCCGTAAATGGAATGCGTCGATTCAGCGTTTCCTGATGCAGTCGCCACCCCTCTTCGGTCAAGCCATCCGGAAAAGCGTCCCAACGTGTGCGCCCAATAATTTGCCGAGGTTGGGTTTCATGCAGAGGATTCCGGTCGATCGAAATGAACGTGAAACGGTGTTCCGCGTCTGTTTCCCAATACCAATCAGATGACACTTCCGTGAGAGTCCGAAATCGCTCCTCGGAATCCCGCAACTGATCCTCAGCCTCTCTTCGCGAAGTGATGTCGCGTGAGCTCGACTGGAAATGCAGCAGTGCGCCGGTCTGATCGCGCACCGGGACAATGATGGTCTCGAGCCAAACATAGCGTCCTGACCGATGCCGAAATCGATATTCGAGTGTGACAGATTGCCGGGCGCTTTCAGGGAAAACTTCGGCCAGCGTCCTTTGCACAATCGGCAAATCGCCCGGATGCACATTGACAAAAGGGTGTGCCCCAACCGAGCGCTCTGCCGAATACCCCAGCAATGTTCGCGTGGATGGCGAGCTATAGATGATCGTGCCATCTGGTCGGTGCAATGCGACATGCTCGTGCATGTTTTCGGAAATCAGGCGGTAACGCGCCTCACTTTCGGCAAGCTGAAGCTGCGTGATTTTCGACTCGTGAATGTCGCGCGCGACGCCGCGGTAACCCACGATGTCGCCTTGATGGCTGTACGTGGCCTCTCCCGATATTTCCACCCATCGGTAGCTCCCATCTTGCACACGCGTCCGGCGTTGCACCTGGTAGGCTTTCATGACGCCGACTTTCCAGTTGCCGGGCGTCGGCCGATCATCTGGGTGGCAATAGGCCTCCTCCCACTCGCGCATGGTGCGAAACCTTTCCAACGGCATCAGGCCAAACACAATGTCGAAGTCCCCGAACGGTTCGATATGGTCTGTCTTGAGGTCCCAGTAGAAGTGACCCAGTCTGGCAATGCGCTGAGCCTCCTGAAGTCGCCGGGAGGTTTCGATCAACTCCAACTGACGCAGCTTTTCCTCGGTGATATCACGCGAGATCCCTGCAACACCCACGACTTCTCCATTCCGGTCCGCGATCGGCTCCGCAATGACGTGAATCCACATGTCTCGACCTGCAGCATTGCGAACACGCCTATCCTCATTGATTGGACAACCACGCTTGACCTCGTTGAGACTCTCCAAGGCCAATGACTTCTCGTCAGGATGACCGAATTTATCAACCCACTCTTGCATGGTGGCGATGACTGCGTCGTCGTTGAGGCCGTAGATGGCGCGGTGTTGTGCCGAGAGATTGACATGGTCCGTAACGACGTTCCAATACCAGCTTCCCATTCGGCCCAGCTGCTGCGCCTTTTCCAATTGCGCGGTCCTTTCAGCCAAGGCAAGCATTGCTCTCTTGTGAGAGGTGATATCCAATGTGATTCCGCTGAAGCGGATCAAATTTCCTTGCTCGTTAAACTCCGGTTTCGCAATCGTTCTGATCCACTTCTCGTCACCATCTGCAGTGATGATTCTCCGCTCACGGTCGAAAGCTCTTCCGTAGAAATGCGCATCCAGTTGTGGCCAGAACTCGGCTTGTTCCTCGGGTGGAATGAATCGCCGTCCCCATTCACGCATGCTGACAGGCGTGTTCTCAATGTCCGTACCGTAAATGCGGCGCATTTGCGCACAAGTCACCAACCTGTCCCCCGGGATTTCCATGGTCCAGGTGCCCATTCCCGCAATTTCTTTGGCTTGTTCAAGTTGCGTCGTGCGCGTCTCAAGGGCTGCGAGCGCCTCACGCTCGTGTGTGACATCCCGCACGATTCCACGCGCTCCAACTCGCCGACCCTTCGCATCCAAGCTCGGCACGACATGAAATTCGATCCACTTACGCGTGCCGTCATTCAATCGTACATACCGAAGTCCGTGCATGGGTGAGCCCGTGGCCAGTAATGTCACCTGCGAACGCGCGCGCCGAATATCCTCGGGCTCCACCAGGAAACGTGAAATGTACTCCTCGTCTGTTCTCGGGACGGTCTGCTCGGAAACTTGATAGATGTCGTAATACCCGCGTGTCGCGACAAAACTGTCGAAGGAAGTGCCGACCTCCCAGCTCCCGATCTTCGCCAGCCGCTGCGCTTCAAGCAACAGGGCTTCGCTGGATGCAAGGCGCGCTTCGCGCTGCTGTAGCGCGGCGCTGAGTGACAGCTTGTTTCGAACGTATGCCGCTACCAAGAAAGTCATCAAGATTAGCATGGTGGCAATGCCAATCGTGCTGGCGACCAGCTGACGGCGTTGCGCATGAAAACCTGAAAGCAATTTCTCGTGGTCGCCCCACACCACGACTCCAATTGACTCAACCGGCTCACCCGCAATTTGGATCGGCCGGAAGGCAACGAAATACTTGGTGGTGGGCGTTCGTGCCTCAAATTGACGCGCCCAATCCTTTCCACGCAACGCCGGAAGGACGTTATCGCCGAGCACGCCAATCTCGGCAATCGCCAACGTCTGCTCGGCCAAAATGCCGTCACGCCCGGCAAGGGCGAAGGACATCGAGGTGAGGCGCGACAGATTCCGCCTTACTCTGGAAAAGTTGCTTTCGACGGCAGCTCGCAACTTTTTGCCCTCGGAAGGCATGGACAAGATCTCGTCATGAGCCACGTCCGCCAGCGCAACAGTGTCCTGCCAAGCACGCTGCCTTGCGCTCTCGTGCATGGATTCATTGAGCAGCAAGGCTGCAATCGCCAATGCAACGCACGCCAACGCTCCGCCAAGCCAAATGACAGCCAGGGCCTTGCCAATCGGAGTCCACTTCGCGATGCGATTCAACATGTCCATAGGCCCCCGGAAAAGCCGGCACTCCCGCTTTTGCCGGCAATGGAATTGCCATAGTGGTTTATCTTAGTCCACATTGCGACCTCGACTGATGGGCACATTCCAATCAGCCGCGCATACTCAGAAACATTGACTTGGCGTTCTAGATGGGCAGCACGGACGTTCGATGCGCCATGCGAGATTCCCCTTTGACCCACCTTCCGGTGGGTATTTTTTTCCCCAGAGATTTCTCCACGTCAAGTGACCAGGATGGCCCGATAGTCATTCACGTTCGTTCGAGTCGGCCCGGTGACGACCAAATCTCCGAGCGCGGAAAAGAAACCATACGCGTCGTTGGCGTCCAGTAGTCCCCGCGCACTCAGCTGCGCCTTCCGCGCCCGCTGCATGGTATCGCCCGACATGTAAGCGCCGGCATTCTCCTCCGATCCATCAATGCCGTCGGTGTCGCACGCAATCGCGCAAACGCCCGCTCCTTCGAGTTCGATGCAAAGTGAAAGCAGGAATTCACTGCATCGCCCGCCACGTCCCTGCGCATTCGCCAACGTGACCGTGCATTCGCCGCCGGAGATGATTGCGACGGGTGGCTTGAATGGGTGATGGTGTTGGCGAACCTGCCGGACCAGCGCCGCATGTACTTTGGCGACTTCACGTGCCTCCCCGGTCACCGTATCTCCCAGCACAAGCGGGGTGATCCCATGCTGTTGAAAAAACGCGGCCGCCATGGAGAGACTTGCATGTGCGCTTCCAATCACGCGATTGTCGACACGCGCAAATAACGGGTCCCCGGGCTTTGGCGTGTCCCGCACACTGCCTCGCGCACCATTCGACAAATGCCGCGCAATTGACAACGGCGGCGTGACGCGAAATCGGTGCAGGATCTCCAGCGCGTCCTGAAAAGTCGACAGATCTGGCGACGTGGGGCCTGAAGCAATCGAAGATGGATCATCGCCTGCAACATCGGAAATCATCAGACAGACGACTCGCGCATGCGTCAAGGCAGCCAATCTTCCGCCCTGGATCCGGGACAGGTGCTTACGCACGACATTCATGTCTTGAATGGGGGCGCCGGAAGCAAGAAGGTCACGCGTGAGTTTGCGCAAATCCTCCGTTGTGATTCCCTCCTCGGGGAGGTTCATGAGGCTCGAACCGCCGCCTGACATCAGTACCAGTAACAGGTCCTCCTCGGACAAGGAACGTGCAAGCGCAAAAATCTCCTTGGCTGCGGTCTCCCCGGCGGCGTCGGGAACGGGATGTGCCGCCTCAACGATCCGAATGCGTCGCGGGGTTTCTTGGGGATCGTATCCATGCCCATATCGGGTAATTACCATTCCCGCAAGGGGCGCATGCTGCGGCCATGCAGATTCGACCGCTCTGGCCATGGAAGCTGATGCTTTCCCGGCACCAACGACAACGGTTCGTCCGCTCACCGGCGGATTGGGCAAATGCGGTGCCACGATTGTGGATGGATCCGCCGCGGTCAACGCCGCCCGAAAACTCCCGATCAAAATGTCGCGCGCGTTCATGCGGCGAGCATAGCCGATTTCTTTCGAGTTTGAGAGCTCAGGTCGAGCGGCGCGCGTTTGCGGCTTGTTTGGCGCGAGCCCCCAGGACCGGGGCAAGGTAGCATCCAGTATGGCTTCCGGGCGTGCGCGCAACATCCTCAGGCGTTCCTGTCGCGACGATTCGACCCCCGCCTTCACCGCCCTCCGGGCCAAGGTCGATGACCCAGTCCGCCGTCTTGATGACATCAAGGTTGTGCTCGATTACAACAACCGTGTTGCCATGATCTCTCAAGCGGTGGAGCACTTTGAGCAGGAGATCAATGTCATGGAAGTGAAGCCCCGTCGTGGGCTCGTCCAGAATGAAAAGCGTCCGGCCCGTATCCCGTTTGGAGAGTTCCAGTGACAGCTTCACACGCTGCGCTTCGCCGCCAGAAAGCGTTGTGGCACTTTGCCCGAGCCGGACATATCCCAAGCCGACATCGAGCAAGGTTTGCAACTTTCGCGCAACGACTGGCACTGCCTTGAAAAATTCGTGCGCCTGTTCAACGGTCATTTCAAGCACTTCGTGAATACTCTTGTGCTTGTAGTGGACCTCAAGGGTCTCCCGGTTATAGCGTTTGCCGTGGCAGATATCGCAGGGCACATACACATCGGGGAGAAAGTGCATTTCGACTTTGATGACGCCGTCGCCCTGGCAAGCCTCGCAGCGCCCGCCCTTCACGTTGAAGGAAAAGCGGCCCGGTCCATAGCCGCGTGCACGCGCCTCAGGCACCGACGAGAACAAGTCGCGAATCGGCGTAAATAGGCCTGTATACGTGGCCGGATTGGAGCGTGGCGTTCGTCCGATGGGGGATTGATCGACGTTGATGACTTTATCGAAATGGTCAAGACCCTCGATCAGTTCGAATGGCGCAGGTTCGTCAGTCGACGCATAGAGATGATGGGAGATGGTCTTGTAGAGCGTATCGTTGATGAGCGTCGACTTTCCGGATCCCGACACCCCGGTGACACAAACGAAGGCACCGACCGGAAGTTCAAGCGTGACATCCTTGAGGTTGTTGCCGCGCGCGCCCTTGAGGACGAGCTGCTTGCCACTTTCCAACTTGCCACGCCGCTTGGGCATGGCAATCGATTTCTTGCCAGAGAGGTATTGACCAGTCAGTGATTCTGATGCCCGTCTGATTTCGTCGGGGGTTCCTTGGGCAACGACCTGGCCGCCGTGTTCTCCGGCTCCCGGCCCCATGTCGACAACATAGTCCGCCGCGCTGATCGCGTCTTCGTCGTGTTCAACGACGATGACCGAATTGCCCAAGTCCCGCAATCGCTTGAGCGTCTCGAGCAACCGATCATTGTCGCGCTGGTGCAGGCCGATCGAAGGCTCATCCAACACATACATCACGCCGGTGAGTCCCGACCCGATTTGGGACGCCAAGCGAATCCGCTGGGCCTCGCCCCCTGAAAGCGTGTCGGCAGAACGGACTAGGGAAAGGTAATCCAATCCCACGTTGTTCAGAAATGACAGCCTCGCAGAGATCTCCTTGAGGATCTTGTCGGCAATGGCCATTTTCTGCTTGGAGAGTTTGACGCCATCAAACCAGGACTTGGCATCTTTGAGCGGCATGGATGAAATCTCATGCAGCGTGCGTCCGTCGACTTTCACGTGCCTTGCTTCTTTGCGCAGGCGAGTACCGGCGCATTGCGGGCAAGCCTTGTTCGAAATGTACTTTGCGAGCTCCTCACGAACAGCCATCGAATCCGTCTCGCGATATCGCCGTTCAAGGTTGTGCACGATGCCTTCAAACACATCTTCCCGGACAATTGGTTTTCCGCGTTCACCAGGATATTTGAAGGGGATTTTTTGTTTGCCCGAGCCAAACAACACCACCTGCTTTGCTTCTTCATCCAGCTGATCAAATGGGCGCTCAAGGTCGAACTTGAAATGCTGTGCGAGGCCCGAAAGCATTTGGTAATAGAACTGATTGCGACGATCCCACCCACGTATGGCGCCACCTGCCAATGACAACCCGGGATACGCGACGATCCGCTTTGGGTCGAAAAACGTGATTTCTCCCAATCCATCGCATTCCGGGCACGCGCCCATGGGATTGTTGAAGGAAAAGAGGCGCGGCTCCATTTCCGAAAGCGAGAAATCGCACGCCGGACAAGAAAACTTGGACGAAAACAACGTTTCGGCTGGCGCCGCGGCAGCATCCAGGTTTACCGCCAGTGCCTTGCCGTCCCCAACGCGCAGGCAGGTCTCGAATGACTCTGCAAGTCGCTGCTTCAAAACTCTTTCGCCTTCCGCCTCGTTGGCACCCGGCAACTTCAGTCGATCCACCACCACCTCGATGGTGTGTTTCTTCATTTTGTCCAGTTTGGGAACTGCATCAATCTCGATCACCTTTCCGTTGACCCGCAGCCGCACAAATCCTTGGGCCCGGAACTCCTCAATCAAGTCGACATGTTCTCCCTTGCGATTGACTACTGCGGGCGCCAGCAACAGGAATTTGGTGCCGGCCGCCCAATTGGCGACGGCGTCGACCATTTGCGAAATCGTTTGCGCTTCCAGCGGCAATCCATGGTCTGGGCAAAAGGGTGTCCCGACACGTGCAAACAGAAGTCGGAGGTAGTCGTGGATTTCAGTCACCGTTCCCACGGTGGAGCGAGGGTTGTGCGACGTGGCCTTCTGTTCAATCGAGATGGCGGGGGACAGCCCCTCGATCAGATCAACATCCGGCTTCTCCATGAGTTGCAGGAATTGACGGGCATACGCGGAAAGCGACTCGACGTATCGGCGCTGACCTTCCGCATAGAGCGTGTCAAACGCCAGCGATGACTTGCCAGATCCTGATAGCCCTGTGATCACCACCAATGCATGCCGGGGCAAGTCGAGATTGACGTTTTTCAGGTTGTGGGTACGGGCCCCGCGTATACGAATCGAATCCATGCAATGCGCACTTGAAAGGCAACCCGCTATTTTAGCGCCGAAGGTGCTTTGCACGCACCTTCATTTTTCGGCGAGAATATCAATGTCGCGCAATGCGGCGCAGGTGGGGGGCGGCGTGGCCTCTCCCCCAAATTCGACAAGTTCCCAGGAAAGGCAGGTCTCGGCATGGCATCCCTCAATAAAGTTCTTCTCATTGGCAATCTTGGTCGCGATCCTGAAACGCGCTATATGCCCGATGGCGGCGCAATCACGAATGTGTCGATCGCCACAACGTCACAATGGAAGGACAAGAATGGCGAAAAGCAGGAGGCGACCGAGTGGCATCGCGTGTCGTTTTTCGGGCGCCTGGCAGAGATTGCCGGCGAATACCTGAAGAAGGGGTCTCAAGTTTATGTTGAGGGTCGCATTCGGACCCGTAAATGGACCGACAAGGATGGCCAGGAAAAATACACCACGGAAATTGTTGCCGACGAAATGAAGATGCTGGGCTCCCGGCAGGGAATGGGCGGCGGTGAAGAGGGTCGGGGAGGGGGCGACTATGTGCGCGCTTCCGGTAGCGGGAGCGGAAGCCCTAAGGCTGCGCCATCGAAGTCTGCCCCTGCCAAATTTGACGATATGGATGACGACATCCCATTTTGATCGTAAGTTGTTCGGAAATAAAAAACCGCGGCGTACCGCGGTTTTTTTTGGCCTTGCGAATCAGGCTTTCTTGATCTTTTCCAGCATCTTGAAGATTCCCTTGCTGGATCCTTGGAACAAGCGTTTGTATTCCTTGCCCAAACAGCGGCGTTCCAGGGTGTTGCGGCGGGTACGTTTGCGTTCTCCGGCCATCATGTCCTCACTAAAATGGATTGAATTGGGGTTTGCGGCGAAACCCGAGATTTTAGCCGATCGCGCCTACGGTGTCACCGTCAAGCGTCATACCGAAAACGACGATCCGCAACCACAAGTGGAAGACGCATTCGGATTCTTGATCACGAATTGCGCACCCTCCAATCCTTCGGTGTAATCAATCTCCGCACCGATCAAGTATTGGTAGCTCATGGGGTCAATGAGGAGCTTGACGCCATTCTTCTCCATGATCGTGTCATCCTCGTTCGACACCTCGTCGAAAGTAAAACCGTATTGGAGACCCGAACATCCACCGCCCGTCACGAATACCCGCAACTTGAGTTCGTCATTGCCTTCCTCGACGATCAGCGATTTGACTTTATCTGCGGCGCTGTCCGTAAAAACCAGCGGTGCGGGCATCATTGACATGTCGTTCATGGGGTTTTCTCCTGCGAAATTGAATGGGTCTGCTTCGATTGACCGATATGGTCGTCAATCTGCATTGCCAGCTGACTTGAGCTCGATTACTTTTTCAGCAAGCTTGTTATCGTCGACATGCACCATGCGTCCCATCACAATGGCGCCGACATGGATTTCAATCGTTTTGTAGGTCACATCTCCCGTGACCCTGGCCTTGGGCAAAAGTTCAAGGTACTGGGACGCGTGAACCAATCCGGCAACCGTACCGTTAATGACCACATGGCCGACCTGGATATCCCCTTCGACCTTGGCCAACTCGGATAGCACGAGCGTACCGGGCTTTTCACCCACCGCGCGGATATTACCTTTGACACACCCGTCGATGCGCAGTCCCCCGGTGAAATGAATGTCTCCCGTGATCGTTGAACCGGCGCCGATCAGGCTGTCGATGGGACTGGGTTTTGTGTTCTTGTTGCCAAACATACAAAGATCCTCCTTTCGGCAGCTACAGGTTCAGGCTCTTTTGGGCGCGAACTTCGAAGTTGGGGGCGGACAACAATCGGACCTGGACGGACTTCAACATCATTCCCTCTGGGATTCTAAACCGCCCATCAGCCTTCTGATAGAACCGAAATTCAATCAACGGTGCGCTGCTCTTGATTTCGGCATCTGTGGGAACACTTAGGGCTTGCATGGGCGCGTTGACTTGTCCCTGCGGTTGAAACCGGGCAATGATCTGCAGCTTCCCCTTGAAATCCGTTTTGCGCTGTCCACCTTGGGTCAATAACAGCCGGTACCGGTAATCTCCCGGCACCACATCGGGTTCGACCTTGAGATTCGTGATGGCCAAACCATCGGGCACACTGCCGGAAGACATGATGTTGCGCAGAAAACCCAAATCTTCCTTCAGGCTGTTGTTTTCTTCCTGCAACTGAGCCAGATTCCGGGTGAATTCCTCCAGCGAGGCCTTTTCCACCTTGAGCTGCCCTTCCCGCTCATTCAAGAGCGTCTTCGTCAAGGCAAATTCACGTGACAAACGAGCGTTTTCAGTTTTGAGCCTGTCAATCTCGGCGGTGGCTTCCGCACGGTTAAACCCGGTAATCCGGTACTGGTTGTCGATCAAGTACCATGCCACGGCGCCCGCAACACCCAAGATCAGGCCATACCAGGCCAATTGCAAATACCAGGGTTTCTGCGTGCGAATGGCCATGCGGTCGGAACGAATCCCGATACGCGCGCGCACTTTGCGCCATGCGCCCCGCAGTTTCATTTCGCTCAACATGGTGTCGGGTTGCCCGCAAGTCTCATTTGCATCAAGCTGGCCCCAGAGTGAAAAAGCCGCCGAATTGCTTCGGCGGCTTCGTCATGCAGGCCGGAGCGCAGGTTAGCGCTTCGAGAACTGCTTGCGACGGCGGGCTTTGTGCAAGCCGACCTTCTTGCGTTCGACCTCGCGGGCATCGCGAGTCACCAGGCCAGCCTTGGACAGTTGTGGCTTGAGGTTCGCGTCGTAATCAATCAGCGCACGCGTGATGCCGTGGCGGACTGCACCAGCTTGCCCGGACTCGCCGCCGCCAAAAACGTTGACCATGATGTCAAACTTGTCACCATAACCATGCGGCCCGTCTCGCGCGAGAAATAGACGTCCAAAGGCTTGTCGTTTACCACGATGTTGCCCTTGCCTGCCTTGATGAACACACGCGCTACCGCATTCTTGCGACGGCCCGTGCCGTAATGATATTTGCCGACCATGATGCGGTTCCTTAGATCTTGAGTTCTTGGGGTTGCTGGGCACCATGCGGATGCGTTCCTCCGGCATAGACCTTGAGCTTCTTGATCATCGCGTAGCCCAGGGGCCCCTTGGGCAACATGCCTTTCACGGCCTTCTCAAGCACGCGTTCAGGGTGCTTGGCTTGCAGCTTGTTGAAGTTGGTCTCGTAGATACCGCCGGGATACCCCGAATGACGAAAATACTTCTTGTCTTCACCCTTGGTGCCCGTGACACGCAATTTTTCCACATTCGTCACGACGATGAAATCGCCGGTGTCCACATGCGGGGTGTATTCTGGCTTGTGCTTGCCACGCAACCGCTTGGCAACCTCAACAGCGAGGCGGCCGAGCACCTTGTCGGTGGCATCGACGTGGTACCAGCCGTGCACCACGTCTTCTTTTCTGGCTGAATAGGTTTTCATTGCTGTACTCTGGTTTCTGATTGCTTCGTTGGTATTGAGTTCGAACCTTCGTGTTCTGCGTTTGGACGCCGCAGGACGGTGGGTTCTCCGTCGCCAAGCAATACGGGGGGAGTACTTGGCAGAACTAAAAATTATAATAAATTCAAGGACTCCCTGTCAAACTTGGTCCTGCTGCTGCTTAAGCTAGAACCAATCGAAAGGAAATTAGACTCGTGAAAGCTCGGATCAAATGGATTGAGAAAGTTGCCTTTGCATGCGAATCGGGGAGCGGACACGCGGTTGTCGCGGATGGTGCGCCGGATGCTGGTGGGCGCAATTTGGGACCACGTCCGATGGAATTGGTCCTGATGGGATCAGGCGCTTGCGGGGCGTTTGATGTCGTTGAGATCCTTCGTAAAGGTCGGCAAGCGATTACTGACTGCGTGGTTGAAATTGAAGCGGAGCGAGCAAACACTCACCCAAAAGTCTTTACCCGTATTCACTTCCATTTTGTTGTGTCCGGTCAGAATCTCGACCCCATCAAGGTGGGCAGAGCGATAGAGCTGTCCGCGGGAACATACTGCTCAGCGACCGCCATGCTCGCAAAAACCGCCAATGTGACCCACGACTTCGAAATTCGTGCCCAAACTCCGGCAAACGGGTAGGCGCTAAACCCGGTAGGTAATTTCGGTCATCACTTTCGACAAGAGGCTCATCACCCCTTTCACTGGCTTGGGTAAATTTGCGGCGCCGCGAGATTCCGCCATGTTTCCATGCTGAATTTCCTCTTCGCGCATGGTCTCGACAATTCCCCGACTGACAGGGTCTTCTGGGCTCAGCCGTTCCAAATGACCGTCCAAGTGTGCCTCCACCTGCCTTTCGGTTTCAACGAGAAAGCCCATGCTCCATCGGTCCCCAAGGCCCCCGGACAGCACCCCCAATGCAAACGAGCCGGCATAAAACGCCGGGGCGGCCACGCTGGTCCGCCCTCCGAGCTCGCGAACCCGTTGGTCGCACCATGCCAAGTGATCGCGCTCTTCGCGAGCGGCACGCGTGAGCATGTCTCGCGTCTCGCGGTCGCGTGCCACAAATGCCTGGCCTTGATACAGTGCCTGCGCACACACTTCCCCGCAGTGATTGACGCGCATCAGCCGGATCGATTCTTCGCGTACTGGTGCGCTCAAAGGGGACTGTTCCCTGTGAAAACCTGGCTTCGCTGGCCGGGACGCTGAAACGGGTGCGAACAGGGTTTTCAGCGCCGAGTCAGCCTCAACGATGAAACGATCGGTCAAGTCCATATGGGCATTCTGCTCCTGAAAAACAAAACGGGCACCCGGAGGTGCCCGTCGACCTGCAACTCAAACTGCAATTAGAACGTGTGACGGAGGCCGATGCCCAAGCCGCGCGGGTCCGCACCATTAGTGAAGCCGTTGGCCACACCGTTGATCGCGAAGTCATTGCGCGAATTGTTGTCGTTCTTGATTTGGGAGAACACAAGGTATGCATCGGTGCGCTTCGAGAACGTGTAGCTGCCGCCAACCGCGAGCATACGGGCACGCGTATCCGGCGCGCCGGCTGCAGTATTGACCTTCAAGCCGCGATCAGCACCAACACCGGCGCGGAGCGCCCACGGGCCCATGCGATGGACCATCGATGCATAGTAGGAGTTGAGCTTGACTTCGGTTCCCGTACCCGCTGTAAATGCCTTCGGCAAGCCGGTGGAACCGATTGCACCCTTGTATTTCAGCGTCTCAGTCACCAGACCGAACGTGGTGGAACCAATCACCGCGGTACCGCTGAACTTCAAACCGGTATCTTTCGAACCCGCAGAAAACTGGTCATGCTTTTCATAGGCTGCGGAAACCGTGAAAGGCCCTTTGGCATACGATCCAGAGAAGGAGGTCAACGACGGGTTCAGAGAGGTCGTCGCATTCGAAGCGGTCCGGCCTTCATTGGCGCCGTAAGCTGCACGAACGCTGAAGCCATTCCAGTTCGGGGACCACCACTGCACCACGTTGCTGGCACGACGGTCAAAAGCATTGCGCGTGGCACCTGCGGCGGCCGTCGGGGTCGAATTGCCGCTGATGACGTTCACGTAGTTGGCGATGCCCGTGCCATAGAAGGCGTCAACGGCCCCAGATGAGGACTTGTACGGCGTATCCCAGTTACCCAAGATAATCGTACCTGCGCTGCCAATCAAGCCGACCGCGCTGTTGCGGCCCGCCAGGTTGCCGCCGCCTGCGTCGATGGCCACAGAACCCATTTCAAGTTGGAAGAAGGCCTTCAGGCCGCCACCCAAATCTTCCGTGCCGCGAATACCAAAATTTGAGGAGTTCGCCGATACGCGGTTGCGCGCGCCGACGTTGACGGCGGTAGCGCTGGCTGCCGCATTGCTCGCCTTCACCGACTCGAAATCGATGTTCAGCGTGCCGTACAGCGTGACCGGGTTGGCCGTCTGAGCCATCGCCACGGGGGCCATCGTTGCGCCAGCGACAGCGAGGGCGATCAATTTCAGTTTCATCACATCTCTCCTTTGGTTAATTTCGAGCGTCTTGTTTGGCCCGGGTGAGTTGCCATTTGCGGCAGTCCGCAAATCGGCTTCCCAAGCCCTGTTCTAGATTCTGCAAATTCTGTCCGGAAAGCCTTGCGCAGTTTGCCAAACTTGAAGGACTTCCTCAAGCAACGAGGACGAATTATGCCACAGGGTTAACCCGCTGTTGCTTTTGCGCAACACTGTACCGCTGGTTCTACCATGCAAAATGAGACTTCAGTGCTGCTCCCGGTTCGGCTTGCGCCATAAAGGCGCCACCGACAAGAAATGCTTTCACGCCTTGTGCTCGCATCCGTGCCGCAATCACCGGCGTATCGATACCGCTTTCAGTGACCAAAATCCGATCATTCGGAATTCGGTCTTTCAATCGAAGCGTGGTTTCCACGTCTGTCACAAAACGGGTCAAATCCCGATTGTTGATCCCCACCAAAGGGGTTTCCAACGCCAGTGCATCCTGGAGTTCGGCTTCATTGTGTGCTTCGGCCAGAATGGCCATTCCCAAATCCCGCACCAAGCGCTCCCATTCGCGGAATTGCTGTAGCGGCGCCGTGCCCATGATGAAAAGGACGGCATCCGCGCCGGCTGCCCGTGCCTCAACAATCTGGTACTTATCCACAATGAAATCCTTGCGCAACACCGGCAAAGCGCAGGCGGCGCGCGCGGACCGCAGGTCATCCATCGACCCTTGAAAATACTCCTTGTCAGTCAGCACAGACAAACACGCTGCGCCATTCTGTTCATAGGCCTTGGCAAATTTCGCCGGATCAAATGCGGGATCTTGCTCGCTGCGGAACTGCCCGGCGCTGGGACTGGCCCGCTTGATTTCTGCAATCACCGCCGGAAGGCCGTGGGAAATCTTTGCCCGCATGGCTCCGACAAAATCCCGAATCTCTCCACCTTGATTCGCGATGCCGAGAAGGTCGCCGTATGAGTGCACGGACTTCGCACGCTCGACTTCGGCGCGCTTGGTGGCAAGAATCCTGTCGAGGATATTGCCCATCACGCCGGTTTGCCGAGACGTTGGCTCAATTCAACCAACGCTGCGAGCTTGGCTTTGGCGGCTCCCGATTCAATGGCCTCGCGCGCCTTGGCAACCCCTCCCCATAGGTCGTTGGCCAATCCGGATACGTAAATTGAGGCGCCGGCATTGAGCATGACAATGTCCTTGGCTGGGCCCTTCTGATTGTCCAGCACGGCCAGAACTTTGGCCTTCGAAGCCTCCTTGTCTGATGCCGTGAGGTCCTCCAAGGTGGCCGTGTCCAACCCAAACTGCTTGGGTTCGATGCGGTACTCGGTGACAAACCCGCGCTTCAACTCCGCCACCTGCGTCGGTCCCGTGAGCGTGATTTCGTCGAGCCCGTCGTCGCCGTGCACCACCATCACGTGCCGCGAGCCAAGCTCTTTCAACACCCGCGCCTGAATTCCCACCAAGTCGCTATGGAATACACCCATCACCTGATTCGGCGCGCCCGCCGGATTGGTGAGCGGGCCCAAGATGTTCAAGATGGTGCGCATGCCCAGTTCTTTTCTCACCGGTGCAGCGTACTTCATGGCCGGATGATGGTTGGGCGCGAACATGAATCCCACGCCAACCTCGCGAATGCACTGGCCCACCTCATCGGGCGTGAGACTCAAATTCACACCGAGTGACTCCAGCACGTCAGCACTGCCCGATTGCGACGACACCGAGCGCCCACCGTGCTTGGCCACGCGAGCACCTGCCGCTGCGGTGACGAAAGCCGCCGCGGTAGAAATGTTGAACGTGTGGGCCTTGTCGCCGCCGGTGCCACAGGTATCGACCAGGTTGGTGGTGTCCCCCGCATCGACCTTGGTGGAAAACTCGCGCATCACTTGTGCGGCGGCAGCGATTTCCGAAACCGACTCGGTTTTCACATGCAATCCCATCAGAATCGCCGAGAGTTGCACCGGCGTGACCTTGCCCTCCATCACCTGGCGGAACAGGTCCACCATTTCATCGAAAAAAATCTCGCGCTTGTCGGACAGGCGGTTGATCGCCTCTTGCGGACTGAACATGGTCACACCTTCAATGTCAAAAAGTTCTTGAGCAACGCATGTCCGTGTTCGGTCATGATCGACTCGGGATGGAATTGCACGCCCTCGACGGGCAGGCTCTTGTGTTTGACGCCCATGATTTCGCCATCGTCGGTCCACGCGGTAATGTCGAGCACCTTCGGGCAGGTTTCGCGCTCGATCACCAGCGAGTGGTAGCGCGTCACACGGTAGGGCGACGGCAACTCCGCAAATACGCCTGCCCCGGTGTGGGTGACCTGCGAAGTCTTGCCGTGCATCAGCGTTTTGGCGTGCACGATGCGGCCACCGAAGGCTTGCCCGATGGCCTGATGGCCCAGGCACACGCCAAGGATGGGTAGTTTTCCCGCGAAGCGCTCGATGGCGGGCACGGAAATGCCCGCTTCATTTGGCGAACAAGGGCCTGGCGAAATCACCAGCCTCGCAGGTGCCATCTCCGCAATCGCCTCCAGCGTGACTTCGTCATTCCTCACTACCTTCACCTCTTCGCCCAGTTCACCGAAGTACTGGACGAGGTTGAAAGTAAAGGAATCGTAGTTGTCGATCATGAGCAGCATCTTGTTCTCCTCATGCCGGGTTGGTGTCGATGCCAGCCGCGACCATTTCGGCCGCGCGCAACAAGGCGCGCGCCTTGTTTTCGGTTTCCTGCCATTCGAGTTCGGCCACCGAATCGGCCACGATGCCCGCCGCCGCCTGCACGTAGAGCTTCTTGTCCTTCACCACGCCGGTGCGGATGCCAATGGCCAAATCCATGTTGCCGTTGAAGCCCAGATACCCTGCGGCGCCTGCGTAAACACCGCGCTTCGCAACTTCCAACTCGTCGATGATCTCCATGGCACGAACCTTGGGCGTGCCGGTCACTGTTCCGGCGGGAAACGTCGCCCGCAGCAATTCGACGGGGCCGATGCCGTCGCGGATTTCTCCCTCCACATTGGAGACCAGATGCATGACGTGGGAATAGCGCTCCACCACCATTTGCTCCGTCACCTTCACGCCCGGTTTTGGCAATCCGGCCGACATCGTTGCGGCCCAGGTCGATGAGCATCAGATGCTCGGCCTGCTTCCTTCGGATCGCTGCGCAGCTCCAGCTCCAGCTCGCGGTCACGTTCCGGCGTGGCGCCCCGCTTGCGCGTGCCGGCGATAGGACGGAGCGTGACCTTGCGGCCCTCCTGGCGCACGAGGATTTCCGGCGACGCACCGACGATATGGAAATCGCCCATGTCAAAGTAGAACATGTAGGGCGATGGATTGATCGATCGCAGCGCACGATACAGGTTGATCGGCGGCGCGTCGAAATCCTGCGCGATGCGCTGAGAAATCTGCACCTGCATGATGTCGCCATCGACGATGTAATGTTTGCATTTGGCGACTGCTTTCAAGTACGCCTCGCGCCCAATGTCCGAGACCGGCGCGGCGTGCGGCGTGCCGGGCACATAGACCGGCAAGGGTGCGTGCTGTCGCAAGGCCAAGCGCAATTCGGTCAATCGTCGTTCGGCATTCGCCAGCGCATATGGCTGCGAAGGGTCGGCATAGACGATCAAGTACAACTTCCCCGACAGGTTGTCCACCACCGCCAATTCATCGGACAACATCAAGACGATATCCGGTGCTCCGATGGGATCAGGTTTCCTTTGGTGATCTTCCAATGCGAGTTTGGGCTCGATGTATCGCACCGTGTCATAGCCAAAATAACCCGCAAGCCCTCCGGCAAAGCGCAGCGCGCCCTCGATGGGGGCCGCGTTGAATCGCTTCCGATATTTTTCAATCCACACCAGCGGATCATTCACAAAGGTGCGCTCCACAGCCTGCCCGCCGCCGCCCGGCTTGGCGCGGAAATGTGCGCATTCATTTCCGGAAACGGTGATCCACTCCTTGGCGGGTAGTCCGATGATTGAATAGCGGCCAAATCGCTCGCCTCCAATGACGGATTCAAGCAAATACGAAAACGGCTTGCCGCCGAGCTTCAAGTAAATCGACAGCGGCGTGTCGAGATCGGCAAAGGTCTCGAGCGTGACGGGGATGCGATTGAAGCCTTGGCTGCTCAGCGCAGCAAATTCAGCAGGAGTCATGGGATTCGGGCGGGGCTTGAAGAAACGGTGGAACGGGACAGCACAAAACGGGCGTGACTATCGCCAGTTCTGCCATCGCCAGTTTTGCCAACGCGTGCCGCGAATCATGGGGAGTGTTTGCCGAAAGGAGGAACGTCAGGCGGCCAGTTTAACCAATTTCAGTGCGCCGGGCACGTCATCGATGAACGCGTCGCAATCAAGCCCGCGTAATTCCTGGCCTTCGTTGTAGCCGTAGGGGACGATGAACACCGGACATCCCGCCGCCCGCGCCGCTTCCGCGTCGTTGACCGAATCGCCAATCAACAGGACTTCGGACGGCTGTGCACTGAAGAACGCCACCGCATGCACCAGTGGCAGCGGGTCGGGCTTTTTTGCTGCGAGCGTGTCGCCCGAAATCACCAGTTCAAAGTAGTCTTTCAATCCGGTACGCTCAAGCAAGGGCTCGGTGAACTTGGCGGCCTTGTTGGTCACACACGCCAAGCGCAAGCCCTTGTCCTTCAATGCGTTCAGTCCATCAACCACACCTGGAAACGGCAACGAGGTGTCGCCAAAGCATTTTTCATACTGCCGCTCAAAATTGGCGACTGCCACTTTCAAAGCGGTGGGCCCGACTTCCCCCACGGCATCTTTCAGGGTTTTTGACACCAGGTTTGCAATGCCTTTGCCGACAAAGGTCTTGATCAGTGCCGGATCAAGCGGTTGAAACCCGAGAGCCAGCCTCATGCGGTTGGCCGCCTCGGCGATGTCGCCCGCAGTATCCAGCAAGGTCCCGTCCAAATCGAGCAGGGCCGCCTTCAAGGGAATCGGAAAAGCAAACTTCGGCTTGGCGCGGTAGCGCGTTCGTTTGACGATTTCTTGCGGTACGTCGGCTGAAACTCCAGCAACAACCGGGGTTTCCAAGCCGTCGGCCTCAAGCGCCGCGCCAGTACCGGGCATTGGCTCAGCGGCTTGATTCAAATCCTGCATGTCCGTCATGCGCCCGCCTTGGCCAATTCATGGCGCATGGCGGCGATCGTCGCCGCGTAATCGGGCTTTCCAAAAATGGCGGAGCCCGCCACAAAGGTATCCGCGCCGGCCTTTGCGATCGCGCCAATGTTGTCCGACTTCACGCCGCCGTCGACTTCCAGCCAGATGTCGCGCCCGCTTGCCGCGATGCGGCGGCGCGCATCGGTCAACTTGCCCAAGGCGCCCCGGATGAAAGACTGTCCGCCGAACCCCGGATTGACACTCATGATCAGGATCAGGTCCAGCTTGTCCATCACATGATCAAGATATGACAGCGGCGTGGCCGGATTGAACACCAGTCCAGCCCGGCAGCCTGATTCGCGAATCAGGGACAAGGTACGGTCGATGTGATCGGACGCCTCCGGATGGAATGAAATGATGTCCGCGCCAGCCTTGGCGAACATGGGCACCAGCGCATCGACGGGCCTGACCATCAGGTGCACGTCGATCGGAACGCTGGTTCCATCCGCGCGCTTGGCATGCGGCCGCACAGCCTCGCAAACCATTGGGCCTACGGTCAGATTCGGGACGTAATGATTGTCCATGACGTCGAAGTGAATCACATCGGCGCCGGCCGAGATGACGGCACGCACTTCTTCGCCCAGGCGCGCGAAATCCGCGCTGAGAATGGAGGGGGCAATTCGAAAGGTCATGGGCGAATTTTACGGGGTTTCGAAGAGGCTTCCGAAGGCGGCCTGTGCCGGAGCGCGTGATAGCATCGCGCCATGAATGAAACGAAGTATTCCGTGGAGGTCACCGCGCAGGCGTTCTATCTGGCCGACCAATCCGACGAGGAAAATGACCAGTACGTCTTTGCCTACACGATCCGCATTACGAATACCGGGACGATCACGGCCAAGCTCATCAGCCGCCACTGGATCATCACCGACGCGGACAACCAGGTGCAGGAAGTGCGCGGCGTCGGTGTCGTCGGGGAACAGCCTGTGCTGGAGCCCGGCCAATCGTTCGAATACACCAGCGGTTCATCCCTGGGGACCGCGGTTGGCACCATGCGCGGGACCTATCACCTGACCGCGGAAGACGGCACCCGGTTTGACGCCACAATTCCCGAATTCACGCTCTCGGTTCCGCGCGTCCTTCATTGATCCTTGCCGGTGTCGGGGTGCTTGTTGTCCTCCTTCTTTTCCTTCGGAAACGTCCACCAGACGATGAAGACGGCAATGCCGAATGCCAGCAACACTTCAAATACGACCCAAACCATGATTCTTTCTCCGCGCCGGCCTTCCTGTTTGCCGCGCCGCGCCATGATACGGAGTTTGGCCGCTGCCTTCGCAACCCTGATCGCGGCGTGCGCAACGCCCCCAGAAGTCAAGGTGCCGGTTTGCCCGGCATGCCAGGTGTGCGCCGTCTGCACACCGGCTGCCCCGTTGCCCCCGGCCGACAAGGACGAGCCTCTTGATCTGGAACCGGAAGCGGCCAAAACGCCCCCTGCACCGCGCGGCAAACTCGAGCGCGCCTCCTGGGACGCCGTTCCACAATGGGGATTGGATTCGCAAAGGGACGCACTGGTGGCCTTTCAGCGCGGATGCACGGTGCTTTCGAACCAGCCAGACTGGAAGGACGTGTGCCAGTGGGCGGTACCGTTGGGAACTGGCGCCTCTGACGCCGATATCGCCCGGTTCTTTCGCGAGGCGTTTGATCCCTGGCGGGTGGTCAATCTGGACGGAACCGACAGCGGCCTGCTGACCGGTTATTACGAACCAATGCTTGCGGGATCGAGGAAGCCCACCAAGACCTACAAGTATCCGATCTACCGTGCACCCTCAGACCTGGTCACGATTGACCTGAGCGACGTGTATGCGGATCTCAAATTTCGCCGGCTCCGCGGGCGATTGGTCGACAACAAGCTGGTGCCGTACTTCGAGCGCGCGGAAATCGATTCCCCAAAATCGCCCCTCAAAGGCCTGGAGATCGTTTGGGTGGATGATCCGGTCGAATTGCATTACCTGCAGATTCAGGGGTCCGGACAGATCGCACTGACTGACGGCAGCAAAATTCGCGTCGGTTACGCCGATCAGAACGGGCACCCCTTCCGCTCGGTCGCCGGCTTGTTGATTCGCAGGGGTGAAATCAAGGCGCATCAAGCCTCGCTGGCGGGCATTCGAGAGTGGGCCAGGAAAAACCCCAAGAAGGCCCACCGGTACCTCAATGCCAACCCGAGTTACGTGTTTTTCAAAGAACTGCCGCTGGATTTACCCGGCCCCATCGGAACGCAGGGTGTCCCGCTGACGGCCGAGCGATCGATCGCTGTGGACCCGCGCGTCATACCGCTGGGCGTGCCGCTCTACCTTTCAACAATACACCCCACCTCGCGTGAACCGCTGAATCGACTGATGGTGGCACAGGATACGGGTGGCGCAATCGCCGGCGCTGTACGGGGCGATTTCTACTGGGGCACCGGGGATTCGGCCGGCCAGGAGGCCGGACGCACAAAGCAGCCGGTGCGCATGTGGGTGCTGCTGCCGAAAGGCTACGAACCGAAATAGGCTCGTCGACTCGGCCTTTTCCGCCTACTTCGGCGCCACCGGCTTGCCGCTGGCTGCAGCGATGCGCGCCTCCAATTGTTCCTTGGGCAATGCCCCGGAGGCTCGTTCGCCGTTCTCGAAAATTGTCACAGGTGTCCCCATGATGCGCTGCTTCTGCCCATAGGCAAAGACAGCATCGATCGGATTGTCACACTTGGTGTTCGAGGCAGGCGCCTTGTCCCGGAGCATGTGGTCTTGCCAGGCCTGAAGTCGATTGGGCGCACACCAGACTGACTTGGCCTTTTCCATCGAATCCGGACTCAAGATCGGATACGGAAAAATGTACGCCGTGATGTTGTCCAGAGAATTGAGGTCGCGTTCAAAACGCTTGCAATAGCCGCTGATCGGGTCCTCGACAATGGCAAGTTTGCGGGATCCATCACCGCGGACCAAAGTGATGGAATTGGTCAACGGCAGGTCATTGAAATTGATTGCGGTGAGCTTGCTCAGCCGCTTTTCCGTCACATTTTCCTTGTTGGCCGCATTGACCAACGTTCCCAGCAACAGGAAGCTGACCTTCTCGTCGGTATAAACGATCTCGCCGCCGGAAAAGATTTCCCAA
Source organism: Usitatibacteraceae bacterium (assembly GCA_044228625.1). GTDB lineage: Bacteria > Pseudomonadota > Gammaproteobacteria > Burkholderiales > Usitatibacteraceae > UKL13-2. Next base: position 23,878 of record JBGAUM010000009.1, on the reverse strand, counting down.
AGCTCGCCAAAGCCCGCCTTCGTGACCTTGTCTGCAATGACGCCCGGATATTTCTTCTCAAACTCCTTCTTCACCACGTCTGGGTTTGCCTGTGCGCTCAGCGCAAACGCAGTCACAGCAGCACACAGCACGCACAAAACGGCAGAAATCGATTTCTTCACGATCTAGTCCTAAAAGGCAATCCGACTATGATACCTGTCGCGTCGGCAGGTTCCCTCAGGTCTGACGGGCGGCCGCCTGCCCCAACCGAGCGGTTCCTTTTCAGGAAATGGCCATCTGAATCAAACGGTCTTTGATCAGCGGCAGGCGATTCAATAGGCCCAGTCCGCGATTTCGCAGCCAGCCCTCTGCCTCACCGGGCGCAAGGTACAAGTCCCGCAGCCCATGGGTCAGGGTCGCCATGCGCAACGCCGGCTCCCTGCGCGCACGTTCCTACCGGCGCAGGACCGCCAAGTCTCCAACAGATGAAAATCGTGACCGTCCCGCGAGTTGGCGGGACAATTCGGCTGCATCACCGAACCCCAGGTTCACGCCTTGTCCCGCCAATGGGTGGACGGTGTGGGCCGCATCGCCGGCCAGCGCCAGGCCCGGCATCACCCATTGACGCGCGGTTTGACGCACCAACGGAAATCCGATCGGATGCGTGATCGCACGCAATTCCCCGGACGCGAGGTTTGCAGCCTCACACACTTCGCGCGCAACGTCTTCTGGTGAGCGTTGCAATAACGATCGTGCGGCCTCATGGGGCAAGGACCACACCATGGATACATGTCGTCCCGGGAGGGGGAGCAACGCAAGGATTGAATTCCCCAAAAACCATTGGCGGGCGATATCACGGTGTGGCGTGACACACGCAAAGTTGGCCACCACGCCCGTCGATGCGTAGTCGACGCTGTCCACCGCAATGCCGGCTGCGTCGCGAACCACCGAACGACGCCCCTCGGCAGCCACCACCAGCGGCACTTCCCTGATTTGTCCGTTTGCCAATTGCAATGCGCCATCGCAAAAACCGCGCACCTCGGCACCTGCATCCAACACAATTCGACGGTTCGAAGCCAGATGCAACGAATGCATCAACGCCCCGTGCTCGACAATGGCCGCGAGCGGCACGGCCTGCTGCAGCACCAGCGGAGACTCCGAATGGTCTCCCCATATTTGCATGGCATGCACGGGGGCCACCCGCGGTGCATCGATCTTGACACCCAATCCCGCGAGCCAGTCAAGCGACGCAGGTGACAGCGCATAGACCCGCGGGTCGAATCCGTCTGGCGGCTCCCATGCGACAGGAACATCTCGCTCAAGAACGGTGACATCGAGCCGCGCATGATGAGCAAGTCCCAGGGCCACTGCCAATCCCACCGGTCCGCCTCCTGAAACGATGACACGTTCCGTCATGGATTCACCTCGGCGCACCGAAACTCATTCGTTTGGCCAACACGCGGCGAGCAACGGGCAGCGCATCCAGCGCCACCAACCCCAAGCCCCGCACAGCCTGTGAAGGCCCATGCGCGGTGCCGAACAATTCCACCAACAAATCCGTGAAACCAATGCTGCGCGCCACGTCCCCCTCGCGAAACTCTCCATATCCCGACAGCGCCTCGACGATCGAGTCCCCCTGGGCCGCGATCTGATCAGCCAAGGCCAGGGCATCGCGCAAACCCAGATTGAATCCCTGCCCCGCAACAGGGTGCAGGGCCTGCGCGGCATTGCCGATCACCGCCACCCGACCTGATGCGCGCGGGTTTACCGTCCGGAGCTTCAGCGGAAACCGCTTTCGTGCAGTGATGGTGACAAAGCGGCCCGCGCGATTCCCAAAATGCGCCTGAAAAGCGTCCAGGAAAGCGGAGTCTTCCAGCGCCATCAACGCATCGATGCGCGAGTGGGGCGCAACCCACACCATCGAAAAACTGTTGGCCGCCAATCCGGGCAACAACGCCGCGGGTCCTTCCGGGGTAAAGCGTTCATAGGCTGTGCGATCGTGGCCACGATCGCAGGTGAGGTGGGCGAGAAGGGCCGATTGTTCGTAGTCCTTTTCCTCGGTCGAAAAGCGCGGCAGCTTGGAAAGGTTCGCTCCCCCGTCTGCGAGTACAACTGCAGTGCCCTCCAGCACGGCACCGCTTTCCAGCGAAATCTGCGCGCCAGAGGCGCTGTCGGAAATGGCGGCGACCCGGGCACCAAAATCCACGGACACTTTTTCACGTGCGAGCGCGGCATCCAGCGCGTCCTGCAAATCCGAATAGGCGATGACGTACCCCAACGCCGGCACGCCGGCATCCGCGCGATCGATGACGGCGCGTCCCAAACCATTCTTCTGCGACGTGTGAATCCGGTGGATCTCTGCGGCTTTTGAGCTGCACGCCTCCCAAGCCCCGATGCGCTCCAGAATGGCGCGGCTGCCATGGGACAGCGCCAGCGTGCGGCTTTCTCGGGAAGGTCCATTGCGCGCATCCAGCAGCGACACCTTGACCCCGAAACGCGCGGCCAGCAATGCAAAGACCGCCCCCACCGGCCCCGCGCCGATGACCCTGACGTCGCCTGGCACCGCCGCGGAATCAGCCACGCATCAAGGCCTCGATGTCGTCCGCGCGCTTGACGCAGCTTGTCAGGTTGCGCGTCCCCGTCCGGGTAATCAGCACGTCGTCTTCAATGCGCACGCCGATATCCCAGAAGCGCTTCGGCACGTTGTGCGCAGGACGGACGTAAAGGCCCGGTTCCACGGTGACCACCATGCCTGGCGCGAGCTTGATCCACTTTCCGCCCTGCTTGTAATCGCCGGCGTCGTGCACGTCGAGTCCCAACCAGTGGCCCGCGCCATGCATATAGAACTGCCGATACGCACCGGATTCGATCACGCCGTCCAGCGTTCCCTTGCAAAGCTTCAAGTCGATCAGGCCCTGCGAAAGGACGCGCACGGCCACGTCGCGATAGCGGCCCACGCTCGCGCCGGGCTTGAGCGACCGAATGCACGCCAGCTGCGCCTCGAGCACAATGTCGTAGACGTCGCGCTGCGGGCCCGTGAATTTGCCGTCCACCGGAAACGTGCGCGTGATGTCCGCGGCATAGCTGTCCAGCTCGCAACCGGCATCGATGAGCAGCAGGTCACCGGGCTTCAATTCCGCGCGGTTCGCCTGGTAATGCAGCACGCAGGCGTTGGCCCCCGAGGCGACGATGCTGCCGTAGGCGGGTTGGCGGGCACCGTGGCGAATGAATTCATGCATCAACTCCGCCTCGATCTCGAACTCGCGCATTCCGGGCTTGACGGCCCGCATGGCGCGTTCGTGGGCAAGCGAGGAGATCTCGTTGGCACGCTGCATGATGTCTATTTCGGCCGCATCTTTCACGACCCGCATTTGACCCACGGTGCGTGCAACATCGCAGATCTCCACGGGCGCCTCGATACCGGTGCGCGATTGCGCGCGCACCGCGTTGAGCCAGCGCTTGATGGATGCATCCCAGGCGTCATGGGTCCCCAGCAGCGTGTGGACAACGCCAGCGTTGGCCATCAATTTGGGAATCCGGTCGTCGAGTTCGTCGATCGAATAGGCCTCATCAAAGCGAAACGTTTCGGCGGCTTGTGCAGGCCCGAACCGGAATCCATCCCAGATTTCGCGTTCAACATTTTTGTCGCGGCAGAACAGGATATGTTTGGGACGCGCACCCAACTGGATGGCGAGCACCGCTTCTGGCTCGCAAAAACCCGTGAGGTAATAGAAGCTTGAATCCCACCGGAATTCGTAATTCGCGTCGGCATTGCGCATCGCCTCTGGCGAGGTCGGCAACAACAACAGCCCGCGCTTCAGTTGCCTGGCCAGACGTGTGCGGCGTGCTTGGTGGGGTCGCACATCGGGAACGGCGACCGGAATGGGGAGGGATTCGCGTTTCATGGCAGACACAGGCTGGGCGGAGCCTGAATTCTACGCGCCTCGGACGACCGGGATCGTGCTCGCATGCGGCCAAAACCCAAGGACTGGCGCGGTATCCCAGCGGAAATCGCCTCAAACCGCTCGCCAGATCTTGATTTTTACCGCCGCGTGAACGCCATCTCCCAATTCGTTTCCCAGGTCTTTCCGCCATCGGGCGAAAACGCCTGCTCCCAGCGCAATCGATCGTTGGATTCAATGATCCATCGAAATCGGACCACGATCGGCTTCCCCTCAAACAATTCTTCAGCGGTGAACGTGCCGACACCGTTTTCAAAGCGACCCGCCACCGGCGCCTCGATGCGATCGGGGTGTCGCGCATCCAGCCACCAGATGCGCCAAAGCCCTGTCGCCGGGTCATAGGCACGAAGGGTTGCGGCGCGATAGGTACCGCCGGGGAGCTCCAGGACATTGTCATCCACGTTGCCGAAACCGCCCATGAGCGGCCATACCGCGCTTTGCCCTTCAAATGTCTCCCATTCGTCGCAATTCGCGAGGCGGCGCTTTAGGCGGCGGTGATCGACATGCCATGAGCCGTGCAGGAAATCGAAATCCCCGGGCGCACCGGCAGCGACGGGAATCGTAGCGGCCTTCATGCGCGGCTCCAATCCATGAACCAGTTGTCTTCCCACGTCTTGCCGCCATCGCGCGATACCCCTTGGAACCAGCGGCAGGAATTCGGCGTGATGCGATCCCACACGCCGCGTACCTTGATGGGTTTGCCCTCGTCTGCATCGTCCGCACCAAACGTACCGACACCGTTTTCGAACACACCGGTTTGCCCGGGTGTGGTCAGCACACCGCTCTTGCCGTTGACCCAATAGTCGTTCCACAGCTGCTTCTTCACATCAAGCAACCGGATACCCGTGCCGGAAAAGTCCCGCGAGGGAATGCGCAGTTCTTCGATGCTGGCCACCCCTTTGAGAATTGAAAAGCAACTCGCCTCGCCTTCAAACACGTCCCACTGCCCGGACTCCGGCTTGAGACGGCGGTGCTTGATCTTCCAGTGGCCATTCAGAAAATCGAAGTCGCCCGGCCTGCCGAGCGCTTTCGAGACGATCGACGTTGAGGCCGCATTTGCGGGTAATGCCGCTTGTGCCAACACCAGGCCGGCTGCCGATTGCAGCAAGTTGCGGCGCGTTTCGTCATGTATTTGATCCGGCATTTCCAGTTCCTTTCGCAGGTGAAGATTCGATGCGCGTAGTATGGAAAGCCTTACCTGACATCCTGTGTCAGGTATTTCCGTTCATCCTGTCTTTATGTCCATGCGTGCAAGCCGCCTGTTGTCCATCCTGATTCTGCTGCAGCTCAATGTGCGGCTGACCGCCCAGTCCCTGGCGCAGGAATTTGAGGTGTCCGAGCGCACGATCTATCGCGACATCGATGAACTCTCGGCGGCAGGTGTGCCGGTGTTCTCAGAGCGCGGCCCCGGCGGCGGCTTCGAATTGCTGGGCGGCTATCGCACCGATCTCACGGGCCTGACCATGGAAGAAGCCAAGTCCATCCTGATGATCGGCATGCCGGCGGCCATGGATGCACTCGGGTTGGGAGGCGCCGTGGCCAGCGGGCGAACCAAACTTCTCGCTGCCTTGCCCGAAAGCGCCAGCCACGAGGCGGCGCGCACCGGAGCCTTGTTTCACATTGACCCGATCGACTGGTATTACGCGTCCGAGCCGGTTCCCCATCTGGCGTCCATCGCGCGCGCCCTCCTGGACCGGCAATGGGTGACCATGCAGTACGAAAGCTGGCGTGGCGTTCGCGATTGGGAAGTTGCACCGTCGGGCCTCGTCATGAAGGCCGGCACCTGGTACTTGGTCGCCCAAAACAAACACGATGGCGTGATGCGCACATTCCGGGTCTCCAATGTCCAGCGCGCGCAGGTGGAACCAGCGCGGTTCGCCCGCGAGCCGGAATTTGATCTCGCGTCCTATTGGGCTGAATCCACGGCCCGATTCGAATCGGAATTGCGCAGCGAAATCGCCACGGTGCGCGTTTCCGAGGCTGGCAAGAAAAGGCTGGCGCAGTTGGGCGCCTGGGCCGCGCGGGCCGTGCGAGAGGCGCCGGCGCCAGGCGCGTCCGGCTGGACGACGCTTGAATTGCCCGTCGAGCCCGGCGACCAGTGCATTCGCGATCTGTTGTCCCTTGGGGCCGAGCTTGAGGTGTGCACGGTGGCGCTTCGCGAACGCCTGTTTGCAGAGGCGATGCGGATCGCCGAACTGAATCAACCGGCGCGGAAAAACACGTGATTCCCGCTGTCACGGCGCAGCGCAAACTCCAAATCGTTTGCTAGCGTGCCAAGAAATCGCGAACGGCCGGATACAGCAGGTCTGTTTCGCAGAGCGGCAGGTCATGGTCGCAAGTGGGAAAGTCGAGGAGCTTTGCACCACCCGCCTTGGCGAATTCACGGGCCGGTTGAGGGGTCACGATGTAATCGCGGGCCCCGGTCACGAGCAGGAGCTTGTTACCCACGCGCTTTGCCGCAGCCGCCATGTCTCCGCCTGACTTGGCGGCCGCATCGAGTCCCAGCATGGCCCTGATTTGTACTTTCCGGTCATGGGCCTGTCCACGCGTCGTATTCATGGTCTCGATGGCGTCGCGCGCGGCCTTGAGCCTTTCTGGCGGTGTGTTTTTCACATGGTAATCCACGCCCCGAATGAGAAACCGCTGCGCTGCCAAGGCAGACAACGGTGTCTGGCAATTGCATTCAAGGAATGCATCCATGAGCCGCTCATAGCTTTCCCACAGGATCACGTCATAGGGTGCCAGTCTTGGTGAACCCGCAATCGCCACAAAACGCGTGGCCGCCCCGGGATCGTCTGCCGCCAGCGTGATCGTCTGCATGGCGCCCATCGAAATGCCGGCAACTGCATGCGGTTTTTCGATGCCAAATTTTTCTCTCAGAAGGCGTCGCTGTGCGGCCACCATGTCGCGTAAGGAAACAGCGGGAAACTTTTCCATCGGTTGCCGGGCGCTGTTGGAAGGCGACGAAGAAACACCGTTGCCGAAGCTGTCCGCAAGGACGATGAAAAACCGCGTTGAATCGAACAGCTTGTCCGGCCCCACGTAACGCATCAGGTCGGACGCCTTTCCCCCGAACCAGGTGGGAATGAGAATCGCGTTGGACTTTTCCGCGTTCAGGGTGCCCACGGTGGTGTAGGCGACGCGACAGTCGAGGATTTCCTGACCGCTTTCCAATGGGCAAGTTCCCATTTCAAACAATGCCTGTCCTTTGGCAGGCGCCATGACAATGGCCGCGGCAAACAACAAGGAACAGGTAGTGCAGTGATGGATGAAAGTGTAGAGGCGCATGGCGTTAGATGCGGGTGAATGGACAGCGTGCAGCTTGGGGCGGCAGAATAGCATTGATGATTGCTTGCCCAACGCACGACTAGCACCATGGACCTGACCGGCTCCTTCGATTTGCCCGCGCCGCGCGACGCCGTATGGAAGGCGCTGAACGATCCCGCCGTCTTGAAGGAATGCCTGGCCGGTTGCGAGGTGTTCGAACCGGACGGCGAGAACGCGTACCGCTGCACGGTCGCCGCGAGCATCGGTCCGGTCAAGGCACGGTTCAATTCCAAGGTCACGCTTTCAAACATCCAACCGCCTTCCGGATACACCTTGGCGTTCGACGGGCAGGGCGGGGCCGCAGGATTCGGGCGGGGAGAATCCCAGGTCACGCTGGAAGAGATCGAGACAGGCACACGCCTCTGCTACACCGCCAAGGCGCAGGTGGGAGGGAAATTGGCGCAGGTCGGCTCTCGCCTGATCGACGCCGCGGCAAAAAAAGTCACGGACGACTTCTTCGAAAAGTTCGCTGGGCGTCTGGGCGCCGCCCCGGCAGCGGCGCTTGAAAGCGGCGAGGCCACTCAAGGCGACACGCATATCCCGTTCGCTTTGATCGTGGTCGCGATCCTCGGGTTTGTCATGGTCGTGTTCAGCCTGCTGCGTGGCGCGTGAACCCCAGGACGAACCCCCGGGTGCTGCTCTACGCCCATGGGTTTCGCAGTTCCAGCCGCTCCCGCAAAGCCGGCGAGTTGCGCGCTGCGCTTTCCGAGAATCCTGACTTCAAACTCGTCACGCCGGATCTGGACCCGCGTCCCGCGCAGGCGATCTCGCAGTTGCAATGGCACGCCTTGGGACTGGCGCCACAACACCTCACCCTTCTGGGTTCGTCGCTCGGCGGGTTTTACGCCTGGGTCTTGGCGGAGAAAATCGGCTGCCGGGCGGTCCTGCTGAATCCGTCGCTTCGCCCGTATGAAACCCTGTTGCACCACACGGGCGCACAAACCAACCTGCACACCGGCGTTGCGTTTGAGTTCCCGGACGCTTACCTCGATGAGCTGCGCGCCTTCGCCCCAAGAGGCGTCTCTCGGCCGGCGCGGTACCTGGTGGTGGTGGAAATGGGCGATGAACTCCTCGACCATCGAACTACGCTGGACACGTTTTCCGGTGCAAATCACATCGTGATCAAAGGGGGAAACCACGATCTGGCGTCCTTTCCCGCGCAGATCCCGGCGATCCTTGAATTTTGCCGCTCAGCGGGTCAACCCTAGCACTGACGGACATTTCCAAGGCAATTTGGCCCAAACGCCGCACCAGTGCTAGAGTTTTATCCTTCCAAGCAATGCAATTCCGGCCTGTTATCTTGCGCGCATGCTGAACGACGCCGTTGACCTCTCCTCACTGCATCGCGCCCTGGTGATCAAGCTCAGGCACCACGGCGATGTGCTGCTCACTTCGCCGGTTTTTCAGGTTCTGAAGAACCACGCCCCGCACTTGGAGATCGATGCGCTGGTGTATCGCGACACCCGTGAAATGCTCACCGCGCATCCGGCCATTTCGGAGGTCCATACGATCGACCGCGAATGGAAGCGGCTCAACCCGTTTTCACAGGGCGCTGCCGAGTGGAAATTGTTGCGGGCGGTGCTGGCGCGGCGCTATGACCTCGTCGTGCATTTGACCAACCACCCGCGTGGTGCGTGGCTGACACGCCTGATCGGGCCGAAGGTCTCCGTCGCCCAACGCGCACAGGGCATCAATGAAGGACGTGACTCGCGGCTTTGGAAGAAAAGTTTCACGCATACCTACCCCACACCGCTGACAACCCATCGGCATACCGTTGAAAGCAACCTTGATGCGCTGAGGCGCATTGGCATCTACCCCTCGGCCGAGGAGAAGAAACTCGTGCTGGTGCCGGGCCTCGACGCCGAGAAAGAGGTGGATCAGTTGCTGGCGCTGCACAACGTAGCGCCCAAGCGCTTCGTCCATGCATCCGACGTCGCGCTGGATGTTCAAGACCTGGCCTGCGGAAAAATTTGCCCAACTGATTCACGAACTTGGCAAGAACGGCGAGCGCGTCGTGCTGACCGCCGCACCCGACGCGAGCGAACGCGCGATGATCGCCGCCATCAAGACCACCTTGAAGGCGCCGGTGGTGGACTTGACGGGCAGCCTCACGTTGAAGGAGCTTGCCGCGCTCACGGTCAAGGCGCGTGCCTTCGTCGGCGTCGATTCGGCCCCCATGCACATGGCCGCCGCCATGGGCACGCCGATCGTCGCGCTGTTCGGCCCGTCCAGTGAGGTCTTGTGGGGCCCGTGGGCCAAGACCTACCGGATCGTGTCGTCGCAGGATTTCCGGCACACCTGCCGCCCCTGCGGCAACGATGGATGCGGCGGGTCGAAGGTCAGCGAGTGTCTGGTGGAGCTTCCCGTCGCGCAGGTGTTCGACGCGTTGAACGAGGTCCTGGCCGCGACATGAATATCGCCTTGGTGCGCGCGAGCTACAACCCGTTCGGCGGGGCGGAGCGCACAATCCAAAGCGTGGCGGAAACGCTGGTGGCGCAAGGCCACGTGCCGACCATCGTCACGCGCCGCTGGCCGGAAGGCGCCGGACAGCACATCGCCCACCACGTCGTAAACCCCCGCTATCTCACCAAGGCGGGCCGCGAACAGGGGTTTGCGCAGGCCGTCGGCGCCTTGATCGATGCACGGACCTTCGACCTGGTGCAATCGTACGAGCGGGTTCCCGGTGCCCACATCTACCATGCCGTGGACGGCGTGCACGCCGAGTGGCTCGATCGCCGCCGTCGTGTGCAAAGTACCTTGAGCCGCTTGGGCGTCGCCTGGAACCCCCATCACCGCGCGGTGCTGGAGCTCGAGCAGGACATGTTCGCCTCGCCGAATCTGAAGGCGGTGATTTGCATCTCGCAGATGGTGAAGGACGACATCGTCCGGCGCTTCGGCGTCGACCCCGCGAAATGCGACGTGATTCACCTCGATATCGATTCAGAGAAATTCCACCCGCGGGTGCGCGAGGAATTTCGCGAAGCCACCCGCCACCAGCTCGGTATTCCGCAGGACGCGCCGGTGGCGGTGTTTGCCGGCTCCGGTTTTGTGCGCAAAGGGGTGGCGGCCTTCCTGCAGACGGTGGCGCACATTCCGGGTCTGCGCGGCCTTGTTGTCGGGCACGACAAGGCGCTGGCCAAATTTCGCGCAATGGCGGGTGATTTGGGTGTTGCGGATCGCGTGCATTTCACGGGCGGCGTCAAGGACGTGCGGCCGTACTACGGTGCGGCCGATGTGTTTCTGTTGCCCACACTGTACGAACCGTTCGGGCTGGTGTACGGCGAAGCCATGGCCTGTGGGCTGCCGGCGATCGTGAGCCGCGATGCCGGGGCGCAGGATTGGATTGATGACGGAAAGAACGGTTTTGTGGTCGATCCGCTGGATATCCCCGCGATGGCGCGTGCCGTGCAAATGGCCCTCTCCAGCACGGCCATGCGCGACGCGGCGCGCGCATCAGTGTTGCCCTTCACGCCCCAGGCGGCTGCGCACCGGTATCAGGCGCTGTACCGATCGCTGGCCTCATAGGCACCCCTTAGAATGTCGGGCATGCCCACCCCCTCCAGCCGCGCGCTTTACGCGCGCCTCATCGGCTATGTGAAGCCGTACCGCAAGGCCTTTGCCATCAGCATCCTTGCGCTCGCCATCGGCGGCGCGGTGCAAGGCTCCTTTGCGTATTTCCTGAAGGAGCTGCTCGAGCGGGTGTTTGTGGCGGGCAATTCGGACCAGGCGTTGATCGCAGCCTTTGCCATCGTCGGCATTTTCACGCTCACAGGCATTGCGCACTTCGTGTCCGGCTATGCGATGCAGTACGTCTCGAACAAGGTAATTCTCGATTTCCGCCGCGCGATGTTCGAACGCCTGCTGCGCGTGCCCGTGCCATTCTTTTCCGCCAACACCACCGGCTCCCTGATGTCGAAGGTGACCTACGACGTGATTGGTTTGCAGGAAGCGGCGACGAATGCGCTCACCGCCATCGTGCGCGGGTCTTTTACCCTGATCGGCGCGCTGATCACGATGTTCATTTTTTCCTGGCAGCTCACGCTCATCATCTTTGCCACCGGGCCGATCCTGGCGTGGGTGATGCGCGCGTTCGGAAAGCGATTGCGCGAAGTCTCGCGGCAGACGCAAGCCGCCTGGGGCTCGATGAACGACGTGCTCGAGGAATCGATCCGTGGTCACAAGGTGATCAAGATCTTTTCCGGCGAATCCTATGAAGCACAGCGGTTCGAGGACACGGCCAACCGCATTCGCAAGCTCGCCATGAAGCACAGCGCGGCGGCGGCGGCCGGCACGCCGGTCACGCACTTCGTCGTGTCGATTGCGATCGGCTTCATCGTCTACCTCGCCGCCAGCAAAACCTGGGGCACCGGGTTGTCGGTGGCGGAGTTCGTGGCCTATGTGGTCGCGGCAGCGGGATTGGTGCCGCAGGTCAAGGGCCTTACGGGGGTCAATGAGCAAATTCAGCGCGGGCTCGCCTCGGCAGAGAGTGTGTTCCGCTTGATCGATGAACCCACGGAAACCGATAGCGGCACCATCAGCCTGGTGCGCGCCGAAGGCCGCATTGCATTCGAGGACGTGCATCTCAAATACGACAACACCGAGAATCCGGCGCTCAACGGCGTGAGCCTCGCCATTGCGCCCGGTGAAACGATTGCTTTGGTGGGAAGTTCGGGCAGCGGCAAGACCAGCCTCATCAACCTGTTGCCGCGTTTTTTTGCACCGACCGCCGGGCGCATCACGCTGGATGGTCACGCGCTGTCCGACATCCGGCTGGCCGACCTCCGCAATCAACTGGCCATGGTGAGCCAGGATGTGGTCCTGTTCGGCGGCACGGTCGCCGCCAACATCGCCTATGGCAGCAAGGGCGCGATGGACATGGGCCGCGTCACGGCCGCCGCGCGAGCGGCGCACTGCCTGGAGTTCATCGAGGCCCTGCCCCAGAAATTCGAAACACCCATCGGTGAGAATGGGTCGCGGCTCTCGGGCGGCCAACGCCAGCGGCTGGCGATTGCGCGCGCGCTTTACAAGAATGCACCGATCCTTTTGCTCGATGAAGCCACCTCGGCGCTCGACAGCGAGTCCGAGGCCATGGTGCAGGCCGCACTCGATGAATTGATGAAGGATCGCACCACGCTGGTGGTGGCCCATCGACTTTCCACCATCGAGGGTGCGGACCGCATCGTGGTCATGGATCAGGGGCACATTGCGGAAATCGGATCGCACACTGAATTGCTGGCGAAGGACGGGCTCTACGCGGCGCTTCACAAACGCCAGTTCGCGGCGGAATCACCCGCGTAATGAGGTCAAACTCCAGCACGGGCGACGCTCGCAGGGCAAAAACCGCCTGAACGGCGCGCCCCATCTAGGGTTTTTGTGCCACCACCAGGTAATTGAGCGTCCACACGTCGTCGAAATACCGCCGGTCCATCCACAATGCCACCTTGTTGATCAGCCAAGTCAGTCCGACGCCGTGAAAGAGCAATTTCAACAGCCGCGCGCGAAGCGTTCTGGTCTTGAACGTGGAATAAATCGTGTTCAACATCATCTGCGCCGTTGTTGCCCATTTGCCGCCATTGGCCTTGAGTTCCACGATGTGAAAACCGGCGTCTTCCAACATCTTGGTCAGGCCAAACCTGGTGACACGAAAGAAGTCATAAGGCGCTTCGTGAATCTCCCAGCAGAACGGCACCGACAAGATGAGATGTCCGCCTGGGCGCAACGACCGGTACGCGTCCGTCACCAACTCACGCTGGTGGTACACGTGTTCGAGGACCTGCGTGCAGAGCACCGTATCGAATGACCCCTCCGCAAACGGCAGCCGATGCGCTTGGCATAACACATCCACGCGCCGCTGGTCACTTTGGACAATGTCGCAACCGGTTTGACGATCCGTTCTAGGACCATACCACTCGCGATACGGTTTGTTGCCGCACCCGAGGTCGAGGATATCTCCTTTGGCAAACCGGTCAATCGCGATCTTGAGGTCCTGCATCAGCAAATGCAGGTGAATGAAGTGAACGGACTTGCTCTTGACGCGCAGCGAACCCAAGCGCGGGAGGGCGTCTGCGTGGGCGGTGCTCGACTGGCTTGAAATTGGATTCATGTCAGGCTTCATTCTTGCGGCGCGCCCAGACCTTCAATTTGGCGCAGCACCTGATCCCGTTGAAACCTTTCCACCGCGGCATCCCCGATGGCATACGGTATCGCGACAAATTGATCAATACGGGACGGCAACAAATTGAGCCGGTCCTGCGGAATGACAGCCTCGGCGCACACCGGGCCGAGAATCTCACGGGGGCCGTGCGGACAATCGAGCGCGATCGCCGGCACGCCCACAATCAGCGACTCGATCAAAGTATTCGGCAAGCCTTCGCTTTTGGACGTCATGACCAACAATTTTGCGCGCGAAAGCAGTGCGTAGTGATTGTCGTGGAAAGGGATGAATCGCACCCGATCTGCAATTCCCGATTCAGTCGCCTGTTGCATCAGTGCCTCTTGTTGGTCGCCCTGCCCCACCAACACCAGGTCCCCTTCAAACGCGCAGCGTGCGAAGGCGGCGATGAGGCGATCGAAGGCCTTGCGCACATTGAATTCGCCGATGCCGATAATGTAAGGCTTCGTTTGGGCCCGTGACTGCGGCGTGGTGCCCGCAGCCTGTGCACGAATTGCACCGATGTCGAAGGGATTGGGGATCACCCGAAGGCGCGCAGGTCGCACCCCAAGCAAATCCGTCAGTTCCTGCGCCTGCCCCTCGGAAATCATGTGCAGATTCTTTCCGTTGAGCAGCGCACGCAGACGTCGGCCACGCCGCCAGATCTTGAGGCGATAGCGCAGCTGCGCCCACGCATCCTCTCCCTTGCGGGACTGCAACTGCGACGAGTGTGAGCTGATCCAAAGGTTTCGATGATGAACCTGCGCGCCGCACCGCAGGCATTCCTCACCCGCCGCGATCACCAAGTCCGCGACGCCGTGCTGACGTTCGAATCCATCAATGGCGTCGCGAATGAACGCGGTCCATCGTTTGCGATGCTGCCAGCGCCGAAATCCAGTCTTTGGTGCGCTTTCCGGAAAAGTGGTGTGCCATGCAAGCGCAGGGACTGGATAATCCTGTTGCGGATTGAGAAGCGCCAATCCCACCCGATGCCCGCGTCCGGCGAGGCCTTCGACCCATGCCAGCACGACTTTTGCGAGCCCGCCCCGGAACAAGCCATCGCAGATGATCAGGATCCTGCGGGGCGAAGCGGCTGTGGGCGTGAGCGGATTCATGGCGCCGGAAGTTCGGGCTGCACCTGCGTGCCTCTCTCTCGCCGAAGCTGCAATGCTCCAAGAAATGCACCTGAGACCGCCCCAAACAGCATCAGCGGTTGACGCAAAAAATAGTCGTCCGTAAGGTTTCGGACAAAGAACCCGGCCACCACGGCGGCACCACCCACTGCAGCCACTTTCCAAACAACGGCACTGTGGCGCGCAACAAACGCGGCGAACAACGCGTAGTACAAGAACAGCACAGCGGCACCGCCCGCAACGCCCATTTGCAGGGTGTAATTGAGCACTGTGTTGTGTGCATGGTTGATGCGAGGAAGGGTCTGTTCCGTTCCGTTTCTGCGTACAAACTCGTTTTTCCAGTGCTCTGTGCCGAATCCGTATCCTGCAAAGGGCTGGTCTGCTGCCATCCGCAATCCGGCCGGCCAAATCCAAAGGCGCGGGTCTTGCAGGACATAGCCCGGTGATGCACTGCTGGGCGCGGCGTAGGACGGCGCACGCGCAACGGCTGCATACCAAGCCATGACGACGAGAGCCAACACGACACCTGTCGCTGCGGCAATTGCCCGCCACGGCCGCGATTGGGGCGCGGGGGACTGTTCGGTGCGAATCCACACCAAGGTGCCCACCGCCACCATGACGGCATAGCAAATCCAAACGAGGCGGTTGTACGACGCGATTGAGGCGGCAAACAATGCGCAAACATGAACTAGCGTCAATGGTCGCGCCCAACGGACATATCGGTGGGGCGCATTCCACAGGACCGGCACCCAAGCCGCCGAGATGATCAGCCAGCAGGATGCCACGCCGGCATCCACGTATGCCGGACGATGTGCTGGATCGGGCCGGTAAGGATCCATCACCATCAGGATGGCGACGAGGATTTGCAATCCTGCACAAAGGACCGCCCAGCGAAACAGGCTTTCCCGGTCCCGCGTCAGATGGAAGAAGGCACAGAATGCGAGGGTCGGGCCGAGGACATCGCTGCGCACACTGCGCAAGGCTTCAAAGGGATCCGGGCCGATCACGGCGAACACGATGGTGAGGCCGAGCCAAGAAAGTGCTGCAAAGCTCAACGGACGAGATGGGGGCACCAGCGTCCTGACGGCGTTTGCGCGCACGGCCATTGCGAACAACAACAAGACAAGCAGCGCCAAGATGCCGCCACGCTTGTCGACCGTCCATCGGAAGGGAATTGACGCGAGCAAGGCGCCCGCCAGAAGGAAAGTCAGGGACTGGGCAAGGGACGCCGATCGATTGGACATGGCAATCATTCTAACGGTCCATGCCCCTGGTTCCCGCGTCGGCATGCGGTGCGTCGACTACACGCTTCGCACCATCGCCAAGTAAAATGCGGTCTCATCAATCCATCCGCCTGCCCATGCGCACGCCCCTTTCGATCCTGCATACCGAGGCGTCCCAAGGCTGGGGCGGCCAGGAAATCCGCATCCTCACCGAAGCGCAGGGATTCCTGGAACGCGGACACCGCGCGATGCTTGCGGCACCCTCCCAAGCCCCCATTTTCGACGAAGCAAAACGCCGCGGCATTCCGGTGGCCGACGTGGACTTGCGCAAGAAACGCCTTGCCAATTTGCAGTCGTTACTTCGCTGGCTATCGGCCACTCCCGTGGCCTTTGATGTGATCAATACCCACAGTTCTACAGATGCTTGGTTGGTGGCTCTGGCGGGACGATGGCGCAAGTCGCTGCCACCCGTCGTGCGCACCCGTCATGTTTCAACCACGGTAAATTCCAATTTTGCGACGAAGTGGTTATACAAGTCTGCGTCCGCGCACGTGGTCACGACCGGGGAGGCATTGCGCAGGCAATTGCATCTCGAAACAGGGCTGTCGCTCGATCGCATCACATCGGTACGGACGGGAATCGACCTGTCGTATTTCCGTCCCCATGACCGGAGCGAAATGCGCAAGAAACTCGGGATCGTGGATCGGCCCAGCCTTGGAATCCTTGCCACGATGCGGGATTGGAAAGGCCACCATGATCTGTTCGATGCGATGAAGTTGATGCAGCCGAAGTTTTCGCAATGGCAATTGCTGGTCATTGGCGGCGGACCGGTGGGTCCCGCCCTGCAAAAAAGAGTCGAGAATGAGGGCTTGGGAGAATTCATCCGTATGGTCGGCAATCAGGAAAATGTTCCCGAATGGCTCTCGGCCCTCGATATCTTTGTCCTGCCTTCGTTTGCCAGCGAAGGCGTTCCGCAGGGAATCATGCAGGCAATGGCCTGCGGATTGCCCGTGGTCTCTACGCCGGTCGGCGCGATCGGCGAAGCCGTCCAAGACGGACTGACGGGCCTCATGACCGAACCGAGGAATCCCGCCCGTCTCGCCGAATCACTCACGACGATAATGGCCGACCCGGACCTGCGATTGCGCATGGGCCATGCCGGGCTTGCTTATGCGCGTGACCATTTTGGCGTAGGCATCATGCTCGACAGGATGGATGAGGTGTTTCGTGGCGTGTCGGGCAAGTCGGCATGAAGACATCGGCCTGTGCAGTCGTTGAACCCTCGGCAGCGCGCGAGTTTCATCGTGGATGAGAAGCAAATTCCGGATGGACGGCCGCTGCCCTCCTTGGCGGTGGTGATCGTATTGCACCAGCCGCACAGGGAGTGGCTCCAACGCACAGTGGCGTCCTTGTGTGCCGCACTTGAACACGCGCGCGCAGACGGCTTGCTCGGCTCAACATGCATCGGGTTTGTCGACAACGGGGTTGTTCCCGCAATGCCTGATTTCGAAGCCGTGGTGCGCCATCAATTGAGCGCGGGCTATCCCGAAGCAAGCATTCAGGTGTTTGCGGGCCACGGGAATATCGGATTCGGCGCCGGAAACAATTTGGCCGCCCGAAAATTGCCTGCCACAGACTTCCTTCTGGTTCTCAATCCCGACGTGGAAATGAACGTTGACGCGCTTTCACATGCAATTCGTTTCATGGTGCAAGAACGCGCTTGTGTGACCGTCACGCCGGTCGCCCTCTCGCCGGATGGGCGGCCGCAGTTCCTGGTGAAGAACTATCCCCGTGTCCTGGTACTGGCGATACGCGGTTTTGCGCCGGGTTGGCTCAAGAATGCGCTGCAACGACGCCTCGACGAATACGATCGCGCGGATCGCCCGTTCGACTCCCCCTTGATGGATGCGCGGATTGTCAGCGGCTGCTTCATGCTGATCCGCCGTGCGGCGTTTGACCAAGTACAGGGCTTTGACGAGCGCTTTTTCCTGTATTTCGAGGACTTCGACTTGAGTTTGCGGCTGAGTGAGATCGGTGCGATTGCACGATTGCCCGACTGCCGCATTGTGCATGCAGGCGGACAGGCGTCGAGCAAGGGGCTTCGCCACATCGGCATGTTCATCCGGTCCGCAGTGCGCTTTTTCAACAAGCATGGCTGGCGGTGGTGACGCGTGGAACAATCGGCGCCAATCAGCATTGTCATTCGCAGCATGGACCGGCCGACGCTGGTGCGTGCGCTGGACTCGGTAAGCGCACAGACCCTGAAGCCCGCGGAGATCGTCGTGGTGGCGGCTTGCGGCAAAGGTCACAAGGCCTTGCCACGCGTTCATGATGCCATCCACGCAAGGCTGGTCTTTCCACCCGACAACGAGCCGTCGCTTGACCGGCCGCGTGCCGCCAATCGCGGCTTGGACGCTGTTGCCGGCGAATGGATTTGCTTTCTGGATGACGATGACGAGTACTTGCCGCATCATTTAGCGACCCTCTGGGAAGCCGCGCAACGCTCCTACCGAGCCTTCGGAAACGCTTCGCGCCTCGCCTATACCTTGGCACAAGGCATCGATGCCTCGGGACGCGAAACTGACCGATATGGGCGCTCATTCAGCCTGGTGCAAATCTGGAACAACACCATCCTTCACACGATGAACGGCCTCTTTCACCGGAGCCTGCTGGACGAGGGATGCCGCTTCGACGAATCGCTGGACGTCCTCGAAGACTGGGACTTCTGGATTCAATGCGCCCAGAAAACACACTTCACCTTCGTTGAAAAAGTGACCAGCCTTTGGCACGGCGACGAGGGGGAGTCCGGTTGCGGTTTTGGCACCAACGCCGACAGCCCCAAGTACTCCAACGCCCAGCAACGCGTGCGGGAGAAGTGGGAGGCCGTTCGCGCGCAGGCCATGGATAACCTGCGCAACATGCGCCTCACGGCCCACGCCGCCCGGACCCAAGGCGATGAAGAACAGGCGATCAGGTTGAGTCAATGGGTCTTGCGCATGGACCCGGAGAACGCCGACATGGCGAACCTCTTGGGAATGTTGGTGTTAAAGCGCGGAGATGTGGAAAGCGCGGCGCAGTTGATCGACGCGGCGATTCGCAACGCCCCCCCGAATGCAGGCCTCTGCCTGAATCGCGGAATCGTGGAACAAACCCGGGGAAACCGGGACGGTGCAGCGTCATGGTTTGCCCGCGGGTTGGCGCTTGATGCGTCCCATGCAGGACTGCGACAACGATTGGCCGAAGTCAGTTGACCCCCGGAGAAATGACCGGGGCTTCCACGCCCGCTTCCCATTGGTGGGTCAGGCGAACCAAACCATGTTCGCGCGTCTGCCCCTTGATGACCACCTCGATGATCTGGGTATCGAACATCCTCAATCCGTATTCGTCCATGGTGTGCCCGCGAAGGATGTAGCGGCCGGGCAACAAGGGGCAAGCGGGGAAACGGACGCGAAAGGCGAAGCGGCGCTCGGCAATCCGGTTGGAAACGAATCCCGCATCCTTGGAGAATGCCCCGAACACCGGCGTCAGGTCGATTCGTGCAACGCCGATCATCATTTGCGTGGGCCTGTCGTCGGGCGATCGATAGATGCCGTTGAGAACCAGTTCCTCGCCAAGTTCAAACTCATCCTTGCCAATTCCGTCTGCACCGGACGCCCACAGTGACACCATGGTCGGATACAGGTTGGAATCAATCACCGAGGCATGATGGGATTCGCGGCGCTGGTTCATCTTTTCATGGAACGCCAGATAGGCTTGCGTCACGGCATGCGCCTCGCCTTTCATGTGCGCGCGCCCCTGGTGAATCCAGATGGCGTTCTCGCAAAGGCTTTGGACATGGTACATGCTGTGCGAACACAACAGCAGGGCACCGCCATTGGCTCGATAGTCTTCCATCCATCGCAGGCATTTCTTCTGGAAGCTTTCGTCACCCACGGCGAGGACCTCATCGGTGACGAGAATATCGGGCCGGAGTGCCGTCGCCACTGCAAATCCGAGCCGTACGACCATGCCCGTCGAGTAGGTTTTCACCGGTTGATCGATATGTGCCCCGATGTCCGCAAACTCAAGGATCCTTTCCACGTTTTCCAGCGTTTCGCTTTTGCGCCAACCCATGAGTGCAGATGCCAGAAAGATGTTGTCGCGCCCCGAGTATTCAGGATGAAAACCGGTTCCAAGTTCCAATAAGGCGGAGAGCCGGCCATTGACCATGCGAGTGCCGCGCGTGGGCTTGACAACCCCGGAGACGATCTTGAGAAAAGTCGACTTGCCGGCGCCGTTCACGCCGATGATGCCCCATGACTCGCCGCGACCGATGGTCAGATCGATGCTGTCAAGCGCGCGATGCGTTGAGTCGATCGCACGTCCTGCCAGAAGCTCAAAGACGATTTTCAGCCGGCTCGTGCCACTGTGAAAGACCGGGTAGTCCTTTCCGACGCCCGTCAAAGCAATGAGCGGCTTTTCGCCGCCATCGTGAAGAATGGATGCGCTCATGGGGTCCTGGTCAACCGCGCGATCACAGGAAGTCCTCAAAGTAAGGGGACAGTCGTTTGAACAGCCACCACCCGACAGACAGCGCAAATGCCGTGACCATCAGTGCTGCGAAAAAAGCGGGGTCCGCGGCGGGCGCCGTGCCGGAAAGCAGCGCGTGCCGGATTGCCATGACAATTCCCGACAACGGGTTCCACACAAGCCAGTCCCGGAAGGATTCCGGAATCATGGTGAGCGGGTACAGAATCGGGGTGAGAAAGTGAAGCATTGAAATCGCCGGTGCCACGGCCATTTCAACATCCCGCATGAGGGCCTGCAGCGCGGCGAAAAACATCGCCACGCCAAGCGTGAGCAAAAACAGGAGGAGGATGGCCCCCCCGGCAACAGGAAGCCCCGTCAGCTTGACCGGCGAGCCCGTCAGCGCGAGCAAGGCCAACACCGCGACAAATCCAGCCAGATGAAGTGCAAAGGATGCCATCACCGACGCGATGACCAGCAATACATGTGGGAATGCGACTTTTTTGACGAGGTTGGCATTGGACTGAATCGACGAAAGTCCACGTAACACCCCATCGGAAAACATCATCCAGGGCCAAAGGGCCAGCGCGACAAAGAAAACGTAACTGTCTGTGGGCAGTTCGGCGATGCGCTGCTTGAGGATCTGTCCAAATACGAAAGCGTAGATTCCGAGCAACAGTAACGGGCCGGCCAGGGCCCAAAGAATGCCAAAGATGCTTCCGGCAAATCGTGAACCCATCTCACGCACGACGAGCTCGCGCAACAGCGGCAGGTGTGAGCGGATTTCAAACATGGGGCGAATTCTATCCTGCGAGGCTGAGTCCGGCCGCACTTCGCCGGGCAATCGCTGCGAGGATGGCCGCGTAGTGCGACCCAATAGAAAGGTCAACCACCAGCAGCCGCACGTTCCAAAAAGCGCGCCAGTTCCTTGATCGGTTCCGGATCGTCGAAGACCCGGTGTTGATTCTCAATGATGCGTCTTGAGAGACCCGTGCGCCAAGCAGCATCGGTCAGCAATCGCGTGGTCACATCAACCAAGCCGGATGAATCCGGTGCGATCAATTCGTCCAGCCCCATGCGCTTCAGCATGGCGGCTGACTGGCGGCCACGCATGAACGTACCGGGCAGCGTCGCCACAGGCAGACCCATCGCCAATGCGTCAAGCGAAGTATTGCCCCCGGACCAGTGCAGCGAATCCAGCATCGCATCGCACACCGAATTGATGCGAAGGTAGTCGGTGCGAGACACGTTGGGCAGGATCTTGATTCGCCCAGCTTCGGCAAGGTTGCCGCGCGCAAAAGCCTGCCGCATGCGCGTCACGAATTTGCCGGTGATTGAATGGTTGGCGCCGGCGAACATGACCAGGATACTCTGCGGCACCCGTGACAGGATCCGCACGATTAATTCGTCGTTGTCCGGATGAATCTTGAACAGGGACTGCGGAAACAACAGCAGCGGCACACCCTCAGGAAGGTTGAACTCCGCCCGGGTGGCCGGCGGGATGCCTTTGCACGCCGGATTTTCGTAGCGCGTGCCGATTCCCGGCAGAAACACCAGTTGTTCGCTGTAATGGTTCTGCGCGTCGCTCGGCTCCATCTCGCCGCAGGTAAGAAAGGCGTCGATGGATTGCAGCCCGGTGGTGACGGGATGCCCCCATCCACAGGCTTGGAACGGTGCCAAGCGCAATGACGCAAGTGTAAAAACGGAGGCGTCCATGCCCAGTTCGGGGTACACCAGCACGTCCAATTGATCGTCCGCTATTTGAGCCGCCATTGCAGGAACACTGCCAGGGGAGGCGAAGTACTTGTCCGCACTCTTGCGAATCCGCTCGGTCAGGCTGTCCCCGCCCGTTCGTGCGTGGTAGACAAAAACTTCAAACCGGGATCGATCGAGGTCCGTGATCCAGCTCGCAAAATAGTGGCCGGCCGTGGAGTCGTAAAAGCGCCGGCTGCAAAAACCGATGCGGATGCGATCGCGTTTCGAGCGCGGTGCAATCCGGGTCAACTGTTTCCCGACGGCATGTCGGGCGGTCGCCGAAACGAGCGCGCCAAACCGCTTCTGGAGTGCCAGGTCGTTGCACCCGTGGTACCCCAGCAAGAAGTTTGTTTGAAGAACGCGTGAGATGTTGGATTCATTGACCGATTTCAAAAGCCTCGGCAGATTGGCCTCGAGATAATCCAAACCCTTGGCAAACCGTGCGCGACACGCCTCAATGTGTTCGCGGTTAGCAAGGATATTGGGAAGCATCAACGCAGCGCGGGATGCCACTTCCAGGGAATCGGGCCAAGCGGCTTGCGCTTGTGCAAAAGCTTGTAGTGCCGCACCCAGGTCATCGAGGGCCATGCAACTGTTGCCCAGCATGAACCACAAATCCGGCCGCTGGGGCGCCATGGAAATCGCGCGCTGCAGGATGTCACGCGCGTCTTGGGCGCGCTGTCGCAAGTCAAAGAGGCCCGCCAGCGCCATCAACGGCTCGACCGCGGTGGGCATCAATCGGACGGCCTGCTGAAAACACGTTTCCGCCTCGGCGTAGCGTTCCAGTGCCATGGCCGCACGGCCTGCAGCCAAGTGGCCGAGCCCGTAGGTTGCATCGAGCGCGATCGCCCTCTGCGCAGCGGTATCCGCCTGATGCGCATCTCCCAATTGCAATGCCGCGCCTGAGAGGTTGGTCCAGGCGCGAATGTAGTCCGGCCTTGCAGCGACTGCATTTGCAAACGACTGGCGCGCCTCGGAAATTCTTCCAAGCTCCACCAGGATGATGCCGCGATTGTTGTGCGCTTCGGCAAAGGCTGGAGCGCGGAGCAACCCTGAATCGATCGCCTTCAATGCGGCAATGGGATCTTGGAGGTCAAGACAGGCATTGGAAAGAAGCAGCCAGAGGGGACCTTCATCGATGCCACTTCCCACCGCCAATTCAAGCGCCGCGCGCGCTTGCGCCGGCTTGCCTTCTTGCAACAGAGCCGACGCATAAAGTTGCCAGCCCTCCGCGTTCAGTGATGCGGTGGCAGCCAAATGCGCCAGTGCTTCGGCAGCGCGGGCGGGCTGCCCCTCTAGAAGGAAGCCGCGCGCGCGCGCCAATTCAGGTGGATTCATCCGACCTCGACCCCGGCGGGCCGTCGAACAGAATTACTTTGTCGCGGGCGCGGGCGGCACCTTGGGGATCTCTGGAACCTTGGGACGAACCTGATCAAGCGCCTCCACATTCACCTTGAGTGACTTGTCGCTGCGAATGTTGTCGATGTGCGCGGACCATATGGAGTCGAGGTACTTCCCCTGGGCTTCGTAAATCAGTTCTTCCTTCGCCATTTCGAACGTGATCTTTTCTTCAGGAATCACGCCCATCAGTTCGACGACGTGAAACCCAAACTGTGATTCCACGATCGGGCCGACCTCGCCGACCTTCATCTTCTTGATGGCTTCCGCATAGCGGGGATCGAATGAATGCGCGCCAAGGAAACCCAGCCGACCCTTGTTCTGGTAAACCGAAATGTCATCGGAATAGGTGCGCGCCAGTTCGTCCCGCGAGCCTCCTGCGAGCAGCTTCGCGCGGATTTCCTCGGCACGGGCCTTGGCTTGTTCTTTGGTGCGCCCCTTCAA
>JBGAUM010000133.1:0-8746 GCA_044228625.1 Usitatibacteraceae bacterium | reverse complement strand
ACTCATCGACGCAAGGAAAAGGGCAGTTCCCGCAAGCCATTGATGCTTCGAACGAATTCTCATTTGCTTGTCTTTCATGATCGCACTCAATCTGGGATGTCTTCCTCAGAAAAGCAACAAGGTCTGAATGAAGGTTTGAGTATTACGAGGGCCGGCAACCCGAACAGTTACGCGATAGTAAATAGTCTGCTTCTCTGTCAGGCCATACTGGTCGTACCGGGGCGCGTCCTTGGTACTCCCGCTGTCCGTTGTAGTGGAAGTCGCACATGACTGGGACGGCGCATTGGTCGATCCGACTATTTCGCAAAGCCGGTTAATGACAAACGACACCGTGTTGCCTGAGCTGTCTTTGGTGTTGGAACCGAACAGCACGCTTTTGGGCGTCACAAGCGCAGATCCGTTGGTACCATCCCAGTTGACGTCATCGGTCAGCGCACTCGTGGCGGTGCCAGTGATGTCCAAGGTCGCCTGCCTGGACGCGTAATATCCTTCAGCAGGCACGTCCCCTGAAAGGGAGGGTTTGTTCGCCATCAGCCAGTTGCGCGCGACTTCAATCCCATAATCCGAAGACAGGACGGCGCTCTGTTTGAATGACAGGTTGCCCGCGACAATCGTACCGGTGTCGATGGATCGAACCAGGGCAATTGCAGCCAAAGACATTGCAACCAGCGCAATGAGGGAGATAAACAACACGACGCCCGTTTGGCGAAATCGGCTTGCTGTGTGCACGGTTATCTCCCAGGCCGCCAGAGGATGTTGCGGATCGGCACAACCGTTTGAAACATCTTGTAGCGATAGCAACTCCAATCGGCGCCCAGCGTGCTGAGGTCAATCTCGGCGCCCGCAACGGACTGGCTCATCCAAGTGTTATTGTCCGGCCGATTCTTGTCTGGAGTTGCATCGCAAGTCCCGTCGGCTTTGGGCTTGTCTGGCTGTGCATTTCTGGCAATCAGCACCACACGTATCGCAGACAATGTTTGCCATTCTGCCGGGGTGGACGGCGCTTTTCTGGTCCACTCAAACGTGTTGCCTGCGCCAGAGTTCCAACCATACACCGCACGCATTCCAACGATATTGTCTGCAACGGTGGTGAAATTCGCGGCCAAGGTGCAGTCGCTAAAGGCCACATCGCAAGCCGTCAAGTTGTTGTTTCGAATCGCATATGCCTGGTTCGTCGGCAACGGACCCACGTTGTACAGGGTTCCATTGGTGATCTGCTGAATGGCAGGCTCACCAGCTGGTGTCGGAAAGGCTGCCGGCCCGTTCCACCGTGACTGCCCGTTGGTGCAGTTCTTGTAGACGTTCTTGTACGCGCCGGAGCCGGCCACCAAAACGTCACTTTGTCCGCCGGGCGGCGTCCCGCATTGGCCAGCCACCTGGGTAATTTCGTACATCGTGCATTGCGCACCTTTTGCATTTCCAAAGTCCTGGATTGCAATTGCCAGATCACCTTGGGTGAATCCGTACCGGCTTTTCACCTTGAAATTTGCCGAAGACAGTGACGGCTGATTTGCACCGGTGCCGATGGAAACACCTTCAGAAGAGCTGTAGACGATTTGGATCACATCCGTTCCATTCTGGCCAGGCAGTACGCGGCTGGCCGGCGGATTGATCGTGATCGGGGAATAGCTAACCGCCTTGGTGGAGCCGGAAGTGTCGTCATAGACAAACACAGAGTTGCACTTGAGTAGTTCATCGGAAGACGTCCCGAAGCCGGCCAGCCGGGCTTCGCGCTCCAGGGAAAACAATGCAACGGCGCCGCTTGTTTGCGCGTCGGAACCCCCCGTGGTCGTACGCTTTTGGCGTTCCGAAACTGCAAAAAATTGCTGGATGGCAAGCATGCAAAGCAGGCCGATCACCATGCCTACAAGGATCTCGACCAGGGTAAATCCGCGCTGGGTTCTGTTGTCATTCATGAGAGTGCGCCGGAAAGTAATCATTCGACAATGTTTACAGTTGTCTTATACGAGTGCGCATCCTGTCCAGCCGCCCGCCAAGAAATGACAATGGTTGCGATCGTACCGTTCATGTCAACCTTGGTGGACGCCGCAGGCAGTGTCGCAGTCACCACGCTATCCCACTCCTTCCGTTTGTCGTATCCGGCGTCGGCATACTTTCCGTCTTTGTAATTTGGAATGTCGGTCCACATCTGACCGACGAGTTGATTCGCCAGGAAAGAGGCGTCGGCGCGAAATTTTGAATCCGCCACGTTTTTCAATGAGGCAGCCTGAAGCCCCATGAGGGCGACGATTCCAATTGAAAATATGAGAATCGCAACCAATGCCTCCAACAACGAGGATCCCTCTTGGTGCCTGTGATGTTGGGCGGTCATGCACACCCCCTCGGATTGCTTGCAAGGGCAACAGCCGGATCGCAGAGCCGGACTTGCCCACCCGTAGATATCAAAATGACCATGCGACGCTGTTCAGCAGCCGAAACTGTCGGATCGAACACGTCAACACGCTGCAAATCGGTCCCAGGATTTGTCAGCCGTCCAAAACCCGAAAAGCCGACTCTTCCCGGCACACCCGCACCTGCCGCCATGACGTTGTACGGCGCCGCCGAACTTGTATCCGCGGCAACCCTTACGCGCGAAGATCCATCACCGGAGGAGAAAGTCTTTAGGTCCGGCAAAGTGGCGCTGCAGTCGTTGGTGGCCATGTCCCAAACGCATACCCGGTAATTTGCATTCGATGCGTCGGTCAGTTGGAAGGCGACTACGCGATTTTGCTTGACTGCCTCCGCACGGGCAAACTGCAAGCCGTTCAAGACGGCCTCCGCCCCATTGCGAATCCTGATGTTGCGCATCATGTCGCCGATGGCAGGCAGGGCGACTGCAGCCAAAACACCAATGATTGCAATGCCAATGAGGATTTCAATCATTGACATGCCGCGCTGAACGTGTTGGCCTCCTAACACGATCCGCCTTTCCGATCGACCCAGCATCCGGCGCCGCTCGACGGGGTCACCCCCCAAGCCTTGATAGTTGACTTGGTACCGTCCTGGTTGATCTGGTATTCGAAATCTCCAGCGGAACCCATTCCGGCTGATCCAAGATTCACGGCCTTCAACACGTACTTGCCGTCATCAGCTGCGTCCACCGTGCAGGTAAAGTCAAAGTACTTTCCGTCCGCCGGTATCTTTCCGCAATCCCCCCCCTTGGTCGGACCGTAATTCCGGTTGTCCAAGTAGTATTGTTCGAGCTTCACACGGAAATCTCCAAGACCCGCTGTTGCCTCGGTGATCTTTCCGCGCTGCACGTAGCCGTTGTAGGCAGGAATTGCCACCGCCGCCAGAATGCCGATGATCGCAACGACAATCATCATTTCAATCAATGTAAAGCCGGTCGCTTTGGATGGTTTCAGTTTCTTGGCAATTTGCATTCGAGTCCCTTTCGGCTGTTCCCAATGTAGATCATGATCATGTCGAAATCCACGCTAACGCGACAAGCGGCTGCATTTCCGGAGTGGGCGGTACCCGCTTGATGACCCATTCAACCGAAAATTCGTCGCTTGGCAATCACGTGTCGCTAATTTATAATAGCGAATTTCCCCAATGCGCGCTGTTGTAGCTCAGTTGGTAGAGCAACTGATTCGTAATCAGTAGGTCGGAGGTTCGACTCCTCTCAACAGCACCACCCCGCTTGATTTTTTTGGATTGGGGAATCCACCTCCACGGCCCGCATAGCTCAGGGGTAGAGCAACCGCCTTGTAAGCGGTAGGTCGTCTGTTCAAATCAGACTGTGGGCACCATCATCCGCGGCCCCAGGGAGCACTGGATATTCAATTCGGGAAACTCGCAGGCCGTGCGCAGGTCAAATTGCCATATTCAATTGCCGGGCAAATGTCATGGTGTTTGGGTTTAGAGTTGGGGGCGCGATTGCCTCGATAATGGCGACATTGTTCGCCACGGTTTCAGGCGATTCAGTTGCGCAAGCCGTCCGGACACCCCACGTCGAGGCCGAGCTGATTTCTCGCACCGAGGGCTTTGTCCCGGGCCAACCCATTGAGGCCGCGTTGCGGCTGAAAATCAAAGAGCACTGGCACACCTATTGGCGCAATCCGGGCGACTCAGGTTTGCCCACAAAGCTTGACTGGCGCTTGCCGGCCGGCTTCTCGGCTGGAAGCATCGAATGGCCTTATCCGAAGCGCTTGCCACTCGGCCCCCTGATGAACTTTGGATACGAGGGCGAGGTGCTTCATTTGGTCAAGATTGCTACGCCCAAGGATTGGCCGGTTGGGAAAAAGGCTGAATTGCGCGCAAAGACAGAATGGCTTGTCTGCAGCGACGTTTGCATTCCAGAATCCGCAGACCTTACCCTCTCGATTGGCGCAAGCACAGCCCCCCAAAAGCAATCCAAATTCGAGGGCGCGTTTGTTTCGACCATTGATGCGTTGCCTCGGAAAGGTCCACCAGCGTTGTTTGACATCAAGGGCGGGAAACTGCACCTTCAGGCAGCTGCGCTTCCCGGCGGTGATGCGGTTACATTCTTTCCGTACGCAGAAGGCCTCGTTTCACCGGCTGCGCCGCAGACGCACGTTGGCTCAGATCGTGCGATCACCCTGTCAGCAAGTCTGGCAGACCCTCCTCTGGCGGAACCCAAAACCGTCGAGGGAATCCTCGTCTCCGAGGCGGGATGGCGCCAACCCGGCGGCGGAAAAGCGATTGAAGTTTCCGCCATCCGGGGGGCCGTCACACCGGCAACTGCAGGCCAAGTCGCCGACACCGCGGCGACCTTGGGATTGGCGATGGCCCTGCTGCTCGGTGCGGCGGGAGGCTTATTGCTCAATTTGATGCCCTGCGTGTTTCCGGTGCTGGGCATCAAAGTCATGCAGTTTGCCAACCATGCGCACGGTGACGCAAAGCAACTTCGCACGCAGGGCTGGTTTTATGCCCTCGGCGTGGTGGTGTCCTTTTGGGCGCTTTCTTTGATTTTGCTCGCCTTGAAAGCTGCAGGACATGCCATTGGGTGGGGATTCCAATTGCAATCGCCTGAGTTTGTCGTTTTGCTGAGCGCCCTGTTTCTCTTGTCCCTAAACTTGCTCGGCTGCTTTGAGTGGGGCCAGAGTCTCCAGCAGTTGGCCGTGAAACAGCAGGAATCCTCTGCAGGCACCCGTGCTGCGTTGTTGACGGGTGTGCTGGCCACATTGGTGGCGACGCCCTGTACCGCACCATTCATGGGTGCTGCACTGGGTTACACGCTGTCTCAACCTACATTGACCTCGATGATGGTTTTCACGGCAATCGGCGCGGGAATGGCGCTGCCGGTTTTGCTTCTTTGCCTTAACCCCAAATTGCTTTCACATTTGCCAAGGCCAGGGCGCTGGATGGAAATCTTGAAGCAAGTGATGGCTTTTCCCCTATTGGCAACCATCGTATGGCTGATATGGGTGCTTGGGTCTCAAATTGGCAATGACGGTGTCGCACACGCTCTGGCGGGCCTGGTGATCATTGCTTTGGCTGCATGGGCTTACGGCCGTTGGCAAGTCGCCAAGCCGGCGCTTTCCATGGCCGTGGCCATTGGATTGGGGATTTTGGGTCTGTTTGTCGCTTGGCCGGCGGCACCTGACTTGCGAGCGAATCCCGGCATGCCAAAGGGTGCTTCCGATCAGTGGATTCCGTATAACGCGGCCGAGGTCAAGAAATTTGTTTCCGAGGGTAACCCCGTTTTCATGGATTTCACCGCGACATGGTGCATCACCTGTCAGGTGAACAAAAAGACGACCCTGCAGGATCCCAGAGTCCAAGAACGCATGAAGATGCTCGGCGTCAAACTGGTCCGCGCAGACTGGTCGCGCCAAGATCCGGAAATCACCAAAGCGTTGGCTGAATTCGGGCGCAATGGCGTCCCGCTGTATGTTTATTACCCGGCGGGCGGCGCTCCAAAGATATTGCCGGAAATCCTGACGCCGGACTTGGTGCTTGCCGCGCTCTCGAATTCCTGACACGCGACCTCTTCGATCCACTGTTAGACTTGACTGATGCAAATCCGCGCTGTCAATCCATCGTACGCCCGCCATTGGCCTTCGCTGGTTGCGCTTGTCGTGATGGCGTTGTTCACGTACTGGGCATCAATCGGCCTGTGGAGTCCTCCGGCGGCCATTTCCGGGAAGCGGCCCCATTTGCCGGACGTCAGCATCGAGAACTTTTCCGCCCGCAAACTTGACAACAAGGGAAGCGTCCAATACGCGGTCAGTGCCTCGAGCCTGATCCACTATTCAGACGACGGATCGGCCCAGGCGAGCAATATTCGTTTTGTGTCCCATCTCCCGGGAAAGCCACAACTGACCGCCAAGGCTCCAACGGGAGTGTTGCGAACCGGGCCTAGCGGCGAAGAGGAAGTCGAACTGACAGGCGGTGTTGACGCCGAGTCCACCGTGACGGAAAAAGTGCCTGCCACGCAAATGCATGCACCAAACATGGTGTTGTACCCCGACAGAATGCTGGCCCAGGCAAATCAAGGTGTAACACTAAGTTCCGCCTCCGGCCACGCAAGCGCAGATCGGATGGTGCTCGATGGGGACTCGGGCAAGATTCGCTTGGTGAACGCGGTCGCTACTTTTGAACGGATGAGGAGATAGCATGCACGTGCACCATGTCGCCCTGCTTTTTTGCGGCGTGTTGGGCGTTGGCAATCTTGCCGGCTTGGCGCACGCAGAACAGGCGGACCGGAACCAGCCGATTGAAATTCGTGCGCTTGACGTGACGATTGACCAGGTGAACAAGACTTACGAACTTCGCGGCAATGCGACATTGACCCAGGGCACCATGCGGCTGGTTGCAGAAAGAATGGTTGTCAAAGAGGACGAGCAGGGAAATCGGTCTGCACAGTTATTCGGGGCAGCGGGAAAGCCAGTAACCTTTCGGCAAAGGAGAGAGGGTACGAACGAATTCATGGAAGGATTTGCGGACCGCGCGGAATTCGACGACGCGACCGACATCCTTCAATTGTTTTCAAACGCGCGGTTGAAAAACGGAACTGACGAATTGAGGGGCGAATACATCTATTACAACTCTGCCACTGAGGTTCTAAGAGCAAGCGGCCAATTGCCCGGCACCAAGGCAGCACCAACCGAGGCCGGACAAGACGTGTATTTTTCACTGATCCCTCGAACCAACGATAAGAAAGCTGGAACCGAGAAAGCCCGGCGCGACAAGTGAACGGATTGGACCCCCAGGCAGACACTCAGGACGGTGCCGGCCATGCGCCAACCGCGGCATTGCCGACGAGCGAACTTGTTGCAAGCGGGTTGCGCAAGATCTACGGACGACGCGTTGTCGTCAGTGACGTGTCCATGTCGTTGCGGAGCGGCGAGGTCGTCGGCTTGCTGGGACCCAACGGAGCGGGAAAAACGACCTGCTTTTACATGATGGTTGGGCTGGTTCCGGCAGACGGCGGACACATCAGCGTCGATGGCAAAGATGTCACGCATATGCCGATTTTCAGGAGGTCCCGCCTGGGAATTGCGTACTTGCCCCAAGAGGCTTCGATCTTCCGCAAGCTGACGGTCGCGGAGAACATTGCTGCGGTGCTCGAACTCCAGGGTCTCAGTGAAGAAGATGTTGACGTGAAGTGCAACGCCCTGATGGGTGAGCTTCACATCAGCCATTTGAAGAATGCACCGTCGATCAGCCTCTCAGGCGGCGAGCGGCGGCGTGTAGAAATTGCACGAGCGCTAGCCGCAAACCCGCGGTTTGTCTTGCTTGACGAGCCATTTGCAGGCGTCGATCCGATTGCAGTTATTGATATTCAGGGCATTATCCGCTTTCTCAAGAATCGAGGGATTGGAGTGTTGATCACCGACCACAATGTCAGAGAGACATTGGGTATCTGCGACCATGCCTACATCATCAATCAGGGCACCGTCCTGGCTTTCGGGCAGCCAAATGAAATCATTTATAATGAAAGCGTCCGCAAGGTCTACTTGGGAGAAAACTTCCGGCTGTAATGTTCAGGCGGCGATGAATCTCCAGCATGAAACAAAGCCTTCAGCTCAAGCTGTCGCAGCACCTCACGCTGACGCCCCAGCTGCAACAGTCGATCAAGCTCCTGCAGCTGTCGACGATGGAACTTCATCAGGAAATCGAGCGATATTTGCTCGAGAATCCGCTGCTCGAACGCACTGACGAGTGGACGCCTGAAGAGGCCTCCCCCACGATTGAGAGCCCGCCTGCACAAGAACTGGTTGAGGCAGACTCGAGCAATACCGGTGACCAATCTGCAAGCCAGGCCTTGGACGATGCATGGCCATCAGCTTCGTCCGGGTCGCACGATGACGACGATGAGCGCGACTCTGGAAATTCAACGGCCGCTGAATCAACTTTGCAGGAGCACTTGCTAGGTCAGCTTGCACTGACCACACTTTCCGCAAAGGATCGCCACTGCGCAATGATGATTGTTGCACACGTCGATGACGATGGATATCTGGTCGCATCCCAAGAAGAAATTTTGGCGCTGATGCCAAAGGACATTGAATTCCCGGCTGAAGAATTCAATATTGCATTGCGCTATGTGCAAAATCTTGAGCCCACAGGGGTGGGCGCGCGCACACTTTCCGAGTGCTTGCAAATTCAACTCAAATCCTTGGACCCGGGAACTCCGGGTTCTGGACTGGCCCAGCAGATTGTTGCAAATCACCTGGATACGCTTGGCCAGCGCGATTTCACACGCTTGAAACGCCTGCTTCGCTGTTCCGATGAAGAACTGAGACATGCGCGCCAACTGATCATTTCGTTAGACCCAAAG
>JBGAUM010000008.1:0-53827 GCA_044228625.1 Usitatibacteraceae bacterium | reverse complement strand
TCTTGTGCCATTTGAGTGCTCAGATCTTGCTCATGTATACCCAGCTCAGGGCGAAGGAAGAATATCGTTGGGCACTCACCACAACCGCAGCGACCAACTACTGTTAGCTTGGGCACTTGATCTATCAAGTCGGAGTCCTGGTCTTCGAGTAGTTTGTAAACAGTCCCACGTTCATCGTCCGTCAGATCTCTGACAGGCGTTTCGATGAAGTAAGGGAACGCTGGCTCTTCGGAGTTCATCGGCGTTGGCTTGCGCTTATGGTGCCGCATGCGGCGTAACCTAATTTATGCGTCACGATTGACGCATAACCATTTTCACTGATGCATAACCATTTCTGCAAAACACCAAGAAAACCCTTGCATTCAAGGGGTTCCGAAAATCTACTGTATTTATGTACAGCCATAACAGAATCGAGTTTTGCGTCAGGCTGGTTTTCCGGCAAAAGCACCGACGTACCCCTTTCGCAATTCGTTCTTTTGCACCTTGCCCATCGCATTGCGCGGCAATTCGTTAACCACGAAGACGCGCTTGGGCACTTTGAAGGCAGCCAACTTGGCCTTCATCGTGGCAATGATGACCCCCTCCTCCAACTGCGCACCTGGCTTGGGCACCACCACCGCGGTAACGGCTTCGCCAAAATCGGGATGCGGCAGGCCGATCACCGCGCTTTCCTGCACGCCGGGCATCTCGTCCAGCAACAGTTCGATCTCTTTCGGGTAAACGTTGTAACCGCCGGTGATCACCAGGTCCTTCGAGCGCCCGACGATGGTGACATACCCGTCCGCGTCGATCTTGCCCACATCGCCCGTCTTGAAAAATCCGTCCGCCGTGAATTCTTCCTTGTTTTTTTCCGGCATCTGCCAATAGCCGGCCAGCACGTTGGGGCCGCGCACCTGGATGTGGCCGATCTCGTCGCACGCGCAGGCAGCGCCTTCGTCATTCATCACGCGAACCTCCACGCCGGGCAATGTCGGGCCGACGGTGCCGCCCTTGCGGTCGCCATTGAGCGGATTGGACGTGATCATTCCAGTCTCTGTCATCCCGTAGCGTTCGAGGATGGTGTGGCCGGTGCGTGATTGAAATTCAAGGAAGGTCTCCGTCAGCAACGGCGCGGAGCCGGAAACGAACAGCCGCATGTGCTTGCACAACGCGGCATTGAAAGCAGGCTCGCCCAACAGGCGCACGTACATCGTCGGCACACCCATGAACACCGTTGCGCGCGGCAAATCCGCCACTGCGCGCGCAGCGTCGAACTTGGCGTGGAAGAGCATGGTGGACGCATTCACCAAGGCGGTGTGGCAGGCCACGAACAACCCATGCACATGAAACAGCGGCAAGGCGTGGAGCAGCACATCGTTGGGAACGAATCCCCAGTAACGGTGCAGGGTCTCGGCGTTTGACGCGAGGTTGCGCTGCGTGAGCATCGCACCCTTGCTGCGCCCCGTGGTGCCGGAGGTGTACAGGATGGCGGCCAGTTCATCGAGCGTACGAGGAACAAAGTCCAGAAGGGACGCGGCGTTTGCGGCCTTTTCGGCCCAAAAGGCGCTCTGGTTCTGGGGTTTTGCCTCTTCACCCTCTGCAGCCATCGCAAACCGATGGCGCACACCGTGCTTTTCGCACACACGCACGGCCCACTCCGCGCTTTTGGGTTGATGCACGAAAACGGCGGGCTTCGCATCGCCCAGAAAGTAATCCACTTCGCTTTCCTGGTACGCACTGTTGAGCGGCAGGTACACTACCCCGGCTTTCACGCACGCCAGGTACAGGATCAACGCGTCCGGCGATTTCTCGACCTGCACCGCAATGCGCTCGCCCGGTTGCACCCCGAGGTCACGAATCAAACCCGCATGCCGCGCGACAGCAGCATCCAGTGCGGCATAGGTCAGGCGGGTCCCTTGCGGGGATTCGATCGCCAGCTTTGCGGCATTGGCCGCCCAGCGCGAGGACAAGAGCTGATAGAGGGGATTGGCAGGTGAATTCATGCGGGCATGATAGGGGAAATCATCTGTCGCATTCCAAGCGGCGCACTAGACCAATCCCAGCTTGAGTTCGGTGTCTGCCACGCCCGCTTTCCGGTAGTCGGCAAAGGCAAATCCCGCCTCGCTTTCCGTCCCCAGGATGCTGGCGATGGCGCGGCCAGGCAGCAACTGGATCTCCGCACCGTACAGCAACACCACCTCCGTGGCCGGCGCGGCCAGGGCCACGTAAATGCCGCCACCCAACTTGCGCAGCACAAATACCCGCACAGGCCTGCCCTGCGCAACCACGTGATGGAGGCAGGCGCCCAGATGCGCCACGTATTCGGAGAGCAGCAAACGCTCGTCTTCCAGTGAGGCGGCGTGGGCTTCGCAATCGATGAGGACATGCAGTTCCTCAAACGCGTCGTCACGCTTCATAACGGCGTCGGCGAATTGCCACGCATCCCCCGCGCCCATGCCGCCACCTCCGGTCCAGCCGACGATCTGGCAGCGCTTCCCATCACGGATTCCACTGCCGGTCAGCAACGAATGGGATTGATGGACCTCATAACCCGCCGCATAGAGCTTTTCAAAATCTTTCCGACGCACAGGTTCCGGCGCCGTGACTTTCGGCATCCGGTTGCCGTGGTTCAACCTCGCATGAAGCATCGTGTGGCGATCCACCAGTGTAGACACTGCGGATAACGCAAACGTATCGCCAACAAAGCGGCGCTCGGTCGGCGCAATCGCCATTCGCCCTTGCATGCCAATGGCGGCTTGCGCCATGGCCTGGAACATCTCATCGGTATTCGAGAGCCCGGCCGTCTGTGCGAGGATCGCCGGGCCGCTCATCGCAAAGCGAGTGTTCGCACAGTAATACCGCACGCCTGCCAGAGCCGCCAGCATGCTTGCGCCGCCAAAGCAATGCGTGCCACACACGGCAGTAATCGGCACACCGGATGCCGCAGCCTTCAGCGCCGCCGCGTACATCCTGCGAAACGCCCCGAGCGCCGGCAAGCCTTCCGAAACCCGCGCTCCGGCGGAATCAATCCACAGGAGCAAGGGTTGGCGCGTGGCGGCCGTCACCTTGAATGCGCTGGCCAGCTTCTCGCACTCCACCACTCCCAAGGCGCCACTGGCCAGCCGTGGCTCGATCACCGCACCCAACCCGTCACGGCCATCGACGCGGACCTTGCCGAGGGTCAGATTGCCTGCCGCCGGACCCGTGGCGACAAATGCCGATTGCCTCCGCCAGGCCTCGAGGGCCTCGCGGGAATTCATGGATTGCAAAGCGGTTTTTCCATACGTGCCGATTATAGGGAGCCATGTGGGGGATATCCTCATGGCACGTTCCTATATGTCCGCGCACAATCCGTTCAAGCGTTACCCCACCATGACCCCTTCCGCGTCCAGCCCATGACGGCCCGCACCCGCCCGCGAAAAGCCGAGAGCCGGGCGGTGAAGCTGCTGGTGACGGCCTGCAAGGAGTTGCTCTCCGAGCGCGGGGAAGCCTCGCTCCGGACGCGTGCGCAGGCGACCCTGGCAGCGTATGCACGCCTGAATGCAGAGGAGCAACACCAGTTTTTCCAGGCACTGCAAAAGCGCTTCGCGCCGGATGCGCGCCGCGCACTTGCAGCCGCGGAAGCCTATGCGCGGGATCGCTCGTCAAAAAACTTGCGCGCCCTGACGGCCGCAACGGAGCCGCCCCGGCAGGAGCTGTTGCGGCGGCTCAACCGCGCACCCGGCGGCACGCGCGCGATCGTTTCGATGCGCGAAGCCTTGCTCGATGCGCTGCGTGTGGACCCGGACCTTGCGCAGGTCGATGACGACTTCCAGCATTTGCTGTCTTCCTGGTTCAATCCGGGATTCCTGCAGATGGTACGCGTGGACTGGAACACGCCCGCCGCCTTGCTCGAGCAATTGATCCGGCATGAAGCCGTGCATGCCATTCGCGGCTGGGACGACCTCCGGCGCCGTTTGCAGGATGATCGGCGCTGTTTTGCGTTCTTCCACCCGGTTCTTCCTCATGCGCCGTTGATTTTTGTGGAGGTGGCGCTGCTGGCCGAGATGCCCGCAGCGGTGGCACCCTTGCTGGATGTCGCGGGACCCAAGGCCCACGCGCATGCCTACCGCACCGCTGTCTTCTATGGCATCAGCAACTGCGAGCCCGGCCTGCGCGGTGTTTCGTTGGGGAATTTCCTGATCAAGCAGGTGGCATTGCAGCTGGCAGACGAGTTCGCGGCCATCACACAGTTCTGCACGCTTTCACCGATTCCCGGTTTCCGCCGCTGGGTGGATCATGTGGCTTCAGGGAGTGCGAGCTTCGCCAATCACAGCCAGAAAACCCGTGACGCCGTCCACCGGCTGCGCGCTCACGCGTCTCAAGACGGCACGGCAAACCGCACCGACCCACCCGCTTCACAAGCAGATCTGGAACTGCTTTGCGCGACCTATTTGTCCGAGTCCGGCAAATCGACAGGCGTCAATTCCGACCCGGTCGCGCGCTTCCACCTCAACAACGGCGCGCGCCTCGAGCGAATCAACCCGCAAGCTGATTTATCCCCCAAGGGGCTGGCGCAGTCGTTTGGCATGATGGTGAACTACGTATATGACCTGCGCCAGATCGAGCGCAACCATGAATCCTTCGTCGAAGGCCGCGTGGGCATGTCCCGCAAGATTCGGCGTCTGGTGAGCTAGCGGTTCAAGCGCGACCGACGCAGCCTTCCTCCCGGCCATCCCGCCCGACCGCAAACGGTCAGCGCTTCTTCAGGCGCTCGGAGAACTTCTGGCGGAATTTGGAGACTTTGGGCGACACCACCGCCATGCAATAGCCTTGATGGGGATTCCGCTTGAAGTACTCCTGATGGTAATCCTCCGCCGGATAAAACACGCTGGCGTCGACGACTTCGGTGACAATCGGATCGTCCCACACCTGTCCTTGCAGGTTGGCAATGACCTCGCGCGCGGCAGCGCCTTGTTCGGGCGAGTGGGCAAAGATGGCGGAGCGGTATTGCGTGCCCACATCATTGCCCTGGCGATTCAGCGTGGTCGGATCGTGGATGGCAAAGAAAATGGCCAGCAAGTCGCGGAACCCGATGACGGCGGGATCAAATTTCACCTGCACCACTTCTGCGTGGCCCGTGGTGCCGCGGCACACCGCTTCGTAGCCGGGATTGACGACTTGCCCGCCCATGTACCCGGAAACCACATCGTGCACGCCCTCGACATCGTCGAACACGGCCTCCAGGCACCAGAAACACCCGCCGGCCAGCGTGGTGGTTTCAAGCGCAGTTTGCACACCGATCATTTTGATTCCTTGAGAAATGGGGACCCGCCATCTGTCGGTTGGGAAGCCGAAAACTTAATGTCCCCGTAATACGCACGCGTTTTCATGCCCGTGTTGTCGGTGTCGGTCATGATTCCCACAGAACGGATCCGCCCCGGCGGCTCGCCGAAGGCGCGCTGAAAATCCTCGACCACGTTGCGCGAGAAATTCAGCCAATGTCCCTCGCGGGCTTCCCCGGTTTCCGACACGATCATTTTGATGCGGGAGGTATGCGCACTGGGAATCACCTCGCCGACTGGTCGTCGGTTCTCCCAGATATACATGAGGGTTGCGTAGGGCAATTCCCGCCCGGTCAGCAGTTTGACGCGCTGCGCGATGGCTTGTTCCTCGACATCAAGCTTGCTGCGGTCGCCGTCGAAGGACACCACGATGCGCACCGGCGAATCTTCAGACACGGCGCGAGTATTGTCGGCGGCATCAATCAGGTCGGGAACGTTCCATCGCCAGGACAGCCACGGCGTTCGCTGCGGGTTGACATCCAAGTGGCTGATCAGGCCGGACGCAGAATCATCGGCATCGGCCTGCACGACCACATGTCCATCGTCACCGCGAACGAGGTGAAATTGCGTGAGGCGCTTGAAGCGCGACAGTGTCCAAGGGTGCCAGCCCCTCGGCAATTTGGCCCCCGGGTCGGAGTCTGAAAAAAGCGCAATGACGGGCGACCGCGCCTCGGGCCGGTCCGGCCCCAGCGCCGCACAGCCGGACACCAAAACAAAAACGGCGCAAAGGACAGCCTTTGCGCCGCGGGTGTTCATGAAGTTCCGAACCGTGGAATCAGAAGCCGCCGTTTTGCTGCGCCACCATGCAGAACAGCATCGGGATGGAGAACATGGTGTTGAAGCGCGACGTCAGCATGGCCATGCGTGCGGACTTCGCCTTGGTATCCGCATCCACTTGGACAATGCCCAATGCACGTTTCTGGTTCGGCCAGATGATGAACCAGACGTTGTAGGCCATGATCAGGGCCATCCACATGCCGATGCCGATCGGCGTGAACGGACGTTGCAAGGTCAATGCCTGGACGACATAGCCGTTCATCGTGGCCAGCACCAAGCCCGTGATGACTGTCCACAAGGCCGCGTGGCGGAACCACATCAGGGCGGTCGGTGCAATCACCTTGGAGATGGCCGGCTTCTGTTCGTCCGGGATCTTGGGCATCGAGGGGATCTGCACGAAATTGAAGTACCACAACAGGCCGATCCAAAGCACGCCAAACACCACGTGCAACCAGCGCATGACAAACGCACCCCAGGCATGCGAGCCGAAAGCGACATTGGCGGGGGACAAAGCGGTCGTCAACGCGACCATGATGACGAGCAGCACGACACCGGCAATGATCGTGCGCTGCAAGGACTGAAAGATGGCTCCCATGAATTCCTCCGATTAGGGGTCAGTGTTTTGAACGCCGCTATTATCTCGCAGCCTTGGCGTCATCGAATACGATCACCAAAAGACAAAACCCCGCACATGGCGGGGTTTTATGCGGACCAAAGCGCCAAGCCTATTTCTTCGAGTCGAAATACGTGTAGCTCGCCACGTAATCCTTGGCTTCGCCAATATTGTTCAAGTGGCAGTTGCGGCAAGGACCGATCGGATCCGGCGCCTTCTTGCCGTCCGCCAGATAGGCCGAATACACCCAGTCGCCATTCTTCGGGGCGTTGGAAGCATCTGCGCCCCAGCCCTCCCCCTTGCCCATCACAAAAACCTTGAGCAGCTTGTCCTTGATCATCTTGCCGTCCGCGCCCTTCTCCGGATTGCCGTCCGCGCCCAGCTTGGCGGCATAAAGTTCCATGACAGAAACCGCGCCGTTGGCGTACTTGCCGCCCTTGGGTGCCTTGGCGCCCGCGTCATTCAGGTAAACGTCGCGCACCTGCTTCACGTCGGCCCGCTGGACTTCCATGCGGGCGGCCCAACTCTTGTAATTGGCAGGGATCGCCAAGTCACCGTCGT
Organism: Usitatibacteraceae bacterium; assembly: GCA_044228625.1. Lineage (GTDB taxonomy): Bacteria > Pseudomonadota > Gammaproteobacteria > Burkholderiales > Usitatibacteraceae > UKL13-2. Next base: position 46,573 of record JBGAUM010000008.1, on the reverse strand, counting down.
TCAGTTTTGGCGTAGGCGCCGGTGGCGGGGTCTGCGCACATCCGGCAATGGCCAAGGCCAGAATTCCCCACTTGATCGCTTTCATCTTCATCTCCTCAATGATTGAACCAAACCCCGATAGCGTCATACGCAGCGGGCGCGAAATTGGATTTCAGTATCCACAACGCATTGCATCATACGCAAAAGCAACAACGCCCGGTGGGTCCGGGCGTCGCGCGATCCCCTGATTACGGGAAGGCTTATTTTGCCGCAATTACCGCGCAAGCAATCCGGGGGCCTGCATTGCCCGTTGGCTGGGTCTTGTAATCATCCGGATCGCGATGGACGATCATGCCACGCCCCACGACGCTGGCCGGCCCAGCCGTCACGGTGATGATATCCATCGTCACATCCAGCGTTGCATGGCCGTTGGCGTCGGCCTTGAGCGCCGGCAAATCGCCGGCATGTCGTTCCATGGTGCCGTGATGGCCGTGCGGCTTGCCCCCCGGGTTGAAGTGTCCACCCGTACTCATGCCGTCGCCCGAGCTGCAGTCACCCTTCTCATGAATATGGAATCCATGTTCGGCATTGGACTTCAAGCCTGAAACGCGGGCCTCCACGCGGACCTTATCGCCCACCTGTGTGAATGTCACTGTCCCGGAGGCTGTATTGCCCTTTGTGGACTCGAGTTTTGCCTCGGCAGTCGGGGTGGGCCCGCCGCCGAATTGCGCACAAGCACCAAACAGGGTGGCAATGGAAACGGCTAGCAATACTTTTTTCATGGAATAGGCTCAGAAAATGTTCGGATGAAACGGATGCTGCGTTCTACTTCTTGGGAGGCGGCGACTTGGCCGGCGCAGCAGCCGGTGCAGGCGCTGCGGCGACGGCAATTGGCGTCGGCTTGGGAATCGGCTTGCCGGCCTTTTTCATGTTGGCCTGAAAATTCTTGACGGCGAGATCCTCATACCGGGCCTGATCCGCCTTGTTCCTTTCAGCGGTGGCCTTGTCCTTTTCGGCCTTTGCGGCCGCAGCAGCGGCTTGCTCCGGCGTGGGCGGTGGCGGGGCCGGAAGTTTTGCTGCGGCGTTTAGGGCAAAAGCGACGAGGCCAGCGGTCAACAGTGATTGTTTTTTCATGATGGGGGTCCTCAGTCGTCGCCAGCAGCCGGTTGCGCCTGCGCACCGCCGGCATGGCCTGTCTTGCCGGCCTTGACTTCGTCCAGCCAGAGCGCGTGATGCTCCTTGGCCCAGGTTTCATCGACAAAGCCTTCGCGCATCCCCTTGTAGGCGCCCTCGGTGGCCAAGCCCATGTAGATATGGGCCAATGCCGCCGCGATAAAGATGACCGCGCCGACCGCGTGGAACACGTTGGCGGAGGCCATCGTTTCGCGCGCCGTATTCCAGTTGGGAAACAGCAGGATCAACCCGGAAATGCAGATCACGGCACCCAGCACCACGCTTCCGAACCAGAACCAGGCTTTCTCTCCCCCATTGAAGCGGCCGGAGGGTATTTCAGTCCCGGACAACATGCCGCCAAAACGGGACAACCAGACAAAGTCCGACCCGTTCATGAAGTTGTCCTTCACGTAGATGAAGAACATCGCGATCAGCGAAAACATGAACAGCGGCCCGACAAAATTGTGGAGGGTCTTTCCCAGCGTGGTGATCGCGGCAAATGCGGAAGCACCGATGACCGGCATCAGGAAATACTTGCCGAACAGGATGAAGATGCCCGAAATGGCAAGAATCATGAAGGTAATCGCCACCGTCCAGTGCGTCATGCGCTCAAGGCTGTTGAAGCGCTCGATCAACCTGCCGGTGGGCGCGTCATGCAACTTGAACGGCCCCTTCAACAGGTAGAACAGGATCAGCACGGCGGGGACGATCAACAAGAGCCAACCGCCGTAAGAGGTCACCGGCCCATTGCGCACTTCGCGCCACTTCTGGCCATGATCCTCGACCAACACATTGGCTTCACGTCCCGGCACCGAGGCGTATTGCGGCAATTGCTCCACCTTGGACCAATCCGGTGGCTTGTTCCAGCCTACCGCCGCGGTACTGTTGGGCGGCAATGCGGGGGGTGCCTTGGCGGCCTCGGGGGCAGGGGCAGCAGCCGCCGGCTTTGCCGCATCCGCTTTCGCGTCAGCCTTGGCCGGCGCTTGCGACCATGCCGCCATTGAGAACCCCAACGCCGCGAACGCGAGTGCTGCGGCGCGGGACCAGCTTCCATTGAGCTTCATGTCTCGGTTCTCCTATTTCTTGTTGTCGGTACGCGCGTATTCGTTTTGCGCAACGCTGCGCTCGGCAAGCTTGGCTTCCCACTTCTTCTTGTCGCCGCCAAACGCAGCGCCATCCGAGGCGCGCTCGTCTTTTTTCCCCGCGTAGATTTTTTCAGTCTTGGCCTTTTGGTCGACTTCTCCGCACGCGGTGAGCGACATTGCAACGGCCAGGATTGCGATGCGAGCCATCATGATTTCACCTCGGCTGCAGCGATGTTGCCGTCTTCCTTGTAGGCCATCTTCCAGCCCCAGACCTCCGGCCCTTTTTTGCGCGTCGCCACGCGTTGCTTGTAGATCGTGGCAATCACGTTGCCATCACCAGCAAGCAAAGCCTTGGTCGAGCACATTTCCGCGCAGGCCGGAAGCTTGCCTTCCGCCAGACGGTTACGGCCATATTTCTTGAACTCGACCTCGGTGTTATTGGCTTCCGGTCCGCCGGCACAGAACGTGCACTTGTCCATCTTGCCGCGCAGGCCGAAGGCGCCAGCCTGCGGGAACTGGGGCGCACCGAACGGGCAGGCATAGAAGCAGTAGCCGCAGCCGATGCACAGATCCTTGTCGTGCAGGACCACGCCTTCTTCGGTCTTGTAAAAACAGTCCACCGGGCACACCGCCATGCAGGGGGCATCGGTACAGTGCATGCATGCGACCGAGATCGAACGCTCCCCGGGCAATCCGTCATTGACGGTCACCAGGCGGCGGCGATTCACACCCCAAGGCACCTCGTGCTCGCTTTTGCACGCAGTCACACAGCCGTTGCACTCAATGCAGCGCTCGGCGTCACAGATGAATTTCATTCGAGCCATGATGTTCTCCTGTTCGTCCGGGGTTAGGCTGCCACTACCTGGCACAGCGTGGTCTTGGTTTCTTGCATCATCGTCACCCGGTCATATCCGTAGGTGGTGGCGGTGTTGACCGCCTCGCCGCGCACAATCGGTGCCGCGCCTTCCGGATACTTGTTGAGCAAGTCTTTCCCTTGCCAGTGCCCGGCGAAATGGAACGGAATGAACGTGGTGCCAGACGCCACGCGCTCGGTCACCAGGGACTTCACGCGGATTTGCGCGCCGGTGGGAGACTTTACCCAGACGTGCTGGTTGTTCTTGATGCCGCGTGCTTCTGCATCCTTCGGGTTGATTTCGATGAAGTTCTCCTGCTGCAATTCGGCAAGCCACGGATTGGAGCGCGTTTCGTCGCCTCCACCCTCGTACTCGACCAGGCGGCCGGACGTGAGCACCAGTGGAAATTCCTTGCTGATGTCCTTGTTCTTTTCCTGGATCGACTGATACATCGTCGGCAGGCGCCAGAACACTTTTTCGTCCTTGTGCGTCGGGTACTTTGCAACAAGGTCCGGACGCGGGCTGTAGATCGGTTCACGGTGTTGCGGAATGCCGTCCGGGAAGTTCCACACCACAGCGCGCGCCTTGGCGTTGCCAAAGGGGTGGCAGCCATGGTTCTTCATGATCACGCGCATCATGGCGCCCGTGGTGTCGGTCTTCCAATTCTTGCCTTCGCAAGCCTTTTGTTCTTCCTCGCTCAACTCCGACCACCAGCCCAGTTTCTTCATGAGCACGTGGTCGAACTCCGGATAGCCGGTGGTGATGTCGGCACCCTTGGAGTGCGAGTTGTCAGCGGCCAACAGCGAGATGCCGTCGCGCTCGACGCCAAAATTCGCGCGGAAATTGCCGCCGCCGTCCATCACATGTTTGCTGGTGTCGTAAAGGTTCGGCGAGCCCGGGTGCTTGAGCGCCGCATTGCCGTAACACGGCCACGGCAACCCGAAGTAGTCGCCATTCATGTTGTAGCCGGTCTCCTTGTCCACCACATCGGTCGTGCAACGCAGGGTCTTCACGTCGAACGCATCCATGTGACGCATGTGGGCCTTGAGCCGCTCGGGCGTTTGTCCCGTGTAGCCAATGGTCCAGGTGCCCTTGTTGATTTCACGCAGGATGTCCTCCACGACAGGCTCGGGGCCGTACTTCGTATTCGTCACGGCAATGTTCTGCTTGCCGTCGCGCTTGCCGACCAACTGGTCCGCAAACCCGAGCTTGGCCGCAAGCTGGTACATGATCGCGTGGTCGGGACGGGACTCGAACACCGGCTCAATGACTTTTTCGCGCCATTGGATCGAACGATTCGATGCGGTCGCGCTGCCGGCACATTCGAACTGTGTGGAGGCGGGCAACAGGTACACACCGTCCTGCCGGTCGGGCATCGCTGCCGCCGCCGTCGGATACGGGTCGATGATGACCATGAGGTCGACCTTCTCCATCGCCTTCTTCATGTCCAGGCCGCGGGTCTGCGAATTGGGTGCGTGGCCCCAATAGACGATCGCCTTGATGGAGTTTTCCTGGTCCATCTTGTCGGCGTCTTCCAGCACGCCGTCGATCCAGCGCGACACCGTCATGCCGGGTTTTTCCATCATGGCCTTGGAGGCGAAGCGGCCCTTCAGCCATTCGTAATCGACGTTCCAAACCTTGGCCCAGTGTTTCCACGAGCCCTCCGCGATGCCGTAGTACCCCGGCAAAGAATCCGGATTGGGGCCCACGTCGGTGGCGCCCTGCACGTTGTCGTGCCCGCGGAAAATGTTGGCGCCCCCGCCCGACACGCCGATGTTGCCCAGCACCAGTTGCAGGATGCACGAGGCACGCACCATGGCGTTGCCGATGGTGTGCTGGGTTTGGCCCATGCACCAGACGATGGTCGAAGGCCGGTTCTTGGCCATCGCTTCGGCCGCTGCATAGACCTCCGCCTCGGGCACGCCGCAAGCCTCTTCCACGGCCTTCGGATGCCACTTCTTCATGATGTCATCCTTGACCTTGTCCATGCCGAACACGCGGTCATTGATGTACTGCTTGTCTTCCCAGCCGTTGTTGAAGATATGCCAGATCATGCCGAACAGGAACGGGATATCCGTGCCCGAACGGATGCGAATGTACTGGTCGGCCTTTGCCGCGGTGCGCGTGAAGCGCGGATCCACCACAATCATGCGCGCGCCGGTCTCCTTGGCGTGCAGCATGTGCAGCATGGACACCGGGTGCGCCTCGGCAGCGTTCGAGCCGATATACATCGCACACTTGGTGTTTTGCATGTCGTTGTAGGAGTTGGTCATCGCACCATACCCCCACGTGTTGGCCACGCCAGCCACGGTGGTGGAGTGGCAGATGCGCGCCTGGTGGTCGCAGTTGTTGGACCCGAACAGCGACACGAACTTCCGCATCAAGTACGCCTGCTCGTTGTTGTGTTTGGACGAGCCCACCCAATACACCGAGTCCGGTCCCTTGGTCTTGTCGTCGCGAATGGCCTTCAGCTTGTCGCCGATCTCGTTGTAGGCCTCTTCCCAGCTGATGCGCTTGTACTTGCCATTGACGAGCTTCATCGGGTACTTGAGCCGATGCTCGCCGTGGCCGTGTTCGCGGACCGAAGCGCCCTTGGCGCAGTGCGCGCCCAGGTTGATCGGTGAATCGAACACCGGTTCCTGGCGGACCCAGACGCCGTTCTGGACCACCGCGTCGATCGCACAGCCCACCGAGCAGTGCGTGCACACGGTCCGTTTGATCTGCACATCGCCGCCCGCGCCTGCCGCCGCGCCGGCCTCGGCCTTTTTCATCATCGACAGCGGCAGCGCAGCCGCAAAGGCGCCTGCACCGGCCGTCAGCCCCGATTTGCGCAGGAACGCCCGGCGATCGATGGTGCCGATCGATGCATTGAGGCTGGAAGCGAACCCGGACGCAGCACTGCGCTGCACGGAATTGGATTTCTTGGTGAGCAGCATGGTGGCCTCCTAGATGCGCGTCGTGTCGTAGTACTGACGGATGTGGTCTGTCTCGTGATAACCCTTGGGCTTTGCTTCGGCGCCCTTCGCGATCTCAGCAATCTTTTGCACGTTGCCACCGGAAACGACAGCCGCGACGGCGCTTGCGCTCCCCACGGTGGCTCCCAACAAGAATGATCGGCGTTTGTTCTCTGGTTTCATGGTGCACTCCTCGAATCGGAAGACGGGTTGATTTCAGGAATTACGGCATGTCGAACGCTAGTATTTCAATCTCGAAAAACGCCCGCGCAAAGGCAGCCACTTTCCGATAATAGTTGGCTTTCTCGTTTGCGGTTGTTGCATCGCAGCATTTGGCGGCCCACGGCTTGAGGTGGGCGTCAAAAAAACGCCGCTGCTCGCCCAGCGTGGCCGGTGGCATGGACAGATTTCCCGTGATGAGGACGCGCATCACGTCGCACAGCGCGGCGAGGTGGTCCTCGGTTTCGTTGGCGTGGTCAGACCGCGTGAATCCAAGGCGCGTCAATTCCGTCCGCAATTCGGCGAGCGGCTTTTCATTCATGAATCCGGCAAGGTAGAAAGATCCGAACAGCATGACCGGCGGGCGCCCGATGCCGACGAAAAGGGTCTGGTATTCCTCCGCGAGCGCCTCTTGCGGAATCACCGCGGACGCTTCCGCAAGCGCCTGCCACGCACTGGCGAGTTCGCCCCCGCCTTCCGGCCCCGCAGACACGGTAATCGCCTGCAAGAGGCGGTCATCCGGCGCGCCATAAAACAAGGCCGACAACAAGCCGTAATAGTCGGCCCGCACCTGGTCCTCCGGCGCGACCAAGCGCGGCGATTCAAACGTCACCGATTGGGCGGCGGCCACGTTCATGTCATCGGCCTCCCGGTCAGGATGGACATTTCATCCTTGGAAGACATCATGTCCACGACGCGGCAGTCGGCACACATCTGCAGGCGTTTCAACGCACCTTCCGCCTGAAACATCGAATGTCCCTTCAGGCGCCCCAGCATGGCGTCGACAATCTGGCGCGTGCCCAACACCTTGCCGCAGGTGATGCAGTTGAACGGCTCCGCCTCGTTGAGCACCCTTTCGCGCTTGCGCTCTGCAGTGAGCAGCAATCGCGGCTCCAACCGGATCGCCTGCTCCGGACACGTGCTTTCGCACAGTCCGCACTGCACACAGTTGCGCTCGAGAAACTTGAGCGCCGGCTGTTCGGCATCCGGTCCGGCATCCATCAACGCGGACTCCGGACACGCCCCCGCACAGGCCAGGCAAAGCGTGCATTTTTTCGTGTCCACAACGATGGCGCCGAACAGGCTGCCCTTTTTCAGCGGGATCAACTCGGGTTTCGATGGGGCGTGGGCCAGCAAATGCTCCATCGCGAATTCGATTGTCGTGCGCTTGTCGTTGGACAAATTGAACCCGCCGGGCACCTGCGGGACTTGCGCAGGCGCGATGGACGCCAGTTCTGCGGGGCGATTGATCAATGAAAAGTGGCGCCCTTGGTATCCCAACGCGCCGAGCAATACCTGCGCCAGGTCGATTTCGCGCTGCAACGCCGCGCGATACGCCGGCGTTTCACTTCCCACGGCCAAGATGGCGACATGTCCGGCACCATAGGCGACAGCACCCAGCAATACGTCCAGACCGATCGAGGCCACATGCCACGCCTGCAAAGGAAGCACGGATCCCGGAAGGCCATCGCCGGCCGTTTCCAGGGCGCCGGCACCGTCCGTGTCATTTTGAAACAGGACAATCGGCGCAGAAACCTGCCCCTTGCCCTCGCGACGCCAAACCTGCAACAGCGTTTTCAATTGCACGCCGCGATCGGCCACCCGCGGGTATTGATAACGCATTGCCCCGGATGGACAGACAGTAGCGCAGGCGCCGCACCCCATGCAGAGGTGCGGATCCACTGCAACGACATCGCCTGCGGAACGAATAGCACCGGTGGAACAAATATCGATGCATTGCGTGCAGCCGGTCTTCTTCGATCGGCTGTGCGCGCAAAGCGATTCCTTGAACGCAAAAAACTTGGGCTTCTCGAATTCACCCGTCATCTCGGGTAACGCAGCCAGCGCTGCATCCAGAGTTTCAGCATTGGGCGCATGGAAGTAGCCCTGCGGGGGCTGCTCGGCGCGTATCGCGGCAGCGTCCTGAAGGTCCAGCACCAAATCGAAGGGCGCCACGCGCGGTGCAGCGCCCGGCGACTCAAACGTCAGCTCAAACGCGCCGAGGAATCCGGTCAATGAGAGCAACTTGCCCGCCTGATGTTCGACGGACAATTTCGGCAAGGCGTCGGGCCGGCCGGTCCACAACACCGAAACCGTGAGCGTCGCCCCGAGTGATTCGAGCGCTTCAACCGGTGGAACGCGATCCGTCACCACCAGCAGCCGGCCCACCGAGCGGTATTCAACGCGCGCAACGGGTTCAAAAGGTGACAGCGCTGCCAACGCATCCATGGCGGCGCGCTTTGCGTGTTCGATTGCGGCGGACTCGATCACCGCGCCACGCCTCTTTCGCATCGGCTCAAACCACTCTCCTCGTGGGGCACCGCTCGCTTTTGAACGGTATCTTGTGGGGCCGATTATGGTCTGCAATGGCGGCAAAAATGCCGCTATGCATTACGGGTTGTTTTTTACTGTTTGACGGGCAATGGGAAGATCGCTCTCGACGTCGACGCCGGATCCTGCGGGAGCGCCATGGGGCGATTCCAACGCCGGCGCTTCCGCGACCGCAACCAATGCGGGTAAACGCTCATTCGCGTTGGCCGAATCAATCTTGGCCTCAGAGGGATCCACAACACCCGATCCCGCCGCGGCGTTCTGCGCGTCAGGCTTCTCGTCGGCAAACAGCATCTGCGCCTGCTTGAGTGACCTCAACATCTCCATGGGAATGGGCGTGTGCTGGGTGTAGTCGTCGATGTACACGTCCAGTCCATCCATCTTGTTGAAGTGCGGGTCGGTGAACAGCGTTTTCAACGCCGAATTGCGGGCATTCTTTTCGACGCCCTTGGCCATGAACGGCGAGAAATCCGCGTCGGGCGTGAGCGACTCCAGCGGGGGCAGTGGCGGCGGCGCCATGGGCGCGGATGACGAAGTCCCCGTCTGGCTTGCCGTTTGGGGCACATTCAGCCCAGCTGCCGCATCGGTGCTGGGGTTCTCCGGCCGTGGATTGGCATTTGGCGTCGCCGGCTGTGCCTGCCGCGCTTCCAATTTCCGGCGCGACCAGCGCGAGAGAAATCCCCCCTCTTCCGGTTTGTCGTCGATGGCGCTCATTTCATGCCGCCGCGGTAGCGTCCTTCCTTGGATTCAAACGACTTTGGCCGTACGCGCTGCTTCTTTTCCGGCGGGGTGTAGTTGGCTTGCACCCATTCGGCCAGCGCGGCCAGGAGGTCCGGTGGAACGGGCACGCTTTCCACCGATTCCTGCGCATCCATCCAGCGCGCCGCCTCGTTGTAAGAGAGCGTCACCAGATGCGGCCGGGCTTCATTTGCTTCCTCATCCAAGCGCCAAGCCACGAACACGCGCGGTTCGGGGGCCACCACATTGAGGTAATACCCCTCGGCCTCGTCCTTGAACAACTCGGCCGCAAACCCGCCATGGCGGATCTGCAACAAGCCCGGCCGGTCGACGAGCACCGTGCGCGGTTCTGCCTCCCCGGGCAAGACGCCGGCCAATTGCCACTTCTCGCTCTGCCAGCGATTTTCCGTGGCGATGCGTTCCATGACGACGGACAAGGGAAAGGCGGGACGGGACATGCCGTGATGTTACCGGCTCTGCACGCGCGCGGGGAGCCGCGGAATTGGCGCTATCCTTTCAACATGTCCGAACGCATCATCCCGATCCAGTCTGTCAACACGTTGCCGATCCCGGCATTGCGAACCGCTGCGACCGGCCTGCCCGCCGACACGCGCGGCCGGCGGCTGCGTGACTTGCGCATCTCGGTCACCGACCGCTGCAATTTTCGTTGCACGTACTGCATGCCGCGCGACGTGTTCCATGACGGCTACGACTTCCTGCCGCACGACGAGCTCCTGACCTTCGAGGAAATCGTCCGCGTGGCGCGCGTGGCGCACGGGCTTGGTGTAGAAAAAATTCGCCTCACGGGTGGCGAGCCGCTGTTGCGAAAGGGGATTGAAGGGCTGATTGCGCAGTTGACTGCGGCGTTGCCCGGCATCGACATTGCGTTAACCACCAATGGCTCCGCGCTGAAGGCCAAGGCGCGCGCCTTGAAGGACGCCGGTCTCCAGCGCATCACCGTGAGTCTGGATTCGCTCGACGACGCCACCTTCCGCGCCATGAACGACGCAGACTTTCCTGTGGCCAAGGTGCTCGAGGCGATCGATGCAGCTTCGGCGGTGGGCCTTGGCCCGATCAAGATCAACATGGTGGTCAAACGCGGCGTGAACGACCACCAGGTCCTCGACATGGCGCGGCATTTCAAGGGCAGCGGCCACATCGTGCGTTTCATCGAGTTCATGGACGTCGGCGCCACCAACGGCTGGCGCATGGACGACGTCATCCCCTCGGCCGAAATCGTGCGACGCATCCATGCCGAATTTCCGCTGCAGGCCATCGACGCGAATTACGACGGCGAGGTGGCGGAACGCTGGCGCTATGCCGACGGTAGCGGCGAAATCGGCGTGATTTCCTCGGTGACGCAAGCCTTCTGTGCCACCTGCACGCGCGCGCGGCTATCCACCGACGGGCAGTTGTTCACGTGCCTGTTCGCCGCCAAGGGCTATGACCTCAAGAAACTGCTGCGCGGCGGCGCTGATGATTCCCTGTTGCGCGATGCATTGAGCGCGATCTGGCTGCAACGCGCGGACCGCTACTCGGAAATTCGCACCGCCGAGACCGCCAAGGGGCGGAAGGTGGAGATGAGTTTTATTGGGGGGTAGCGCTTGCAGGCCAATTTGACTCCAACGACGACCCATACAAAAAAGTTGCTCTTTGGGTCGCTCCTTTTGATCTTCGTGATCATCGCGGGCGGATTGGTCGCTGCCGGCCTCCTTTCAATGTGGCCTTCTGCCGAAAAACTTCCAAATCAAATCGGTCTCGACATTTCTAAGCTAATGCCTGGCCAGATGATGACTTTCAATGAAACAACCACCGGTGAGTTCATCCCGGTTGCTGTATATCGTCATGTTGATGCGAGTGGCAATGCGTCGACATATCGAAGGGAGCTCTACGCCAAAAGCGCGTTTGATCCTGAATTGTTACCTCCCGGAGTCTCGTCGGTTTGGAGGTCAGCGAATCCGGGCTACTTTGTTTTTTACAACATCGACACCAGATTTGGATGCAAATTGCAGCTCGTCGCACCGGGTAGCCGGGAGGACTACGTTGGTTGGGGAGGCTTTCAAGAAACCTGCAGGATGGATCACGTTTATGACTTCATTGGACGTTCGATGGTTAAGACTAAAGTTGATGGTGCTCAACACTGGTTACCTAGCAGGAATCTGTTTGTTCCAAGGCACAGTTTTGAGGGCGACAAGCTCTATATTTATCCGAATCGAACGGACATACACTTGAACTGATTGGCAAGATCACTCGCATGCACCTCCCCTCCCTCCTCCAATTCCTTGGCGGTCTCGCGGAAAACAACAACCGCCCTTGGTTCCTTCACAACAAGCCGCAGTACGACATCCTCAAGGCCGAGTTCGAGGACCTGGTCGCGGACGTCGGCGTGCGAGTGCGCAAGTTCGATAAAAACCTGCCGCCATTCGAGCCCAAAAAGGCGGTGTTCCGCATCTACCGCGACGTGCGCTTTTCCAAGGACAAGCTGCCGTACAAGACCCACATGGGCGCCGTGGTGGGCTTGCGAAACATGAACGACAAGACCCGGCCCGTGCACTACTTTCACATCGATCACCACGGAACACTGCTCGTGGCCTCGGGCATCTACAATCCGCCGCCGGACGTGTTGAAGAAGATTCGCGACCACATCGTCGCCCAGCCGGCGCTGCTGACGAAGGCACTGAAGGACCCGGCATTCAAAAAGACCTACGGCGACCTCTCCGACGAAGAACGCATGACGCGCGTGCCGAAGGGATACGACAAAGAACACCCCCACGCGGCCTACCTCATGAACCGCAACTATTTCTGCGAAACCACGTTCGATCTTGCCAAACGCTCGCCGAAAGGCTTGCCGGGCAAGATCGCTGAGACCCTGGAAGCGGCGATGCCGGTGGTGACCTGGTTGCGTGGCATCAAGGCATGAAAGTCCAGTGTGGATGCGGCTTTCCAGCCATTTTGGACCCAGCCGCCGCGCCAGTGCTTGAGTTTGCCGCTTCACTATCGACTGTCTCCCCGCACTTGCTCCGGTGCGACAGCAAATAATATCTTCCGATGCCCCACCGCCCCACCCTCACAAACGCCGCCCGTCCCGCGACCTTCACGGTCGATGCCCGTGATGAAACCGGCGCGCTCAAACCCACCCCCATCGCCGGCGAACATCCGCTGACGATCTACATCGACAAGCGCGAGATCCTCACCATCATGACGTTGGGTGCCGCGCCTGAGGCGCTGGTGCTGGGGTACTTGCGCAATCAGCGGCTGGTCGATGCGATCGACGACATTGTTTCCGTACAAGTCGATTGGGAGGTCAATGCCTGCTCGGTCACCACCCGTCACGGACTGAAGAACCTTGACGAGAAGATGGCCAAGCGCACCAAGACCACCGGCTGCGGCGAAGGCACGGTGTTCGGCGACCTGATGGAGGAAGTGGACAAGATCGCCCTGCGCCGTGACGTGTTTGTGGAGGAGTCCACGCTCTTTGGTTTGCTCAACAACGTGCGCTTGCACGAGTCGATCTACAAGCAGGCGGGTGCCGTGCACGGCTGTGCGCTGGCCGACGGCGAGAACATCCTGACCTTCGTCGAAGATGTCGGCCGCCACAATGCGGTGGATGCCATCGCGGGATGGATGTGGCTCGAAGATGTTTCAGGCGAGGACAAGATTTTCTACACCACGGGGCGGCTCACCAGCGAAATGGTGATCAAGGCCGCGCAGATGCGCATCCCCGTGCTGGTGTCGCGCTCGGGCTTGACGCAGATGGGTTACGAAATTGCCAAGAAGGTCGGGATCACGATGATCGGCCGCGCGGTCAATCGGCACTACCTGTTGTTCACGGGCGACGAGCGCTTGGTCAAGAGGGCATGAAATGAGCCGCATGAACAAGATCAACATTGACGACAAGTTCGCACTCTTCAGCGAGCACTGGCGGCCCAAGGTCATCGGCGAACTCAATGGGCAGGAAGTGAAGCTGGTCAAGGTCCAGGGCGAATTCCCTTGGCACCATCATGAGACTGAAGACGAGATGTTCCTGGTCTGGAAAGGCCGGTTCCGCGTGGAGTTCCGCGACCGCATCGTCGACATGGGCCCGGGAGAATGTGTCATCGTGCCGCATGGCGTGGAACACCGCACGGCGGCCGATGAGGAGGCGGAAATCCTCATCTTCGAGCCGGCCGCGGTGCGCAATACCGGCAACGTGGTGGATGACACCTACACCGCGCCGATGGGGGTGCAATGGTGAGCGACGGAAAGGTCACGGCACGCTGCCACTGCGGCGCGGTGGAGATCGAGGCCACGCTGCCGTCGCGATTCGTCGCGCATTGTTTTTGCCAAAGCTGCCGCACCACCCATGCAGCTGGCTCGGTGGCCTTCGCCGGATTCAAGAAGACCCAGGTGCGTTTCGTGCGCGGGGAAGACCAGATCTGCAACTACGAATCCTCGCCCCAGACCTGGCGCAAGTTCTGCAAGGTCTGCGGCACGCGCGTGGGATTTGAGTCCGCACGGGATCCGCGCTGGGCCGACGAGATGCACATTCCGCTGGCCTTGTTCACCGGGCCGCTCGACCGCGCGCCGCACGCCAACTCATTCCTCGACGAGCGCCCCGAGTGGGCGCCGTTTCACCCCCTCTGAGCATGATCACCGGCCTGATCCTCGCGGGCGGCCGCGGTTCCCGCATGGGCGACGTGGACAAGGGCCTGCAGCCTTTCCGCGGCCAGCCGATGGTGGCGCACGTGATCGAACGGTTGGGACCGCAGTGCGACGAACTCATCATCAATGCGAACCGCAATCTGGCGACCTACGGCGCCTATGGTCATCGCGCCGTGCCGGACGCCATCGATGGCTTCGCAGGGCCGTTGGCAGGTTTGCACATCGGCATGACGCACGCGAGCCATCCACTGATTGTCACTGCGCCGTGTGATTCACCGTTCCTGCCGCTGGATCTGGTGGCACGATTGCGCGCGCAACTCGATTTGCACAAGGCTGACCTTGCGGTGGCCAAGACCTTCGACCAGCCGCATCCCGTGTTCTGCCTGACCAAGACCTCGCTGGCGTCCCACCTCCATGACTTCCTGGCAAGCGGCCAGCGCAAGATCGACAAATGGTACGCCACGCTCAAGGTGGTCGAAGTGGCGTTCGATGACGAGGAGGCGGCCTTCGCCAATATCAATACCGCCGAGGAACTCCGTGCCATGGAGCCGAAGCGCTGACCTCACCTTTCACCGGCTAAACTTCCTGCATGACTCCCCCACTCACCATCACCCAAGCCTCCTGCGCCGACGACTACGACCCGAATTCCATGCCGGTCGCCAAGGCGCGTGCGTTCATTCACCAGTTCCTGGCGCCCATCGCGGGCACGGCCCGCGTGCCGGTTCGCGACGCACTGGGCCGTGTGCTGGCAGAAGACATCGTTTCGCCCGTCAATGTGCCGGCGCACCGCAACTCGGCCATGGACGGCTGGACGATGCGCTTTGATGATTTGGCGAGCGGCGCGGCATTGTCCGAAGTCGGCACCAGTTTTGCGGGCAAGCCGTTCCTGGGCGCGGTGAGCCCCGGCCAATGCGTGCGCATCTTTACGGGCGGCGTGGTGCCCGAGGGCTGCGACACCGTCGTCATGCAGGAGCGCGCCCAAGCGCAGGGCAAGTCCATTTCGTTTGCGCCCGGCCAGAAAAAGGGCCAGAACGTGCGCGAGGCCGGAGAGGACCTGAAGCAGCGCGCGGTGGCACTGGCCAAAGGCCGCATCGTCAAGCCGGCGGAACTGGGTTTGATCGCTTCCTTGGGCATCGGCGAAGTGGCGGTGTCACGCAAGCTGCGCGTGGTGTTCTTCTCGACCGGTGATGAGTTGAAGTCCGTCGGCAGCACCCTGGCCGAGGGCGAAATCTACGATTCCAACCGCTACACCCTCCACGGCATGTTGACGCGCATGAATTGCGAGGTCATCGACATGGGCGTGGTGCGTGACGATCCCGCATTGCTTGAAAAGGCTTTCCGCGACGCCGCCGCCATCGGTGACGTCGTCATCACCTCGGGCGGCGTCTCCGTGGGCGAGGCAGACTTCGTCAAGCAGCTTTTGCAGCAATTGGGCGAAGTGGTGTTCTGGAAAATCGCCATGAAGCCCGGCCGGCCGCTGGCCTACGGAAAGATTGGCGGTGCGCATTTCTTCGGCCTTCCCGGCAATCCGGTCAGCGTGATGGTCACGTTCTATCAGTTCGTGCGCGATGCACTGCTCACGTTGCAGGGCGTGGATCCGCTGCCGGTGCAGCCGTTGCTCAAGGCGGTGTGCACCTCGCCGATCAAGAAAGCACCGGGCCGCACCGAGTTTCAGCGTGGCGTGTTGTATGCCGATGACGGCGTATGGAAAGTGCGCACCACCGGTGAACAAGGCTCCGGCATTTTGAAATCGATGTCCGACGCGAACTGCTTCATCATGCTGCACGATCACGTGGGCAATGTGGAGGCGGGCGTGACAGTGGACGTGCAGATTCTCGAAGGCGTGGTGTAATGGAGCGACGCAAGTTCATCGAAATCTGTGTGGCCGGCTCAACGGCCAATGCCGCTTGCGCTGCTGCACAGGCCCACGCGAAAGATCCCGCGCCTGCCCCCAAAACCGCTGGCCCACCCGTCCCGCTTGCCGAAAAACGCTATTCCCGGGTGAAGCTTGTGGATGCCGATGGGCGCGCCGTCAAGGCGGCCTCGCTCAAGGCCAACCACAACTACGTGTTCCACTACCCGTTCGCCTCCACGCCGTGCTTCCTTTTGAAGTTGGACAAAGCCATTTCAGATTCCACACCCCTCAAGGTGGAGTCCGGCGGCACTTACTCCTCGGTCAGCGGCATTGGGGCCCAAAGGAACATCGTGGCGTATTCGGCAATCTGTGCGCACAAGCTCGCGTATCCCGCCAAGCAGGTCAGCTTCATCAGCTACCGGGCAGATGCCCGCGTCGGGAGCGCCGTCACGTCGCGTGCCAAGGTCATCGCCTGTTGTGCGGACAAGAGCGTGTATGACCCCACACAGGGCGCTCGTGTGGTCAGCGGGCCGGCACCCCAGCCGCTGGCCTCCATCCTTCTGGAGCACGATCCGAAGACCGACGAGTTGTTTGCGGTCGGCACGCTGGGGGGCGAGAAATTCGACGCATTTTTCGAAAAATACGAGTTCAAACTCTCCCTGGAAATGGGCAGCAAGGCCAAGGACAAGGTCTCCGGGACGTCGGTCCTTTCTGACCTGACGGCATATTCCAGTCAGACTGCACAGTGCTGACATGATTCCGTGGTTGACGGCACCTGGCGCCTTTCCGGCGGTGGGGCAGGCGCTTGACGAACCGAATGGCCTGCTTTGTGCGGGCGGCGATCTGTCCGTCTCTTCGATCGTCGCCGCGTACTCGCGCGGTGTCTTTCCCTGGTTCAACGACGATCAGCCGATCCTCTGGTGGAGCCCGGACCCGCGCATGGTGCTGTTTCCCGAGGAGTTCAAGGTCTCCAAGTCTTTGGCCAAGACTTTGCGCGGTGAGAAATTCGAAGTCCGGTTCGATTCCGCATTTGATCAGGTCATCGAAGGCTGTGCCACGCCCCGCCGCGAAGGCGGCGGCACGTGGATCGTGGGGGAAATGCAGCAGGCTTATTCGGCCTTGCATCGGCAAGGCATCGCCCATTGCGCGGAAAGCTGGCGTGATGGCCAGCTTGTCGGGGGATTGTATGGCGTCGCGCTTGGGCGGGTGTTTTTCGGCGAATCGATGTTTACGCGGGAAACCGACGCGTCGAAAGTCGCCTTTGCGCATTTGATGGGCAAGTTGAAACGCGATGGCTTCCTGCTGATCGACTGCCAGCAGGAGACCCGTCACCTGGCCAGCTTTGGCGCGCGGCCAATCACGCGACGGGAGTTTGTACGGCGCTTGGGTGAGTTGATAAACTCCGGCGCAACCACTTCCGTGTGGTCGAAACCCAATGTCGAAACTTAACGACCTGCCCTTTGCCAACCTGCAGTTCTATGCCACGGCGCCTTACCCGTGCAGCTACCTGCCCGGCCGGCTTGCGCGTTCGCAGGTCGCGACACCCAGTTACCTGATTGACACGACGACCTACGGCCACTTGGTGAAAGCGGGATTCCGCCGCAGCGGGGCATTCACCTACCGGCCTTACTGCGACCATTGCCGCGCGTGCACGCCAGTGCGGGTGGTAGCCGGCGAGTTTGAGCCCAGCCGCGCACAGCGCCGCAGCATGCGCGCGAATGCGGCACTTTCCACGCGCGTGATGGACCTCAAGTTCTCCCACGAACACTATGCGCTGTACCGCCGCTACCAGGCCCATCGTCACCCGGGCGGCGGAATGGACCACGACAGCCGCGAGCAATACTCACACTTTCTGTTGCAGTCGAATGTGCACACCCGGCTGGTGGAATTTCGCGAGCAGGGCTACCTGCGCATGGTGAGCATCATCGACGAACTGCCCGATGGCATTTCATCCGTGTACACCTTCTTTGATCCTGAAAAGGCGCGCCAGTCTTTGGGGACCTACAGCATCCTCTGGCAGATCAATGAAGCGCGGCGACGTCACTTGCCGTATGTATATCTGGGCTATTGGATCGCCGAGAGCCGCAAGATGAGTTACAAGACCATCTTCCAACCCATCGAGGGGTTGGTGCACGGTCATTGGACGCGATTGAAGTCCGCGAATCCTGGCAAAGACTAGCCGAGCAGCGTGGCGGTTCCCGCTTCTGCGAGCCAGCGCGTGGCATCCACCGCACGCATCGGACGACCGAAGTAGTACCCCTGCCCTTCATCGCACCGCATCGACGTCAGGCGCTCCAGTGTGGCCTGGTCTTCGATGCCTTCCGCCACCACGTTGTAGCCGAGATTGTGCGCCAGGCCAACGATTGATTCGACAATGACGGCGTCCTGTTCGCTCTCCAGCATGTGACGCACAAACGACACGTCGATCTTGAGGGCATGCAACGGAAGCCGTTTCAGGTGAGACAACGAGGAATAGCCCGTGCCGAAGTCGTCGATTGCAATCCGGATCCCTTCGGCAAAAATCTCCTGAAGGGTGATCGTGGCGCGTTCCGGATCTGCAATCAATGCGCTTTCGGTAATTTCGAGCTCCAGCGCAGCCGGCTCCAGCGCATGCCGTTTCACACATTCGGCGATCGTGGCCGCGCAATTCGGATCGGACAAATGCCGGGCGGACAGGTTTACGCTGATATCGACCGCATGACCCGCGGCCCGCCAACGCGCCAATTGCGCCAGTGCATCGTCAAGAATCGACAATGTCAACGGCCGGATGTTGTCCGAAAGTTCAGCCAGATGAATGAATTTGTCAGGCGACAACAGGCCGAGCTCCGGATGGTTCCATCGCACCAGCGCCTCGAAGCCGTAAGGTACTCCCGACCCCAGATGGACGCGCGGTTGGAAATAAACCTCGAACTGGTGCGCGCGAATCGCGCCTGGCAACTGGCTGATCAAACTCAGGCGCGCCGGCGAATACGGATCATTGGCCGAATCGTAGGTGGCCACACCGCTGCCATTGCGCTTGGCCACGTACAAGGCCACGTCGGCACAGCGCATCAGCTGGCTGGCGTTGGCGCCGTGCCGGGGGTGCATCGAAATCCCGACGCTGGCGCCCAATTCCAGCCGATAGCCTTCAATTTCAATGGGCTCGGTCAAAACGCGTAGCGCAGCTCGCGCCAGCTTCTCGGCCTCAGCCAATCCCTCGAGCGCCGGCAGCCAGACCGCATATTCGTCTCCGCCCATGCGACCCAGGATCGTCCCGTCGGGCGCGCCGAACGCCTCGTAGCGCATCAACCGCTCGGCCATCCGCACCAGGATTTTGTCGCCGACGGCATGGCCCAATGTGTCATTGATTTCCTTGAATCGATCCAGGTCGAACAGCAACAATGCGTTTTGCTGATTGGCCAAATTGGCCGCAATGGCAGTTTCCACCGAGCGTTCGAAGCTCACGCGATTGAACAACCCCGTCAGCAAGTCGTGATTGGCACGAAATTCCAGCGCATTCAGCTGGCGACGACGTTCGATCTCCACCGCCGCGCGCGTCCCAAAAATGCGCATCAGCTGGACGGCCATTTCGCTCTGCTCGATGGGGCGCTCGCGAAGGACGACAATCAGCCCCAGTTTTCGGCCGCGGGAATCGACCAAGGGGGCGCCGACATAGCCTTCAATTCTCCGGCGTGCCAGCGGCTCGTCTCGCGGGAACATGGCGGTAACGCCACGCGGGTAAATGCAAACCCCTTGGGAAAGCACCGACTGGCACGGCGACCCCTCCAGCGGATAGGTGAAGTTCTCCGCCGGACCCTTCGCCGAATGAACAGCCACCGTGTTGACTTTCTCACCATCCTTGTCGAGTTCGCCGACGAATGCGAGGTCGGCATCCAGGGCACGCAAAAGTCGCTCCACCAACGAGCGGAAGAAATTTTCACCGGTCTCTGCCGCAACGCCCTGGGCGATGTCGAATACCAGGCGTTCATGACGCTTGGCATCGCTGATATCGCGCCCGACCTTGACGATGCAGGCTTCGCCATCGACGGTCATGCATTCTGCGGAGAACTGCAACGTACGGATGTCCCCGGACTTGAGGCGGACCTCGGCTTCGATGGACATCAGGCGCGTACCGGACGCAATCTGCCTCATCCAGCGATTGCGCTGCTCCGGAATCGCCCACAAGCCGAGTTCCTGTGTGGTCTTGCCCAATACCTCTTCACGATGGAAGCCGGACTGCTTTTCAAAACTCATGTTCACGTCGACGATGGCGCCGTCGCACTGCCGAACGACGATCATCCAGTCTGCCGACATCCGAAAAACCTGCGAATAGCGTTCCTCGGAATGGGACAACTGTTTCTCTGTCAGCCGGCGGCGGTCATATGCAATCGCCATCACCGCCAGGTCGGCAATCGAGCCGGCGAACTGCTCCTCGTCCGGCGTCCACTCACGCCGCTGGCCCACGGATTCAAGGCAGATGACCCCATGGCTTTCACCGTCAAACCAGATGGCGGCATCCAGCATGGATTCGATGTTCAGCGGCTCCAAGTACCCTTCGCGGAATTCGCGGGTCCGTAAATCGCGCCTTGCATCGGCCGCACTGATCACCCGGTTGACCTTCAGCGCGTCGAAGTAATTCGGGTAGTCCGTTGCATGCAAGGTCAGGCCAGAGGAATGGCGATCCGCCTCCAATTCATACAAGTCATCCAGGATGAGCGCGTTGCGCGCGGCGTTGAAGCGCCAAGCCGATACGCGGGAGACCGAAAGCGTGCGTGCAGTTGCTTCAGTGAGGGAAGCCAGGGCGACCGGCAAACTTTGCCCGGTCACGCCGGATTTCATCAGGTCCAGCAGGGTCGCCTGCTCACGGCGAACGCGGTCTGCAAGATTCTCGGCCCACGGGCGGCTTTCGCTCGCCGGGCCGCTGGGTGTCGTATTTCGACTGACCAGCCGCAGTGTTTCAGACATAAACCTGTGCGTTCGATTTTTCCCCAGTGTCCTGTTGAGGGAAATTCATCGCGCATTGAATGCGAGCCATCCTACTCTTGGGAGGGTATCGCGCAATAGGGGTTCTGCCTACGCCTCAAAATGATCACGCAGGATGGATGCATGAACCCGGACCAACGGGAACGAGCGGCTCGCTCGGATACAATCGTCCACCAAGCCCCGTTCATGTCACGCGTTGATGTATCCGATTGCCCGTTCCCTGTTGTTCAAACTCGACCCCGAGCGGGCCCATCATGTGGCATTGGCTGCCCTTTCGAGGCTGCACCGTTCGGGCCTTGGCACCCTGTTTTGCAAACCTGTCGCGGCGCCGTTCGAAGCGCTGGGAATGAAGTTTGCCAATCGCGTGGGCCTGGCCGCTGGATTGGACAAAAACGGCGAGTTCATCGATGCGCTTGCCGAGCTGGGATTCGGGTTCATTGAAGTCGGCACCGTGACCCCGCGACCGCAACCCGGCAATCCGAAGCCCCGCATGTTTCGACTGACGGAGCACGAGGCCATCATCAATCGCCTGGGTTTCAACAACGGCGGACTCGATGCATTCATCGAAAACGTCAAGCGGGCGAAGTATCAAGGCGTGCTCGGATTAAACATCGGAAAAAACGCCGATACCCCGATTGAAAATGCGGTGGACGACTACGTCACCTGCCTCCGGGGGGTTTATCCGCATGCAAGCTATGTGACCGTCAACATTTCCTCTCCCAATACCAAGGGATTGCGGGATCTTCAAGCCGCAAAGCAACTCGACCAGTTGTTGGGAACCCTCAAGCTTGAGCAATCCCTGCTCGCCAAGAAGTACAAGCGGACCGTGCCCCTGGCGCTGAAGATTGCGCCAGACCTCGACCTCAAGTCGATTCGCGAAATTGCGCAACTCGCACTGGATCACCGGTTCGATGCGCTGATCGCCACAAACACGACGATTTCCCGGGACGCGGTGGCAGGCCATCCGTCCGCCAAGGAAACCGGCGGACTGTCGGGCAAGCCCTTGTTCTCCCCGTCAACGGAAGTGTTGCGCGAATTGGCGCGGGCGCTCAAAGGCAACATGCCCCTGATCGGCGTGGGCGGCATCCTCTCGGGGGCAGACGCCAAGGCCAAGATCGATGCGGGGGCCACGTTGGTGCAACTCTATACGGGTTTCATTTACCGCGGGCCGGCCCTGATCGCCGATGCAGCCCGTGCGATCGCGTCCGCGCGCCCTGGACGCCCCGAATGAGGATTGGCATCCCCAGGGAAATCAAGCCGGGCGAGCGAAGGGTGTCGCTGACCCCGGAAGCCGTCGCATCGTTGATTCGCGCGGGCCATGCGGTGCGCATCGAATCTGGAGCGGGGATCGGTGCCGGGTTTTCCGATGCGCCATATGCCGAGGCCGGCGCGACGATTGTCCGTGAGGCCAAGGAGGCGTTCGATGCAGACCTGGTGGTCAAGGTCAAGGAATTGCAAGCGACCGAATGGCGGCACGTGCGCGAAGACTCCTCGTTGGTCGGCTTCCTCTTGTTGCCCTTCCACCGAAACATCGCCCACGAGTTGCGGGCGCGCCGGGTCACCGCATTGGCTGCGGAGGCGTTTGCCGACCAATCCGGGCGCCTTCCCGTGTTGGCGCCAATGTCGCGTATTTCCGGCGCCCTGGCCATCTCCGTCGGTGCGCATTGGCTCTCGCTTCCCATGGGGCCGCGCGGCGTGGAGATCGCCGATGCCCGCGTGGTGGTGTTGGGCGCGGGCAGCGCAGGAGCCGCCGCCGCGATTCGCGCCCATGCGCTAGGGGCCAATGTGAGCGTGCTTTCGCGTGTCGGCCCGCGCCTGGCCGCATTGGCCCACCGGTTCGGGCTCGAGGCGCGCACCATGGCCATGCAGCCCGATGCCCTGATTGACGCACTGGAAGGTGCCGATCTCGTCATCGGCGCCTTGAACACCCATGGGGGGGCCACGCCGAAACTGATCGACCGCGAACATCTGCGATCCATGGGTGCGGGGGCCGTGCTCATCGACATCTCGATTGATGGCGGTGGCGTGGCGGAAACGTCGCGCGAGACACAGTTCGACGCGCCAACGTATGTCGAGGAAGGCGTGATCCACTATGCCGTGCCGAACATGCCCTCCGCCGTCCCGCGGTCGGCCACGCTGGCCTACTCTGCGGCACTGCTTCCCTATGTGGCCGCCGTGGCGGATCTCGGCGCAAAACGCGCCGTCCAATGCAATGATGGGTTGGCGGCGGGAGTGCAATTGTTCCAGGGACACGTCGTGCACAAGGGATTGGCGGACGCCATGTCCTGTGAAGCCCGTAGTCTGGCCGAGTTGGCTGCCGCCCAGTGAACCCGATTGCCGTTGCCATCGATGCGCTGCTGCCCCAAACGCAATGCACGCGCTGTGGTTTCGACGGTTGCGCACCGTACGCCGAGGCAATCGCGTCCGGCCAGGCGCCCATCAACCGTTGCCCCCCGGGCGGCGATCAGACCATTGGCGCCTTGGCGGCATTACTTGATCGACCCGTGATGGCGCTGGATCCCGAGTGTGGTGAATCCATGCCGCATCGCGTCGCGGTAATCGATGAGGCTGCGTGCATCGGCTGTGCCAAATGCCTGGCACCCTGCCCCACGGATGCCATTCTCGGCGCCAGCAAGTTCCTGCATCGTGTCGTCGCCAGCCTCTGTACGGGCTGCGAATTGTGCATTCCCCCCTGCCCGGTCGACTGCATTGTGATGGTCGAGGACCCCGAACACCCGGCCATGATGGACAAGAATCTGGCCCGCCAGCGGTTTCAGGACCATAAGACGCGCGTGGCCCGGCGCCAAGCCGAGCGCGAGGCGCTCTTGGCGGAGCGCGAACGCAGTGTATTGGGAGAATCCTGATGCCACGCGCCAAATTGATGAGCGCGGCGGAACGGCACGAATTCTTTCGCCGGTTGCGGGACATCAATCCCCATCCGCAATCCGACCTCAAATATGCAACTCCCTTCGAGTTGCTGGTCGCCGTCATCCTCTCCGCCCAGGCCACCGACAAAAGCGTGAACCTGGCGACTGAAAAACTGTATCCGGTCGCCAACACGCCACAGGCCCTTCTGAAACTCGGCGAAGCGGGCCTCACGCCCTACATCCAAAGCATCGGCCTGTACCGGACCAAGGCGAAGAACGTCATTGCAATGTGCGCGCAATTGCTGGAAAGGCACCATGGCCAGGTTCCGGAAACACGGGAGGCGCTTGAAGCGCTGCCGGGTGTCGGACGCAAGACGGCCAACGTGGTGCTGAACGTTGCGTTCGGCCATCCGACCATGGCCGTGGACACGCATATCTTTCGCATCAGCAATCGCATGGGCCTGGCGCCCGGCAAGGATGTAGTGGCCGTGGAGCAACGCCTGCTGAAAAACGTCCCGGAAGAGTTCATGCAGCATGCCCACCACTGGCTGATCCTTCATGGACGCTATACCTGCATCGCCCGTAAACCGAATTGCGGTGCATGCCCGGTCTACGACCTTTGCAAATTCCCGGAACGCCACGGTTACGTCGAGTAAATGTTCAATCCCTCCCGCGACGAAGTCCGCGATTTCCTGTTCGAGTCCTGGCGCAAGTATCGTGCAGGGCAACCCTTGTCGGGCCTGGAGACAGAAGCGGCGGCGGTGATCGCTGCGCATCCGGAGTATCACGCCATGCTGGACGATCGCACCGTTTTCCTGGAAAAGTACCGGGATCGCGACTATCCGCCGGAATTTGGTGAAACCAATCCGTTCCTTCACTTGTCCATGCACTTGTCGATCCGGGAACAGGTCTCGATCGACCAGCCTCGCGGCGTGCGCGCTGCACACGGGGCGCTTTCGACATCGATGGGAGACGCCTTGTCTGCGGAACACGAAATGATGGAATGCCTCGCGGAAATGATCTGGCAATCGCAACGTCACCACACGCCGCCCGACGCCGCATCGTATGTGCAAGCCCTGGAAGCGCGCGTGCAGCAGCGGCAAGGGCCGGCATGAGGGACATTGCACGTGTTTCCAATGGCAAACCCAAGGACGGGCGGACGTTTCCAGCGGTTTTTGGCCTGAATGCCCCGTCAGATCTAGGGTTTTGTTCTACGGTGTTGTTTCTGCTGGCTTGCGCGGTTGCGCGCCCCTCCACCGCCAACGCGCCCGCTGCCACCGAGCAAATCGAGCGCGTGATGGTGACCGGCGAACAGCCCGGGCCGGGCTTGTGGAAGATTTCACGCGGAGACAACGTCCTTTGGATCGCCGGCACCCATGCGCCGGTTCCGAAGACCTTGGTGTGGAAGTCAAAACGCATTGAAGACACGGTCAGGGGTGCGCAGGAACTGATCGCGCCCGCGTCCCTTGCCGTATCGAGCAGCCAATTCAGCTGGTGGACGACACTGAGCTTGTTGCCGTCGGCATTCAGCGTGCCTTACAACCCGGACGACAAACTGCTCAAGGACGTGGTGCCGCCCGCGCTATACGCGCGTTGGGAAGTCCAGCGGGACAAGCACCTGAAGGGCTACAACGACACCAACAACGAAGTGGATCGGTGGCGCCCCTGGTTTGCGGCTGCGCGTCTTTACCGCGCCGCACTCGACAACGCGGACATGACGGGAAGCAATCCGATGTGGGCGCGTGTTTCGGAAGTGGCGAAGCAATCCAGGGTGCGCATTACGGAACCCAAGTTCGAGCCCAAAATCCAGAACCCGCGGGCTGCCGTCAAAGAGTTCTCAAAAAACCCGATGAACGACCTGGAGTGCTTCGACAAAACATTGTCCCGGCTCGAAACGGACCTGGACGCCATGCGGGTGCGCGCAAACGCGTGGGCACGCGGCAACGTGGACCAGATCCGCAAGCTCCCGGAATCGGATCAATCCTATGCCTGCAACGCGGCATTTCTCGGGTCCCCACTGGCGAAAGCGGCCGGGCCGGTGGACCTGCGCCGAGAGATCGATCTGGTGTGGCTCCGGGAAGCTGAACGCGCCTTGTTGGCCAACAAAGTCACGGTGGCTGTCGTTCCCATTACCCGGCTGACCGCCTCCGACGGGTACCTCGCCGCCTTGCGCTCGCGCGGGTTCCAGGTCGAGGAGCCCGAGTAGCGTTCCGGACGGGCTGGGCCGGCTGCGTGGATTCGCCTGCCCGGGTTTCCACCTCCGGCAAAACCCGCATCCCTCATTTCGTCCCGGCAATCCCCACTCCGTCTCATCCCGGGTGACTTCGGGAATGGGCTTGGTAAGCTGCAGGACATCGTATCCTGTTGCACCCGTCCATCATGAGAACCACCCTCTTCTTCTATTTTCGCCGCCTGTTCGCGTGGACCATGCTGTTCATGGCGTTCATCGCGATCTGGTCCATCATCGTCCACGACGGCCCGCCATGGCCGTTCGGTTTGCTGGCGTTCGTGGCCTTCCTTTACGTGATCATCACGACCGCCTCGCACTTGCGACGCGTCCGGCTGATTTCCGATCACGTCGATTCGGCAACCTTGGCCAACCGGCAACGCCGCCAAATCGAGATTCCCTTCGAGGCCAACGAGTCGTTTGCGATCGTGGACGCGGCCATCCGCGAGTTGCCGCATGTCCAGGACATTGCGTCAGCGAAAGACAGCCTGCAAACCCGCGCCAAAGTCGAGCGCATTGATCCTTACGGCACGGCCATCCCGCTGTTCAGCATGGTTGCGCAGCATTTGGGGATCGCGCGGAACCAGATCCTGGCCACGGTGACTCCTCGCGATGGCACCAGCAGCGTTGTGCTGGTCTGTGAACCCGAGGGCCGCGCCTGGTGCGACTGGTTCATCGTCGACGACGGCACGAATCTCGAGAATGCCAACGCCCTCACGCGCGCCATTTCGCGCCGCATTGCGGAGCGCCGCAAAGTCGAGACGGCCACGGTGAAGGACACCGCCACACAAAAGGAACTGGCCGTGGCCAAGCTCGGCCTGCTCCATGCCCAGGTCGAGCCCCATTTCTTGTACAACACCTTGGGCAGCGCCAAATATCTGATCCAGAGCGACCCGGTCAAGGCCGAAGCCATGATCGACAATCTCATCGCCTACCTGCGTAATTCGCTGCCGCGCACCGAATCGACCGCCTCCACCCTCGGTGCGGAAGTCGAGCGGGCCCGTTCCTACCTTGAAATTCTCCAGATCCGCATGGGTGCGCGTCTGACTCCCCACATCGACGTTTTGCCGACGCTTCACCACATCCCCTTTCCGACCATGATGCTGCAGACCCTGGTGGAGAACGCCATCAAGCATGGGCTGGAACCCAAGCCCGGCGGCGGCAACATTTGGGTGATCGCCCGTGAAGCCGGCGGGCAACTCTCCGTCACCGTCGCTGACGACGGCTTGGGCCTCAATGCAGGCCTTCCTGCGACGCAGGGCACGGGCATCGGGCTCAAGAATGTCCGCGAGCGGCTGTCATTGGCTTACGGCCCCGAAGCCTCATTTACATTCACTTCGAACTTCCCCAGCGGCGTTGCCGCCACCATCTCGGTGCCGGTTAGCGGACCCAAGGAGACCGACCATGAATAAGCCCATGACGGCCGTGGTGGCCGAAGATGAAGAACTCTTCCGCAATGCGCTTCTCAAATTGCTGAGTGACACCTGGCCCGACCTCACGATCGCTGCCATTTGCGAAGATGGAGGCAGTGCGTTGGAGGCCATCGAAGCCCACAAGCCCGAGGTCGCGTTCCTGGACATCCGCATGCCGGGATTGACCGGACTCGACGTGGCGGCAGCAGCCATCGATGCCAGCCCGGGCACGCAAATCGTCTTCGTGACGGCCTATGACCAGTACGCCATCGCCGCGTTTGACCGGGGCGCGATCGACTACCTGCAAAAGCCGGTCGCAAAGGATCGCTTGCTGGCGACGATTGAGCGGATCAAATCACGCGCGGCGCAGGGATTGGATCCGGCCATGCTGGACATGCTCATGCGTGAACTGGGATCGCGCGGCCAGAAAGAGGTGCAAGATCCGCTGCAATGGGTTACCGCCAGCGTGGGGCGCGAAACGCGGCTCATTCAAGTTGAAGACATTCTGTATTGCCAGTCCGACACGAAATACACCGCAATCGTTACACCTGAGGTCGAGGCCCTGGTTCGGACTCCCCTGTCCGAACTCATGCGCCGCCTCGACCCGGTGCGTTTCAAGCAGATTCATCGTGCGACGGTGGTGAACATGAAAGCGGTTTCCAGCGTCGCGCGCGACGATTCGGGCCGCGGCACGCTGAAACTGAAGGGGCGTCCGGAGACGCTGGCAGTCAGCCTCACCTACATGCCACTGTTCAAGAACATGTGAGGAAAATTTCCAGCTCGACGGGGGCGTCGGAGAGCACCTGAATTCTTGAAACCCAACGACAGGTGCGGAGTTCGGGGCATTTTCAGCCTGAACGGCGCGTCTATTCTGGGGTTTACCATCGCTGGGTCGATTAAAGCTGTCAACGCGACAACGCGTGCGAATGCCAAATGAAAAGGGGCCCGAAGGCCCCTTTCGTTTTGCGACAGTGCGTTGCTACTTGAACATGTAGGTGACCTTGCCATTGAACACTCGCCCGAACGGGTCGCCATAGCGCGGGTCGTAGCCGACCTGGAAGGACTGGCCTTGCGCCGAGGCGGGGGGATCGCGGTCCAACACATTGCGTACCCCAGCCACCAGCGTCAAACCCTTGAATGCCTTCCACTGTGCCTGAAGGTCGTAGGTCTCGACGTTCCCTACGCGCCGCGCACCGCCCGCATCGGTGTAACCCAACACGAAATTTTGCGAAATGCTGGCGTTCCAGTTACCGAGCGACCAATTGGCGCCCAAGGTATGGCGATAACGCGACACGGCACCATTGTCGGCGGTGTGCTTGCCGACGTTATTGGCCAAGGGCCCGCCCTGCGCAAACTGGTACTTGTAATTCTGGATGTAGGTGCCATCGAGCGTATAGCGCATCTTGCCCATGCGGCCAAGGTCCTGATTGATTCCCAGCGAGAGATCAATGCCGGACACCAGGTACTGGCCCACGTTTTCCTGCACTTGCACGGCATACTTGATTGCGCAAGGCACGTTGGCCGGCGTCGGTGCGACGGTATCGTTTTCGCAACGTCCATTGGCCAATCTGCCATATCGGACAAAGCGCCCCTGCGCATTCAACGGATCGAGCACACCGTAGTAGTCGAACACGGTGGTATCCGACAGCGCTTGCAGCGAGTTCTTTCGCAGGATCCGGAAGTAATCGAGTCCCAGCGAGAAAAACTGGTTGGGCTCGATGACCGCGCCAAGGGCAACCTGGCGGGACTTTTCAGGCTTGAGATTGCGGTTGCCCCCCAATTGATTCTGGATCTGAGCTTCGCACTCGAGCCCATCGTCAACGTAGGAACCGATCGGCGTCCCGCCCGGGCAACGGATCGGGTCATTGTGGGTATCCGCCGTGTTTGACAGGAATCGCGGCTGGAACAGGTCCGGCAACGACGGTGCACGGAAGCCGGTGTTGTACGAACCGCGCAACAGGAACTCCTTGCTGGGGTTCCAACGCATCGAGATTTTCGGATTGGTGCTACGGCCGAAATCGCTGTAGTCGTCCGAACGAACCGCAATCGTGGCTTCCAGATCCCGTGCGAACGGCAGTCCCAATTCCGCAAACAAGGCTGAAACGCGGCGATCCGCTCGTGTGACCGGCAAATTGCCGCCACCGCCAAGAACGTCACCTCCTGAAAGTACCGGGAGGGGATTGTCGTCAAACTTTTCCTTGCGCGATTCCACGCCGACGGCCAGACCGGCATTTCCACCACCCATGCGCCAAAGTTCCGTGGAACCCTTCGCATCGACCGCAGTGACCTCGCCCTTCGAACGGCGGACATCCTCAAGGATCTTGGCGCTTTGCAGCAACTGCTGACCCACGGTGTCCTGGCCGGTCGTACTGAAGATGTTGATGTTGCCCGTGCGGATCGCCGCCTTCAGTTTGCTTTCGAAAAACCAGCCGTCGACGTAGGTATCAGTCACCTTGCTTTCGGCGCGATTGACACCGACATCAATGTCCCATGCGCCGATCGAGCCTTTTGCACCCACTACGATGCGGTCCGCCTTCGAATTGGCTTCATTCGTCCGCAGGCCGCCGTCTTGCGCACGCCAGGCGATGCCGAGGTCCCCGGTCGGGGTAATTAGCGTCCCATCAGGCAAGCGAAACGGGGCCGGATAGTACTTGCCACCAGCCGGATAAATGAACGCGCCATTGCCGACGAAATCATTGACCGGTGTTTCCGAAGACGCAAATCGTGATTTGGCCTTGGCCCACACGTATTCGGCCGAGACCTGCCAGTCAGCCAAAGGCGCAAAGGTCGCCTTCAAGACCGCGCTTTCGCGATCGATCAGCGGTGAAATCTCGAGGCGCGACGTGAAGTCATAGCGGCACTGGCGCGTCGAAACTGCAGGCAAGTAGTACGAGCCGATGGAAGGTTTGCAGCCGGCAGCCGCCAGGATGTTGGCATTTCCGAGGCCCCCATTCGCGTCGAAGCGAATGGCCGCCGGAATGATATTGCCAGACGTCTGTTGGATTCCCAGGTCAGGACGAATGGCGGAAGACGCAAATCCACGCTGCTTCGCCTTGATGGGATCGCCTTCCTCCTTGTCGTACGAGCCAACGATGTTGAAACCCTGCTTGGACAGGGAACCCCATCCGCCCGTGACCGTGTATTTGGTGGAGTTGCCACCGCCACGATCCACATCAGTGCCGTAAGCCTGCAACTCAAGCCCGCTGAAATTGGTCTTCAGGATGAAATTGATCACACCCCCGATTGCATCGGTACCGTAAACAGCAGAAGCACCGTCGCGCAAGACTTCGACACGCTCCACTGCGGAGAGCGGAATCGAGTTCACATCCACTGCGGCGCCGTTGAACGCATAGTTCGCAACGCGACGGCCATTCAAAAGAATGAGCGTGTTGTTGGGTCCAAGACCGCGTAGCGACGCGCCGGAAAACCCGGGCTGTGCGGAGTCGCCGACTCCCTGTGACAAATTGACGACCGCACCGGAGTTCAGCTGCAACTTGTCCAGCAGCTGGGACGCCGTGGTCAGGCCGGTCCTTTCAATGTCTTCCCGCTTGATCACGGTCACCGGCAATGCGGTTTCGCCTTCGATGCGCTTGATGTTCGAGCCGGTCACTTCGATCTTTTCGACCTTCTGCGTTTCCTGGGCCGCGACGGGATTCCCCAGCAGCACACTTGCTGCCACGGCACCAGTCAATGCGCGTGAGACGGCCACACACAATGTGCGTTGCGATTGCTTCATAGATCATTTCTCCTGAATGAATGGAATGCGCCGGACCGGTGGGTTACTCGTTCCAACAACGACGGAACGAGTTTCCGGTTGCGACGCTCTGCTTTCAATTCGCAACTGAAAGTGGCCGGATGCTATAGGAAGGTCTCTTACAAAATGAATTTCAGAAACAGGCTGTTGCAAAAGAGAGACGCCCGTCATGTGACAAAGTTGTGTCAAGACTTGATGGAGGTATGGCGAAAGTTTCCAACATGATCCGGCGCGCCTTGCGTAATTGCTTGATTCGACAATGGATATTGCCCTCGCTGCGCCTGCCCTCAACAGGCCTGGCGCGTTCATGGACCGATTTGGGCGCGGGCCCGACATTGCATCGGCAACGACCGATTCAAATTGCTACATTTCGGCACGCGCATCACAACACCTTGGCTGGCGAGGTAAACCCACAAGGCCGGACCATTTCAGGCTGAAAAACCATGGGCACGGACTGCAACGAAGCCGTTTGCGAAATCACCGTATGCTTCGTGCGATCTCACCGTCCTGCATCTATTCCATCCATGAACTCTTGCCGCATGTCTTTGTTTGGAACTGGTCGCATCGAGCGATGGCCGCTATGGGCATTTACTGTTCTGTCACTCCTCGGGTGCGCTTCAAATCAGCATGGCGCCCAAGTCAGCCATTGGAACCCGAGTCCTTCAATGACCCATGCGCGTGCAGCGCACGCAGTCGCATCGAGTTCATCCGGCATCTATGCCATCGCCGGAACCAATGCCGACGGACGCCCGGTGACCACTGTCGAGAAATACGACGGGCGCGCGTGGCACACCCTCTCGGCTTTGCCTCCCGGCCTGGAAGGCGGATTGAACGCGCCCGCTGCGGCAGTGCTTGGGGATTCGCTATTCGTGAGTGGCGGTTTTTCTTCAACCAGCAACCGACCGGTCGCCGACCTTTGGGCGTTGAATCTGCTGAGTCTGGCCTGGACGCGCCTAGCGTCAATGCCTGCGCCGCGTGGCGGTCACGCCATGGCCGTTGTGCGAGGCCGTTTGCATGTGGTGGGCGGTGGCAATGATCGACGAACCTTGGAGGACCACGTGTCCTACGACCCTGCCACCAACACATGGCAGGCGCGATCGCCCCTGCCACGTTCCAAAGGCAGCCCTGCGGCAGTCGTGGTGCAAGACCGTCTCGCGATAGTCGGCGGTCGCAGCGGCCGGGAGGATTTGGGGGATGTGCATTGGTACGATGAACCCAAGGACCAATGGGTGCCGCTGCATCCGATTGAGCCCCGCGGAACGGCCGGTGCAGTTGTCCATTGCGGACGGGTATTCCTCATCGGCGGTGAGTCACAGGCTCAACAGCGCGTATTGAACCGGGTCGAGTCCATCAGTGAAGAACGTTTGTTTTCCGGCGAGCCGTGGCAGGCTGAATCGAATCTTCCTACACCACGAGCGTTTGCAAGGAGCGTGGTTTTTGGAGGGAAAATCCACGTTGTCGGGGGCGCCGTCGCATATGGCGCAAGCCACGAAGCGATTGGCACTTCCACGGTGGAATCACTGGAATTTCGCTGCAATGACCGCCACTAGAACGACGATTGGCACGGGGTGCAGACCTTGAATAATTCCCACCTGCCCCCATCTGACGCGTAGAATCTTGTTTCACACCGAATTCGGGGCCGACCTGGTTTCGACGTGGGCAGCAAAGCAGAACCGTGCATACCGAGGCGTGGCTACCTCGTAAATACACCCACAAATCAATAGTCGCAAACGACGAAAACTACGCTCTGGCTGCTTAATACCCAGCTGGACTCTGCACTAGTGGGCCTCAACGCTAGGTGTAGCAATACACGGCAGAGTCATTAACGAGGATCGCCTTGCATCGGGCTACTTGATGCAAGGTTAAACCTAGGTGGCCCGCTGTTCCCGAGCCTGCCCACCGGCGCTCGAACGGTCAGAATCAAAAGAGGGGATCTAAGTATGTAGAGCGGCCTGCGGAGGGCTTGCGGACGCGGGTTCGATTCCCGCCGGCTCCACCAAAAGACGAAAACGCCACCCAGCTTCATCGGGTGGCGTTTTCGTCTTTTGACGCAGTTTGCGAGAATCGATCCGCGGCCGCGCAACGGACGGGGGATGAGACCGGACACCGGACACGCCCTGAGGCATGTTCTGTGCCTGCCGAATCCGAGCGAGCTGCGACCGAAGGAAGTCCCCGTGGGACAGGGCGCGAGGTGGTTTTTTCGCCGCAGGCGAAATAGGATTCCCGCCGGCTCCGCCAATTCAAAGCCACCCATGGGGTGGCTTTCTTTTTTTGCGGGTCCCGCCGTTGTGACGCAAGAGCCGCACTTCAAGAAGCGAGAACGCACTGCGCGCAAGATGCATGCCCGCATGACCATGACGCACGTCTATTTGGCGCAAACAGCTTTGTGATAGAACTTCACAGTCAAACAACGGTTCCGTGACTCATGCCTGATCCGTCGATTGCTGTTGATCACCAAGAGGCGCTTTCAAAGCTGCCGACCGAGTCGCTATGGATGGCGCTGGATTCGCTTCGCCGCGTGCCGCTTGCCGACCTGATCGCCCACACCGCGGCCCGGCCCGCGGTGGTCGACTCTGCACTCAAGGACGCAGCACTCCAGGTATTCGTCGCACGCGACCATCGGCTGAAGGGTGCCCACCAGGAATGTCTGCAACTGCTGGATCGCGCGCTCCCCGTTTTGATCTCTTCTGACGCGCGCAATTTCGCAGTGACCGGCTATCTGGAACAAAGCCACGCGGAAATCGACTGGGGAGATTACGGGGCGGCCATCGCCTCGTTGGAGAGGGCCGAGCAGCTGATTGAACAAGGAGTGGATTCCGCTCTTGCTGCGCGCGTCAAAGCCGCCCTGGGGCGCATCTACTCGCGCATCGGCAATCACCAAACAGCCATCCGTCTGCTCTTTGCCGCACGCAACGAAGCGGAATCCTTGGGCACGCTGAATCTGGCAGCCACCTGGTCAATCAACCTGTCCGTCGCGTCGATGCGCGCATGGGAGGCGAGCAAATTGGCAGGAGAAGAAAGTCCGCATTGGCTCGATGATGCGATGTCCTTCCTGGATGACGCTGCGCGCTTCCGGGCGCAGGGGGCGGACGACGAGATGCTGGGGCCTTTGATTGACACCAATCGCGCCTGCATCCTCACATTTCGCGGCGCACCGGAGCAAGCCATCGCTTTGCACGCGGCCTGCGACGCTTTCCTCGCCGAACATCGGGTTGACGCATTGATCAGTTCCAATCGCGTTGACTGGGCAAAGGCGCTGATTGCCGCGGGGCAGCTGGACCAGGCGAAGGTGATTGCCGAATCCGTTGTCGCCCGTGCACGCCAGGGTGGCCACCTGTTCGCGCAAAGCGAAGCCATGCGCTTGATGGCCGATCTTTTCGAGGCGCGCGGAGATGCAAAGGCTGCCCTTGCGGCATTGCGTGAGCACCATTCGCTTTCCGCACGCGTCGCCGCCATCGAAGCCTTGCAGCGCGCGGATGCCCTGCAACTGCGACTTGAGACGCAGCGTGTCAAGGCAGAGGCCGAGGCGGCAGAAGCACGAAATGCTCAACTCCGCGCACTCAATGCGCGACTATCCCAACAGGAAGCGGAGTTGCGGGTATTGTCGGAGCACGACCACCTGACAGGCGTTGCCAACCGGCGCCGGTTTGAGGCGCGGTTGGATGCAATGCTTGCCGCCCACGGGCAAAACGATAGCATTCCAACATTCGCAATGGGCGTGATCGACATCGACCATTTCAAACAGATCAATGACCTCCACAGCCACGCCGCCGGAGATGCGGCGCTGTGCGCGGTGGCGCAGGCATTGAAAGCCTGTCTCCGCCAGCATGACCTGCCCGCAAGACTGGGGGGCGATGAATTTGCGTTCATCGCGGACGAGACCGATGCCGCAGGTGCAAGGGACATTGGCTTGCGCATCGCTATGCACCTCCAGACTTTGCAGATTCCAAAGCTTCCGGATCCCCACGGAATCACTTTATCCATCGGAATCGCCACAGCCAAACCCGAAGATACGCGGGAAGCCATGCTGGCCCGCGCTGATCGGGCGCTCTATGACGTCAAGCGGCAGGGTCGCAACGGTGTCATGGTTGAAGCCGGATGACGCGTCAACTCTGAATGGGCCTAGCGCCCGATCGAGTAGAACTCATCGTTCGGCCGCATGCCTGTCAGGTTGGCCATTCGATTCGACAAGGCAAAGAAGGCGGCAATCGCACCGATGTCCCAAATCGTCTCGTCATCGAAGCCATGTGCACGCAGCACCGAAAAATCGGCGTCCACGATCCGATGGCTTTCCGTTGCTACCTTGACCGCAAAAACGAGCATGGCCTTCTGCCGATCCGTGAGATCGGCCTTGAGGTAGTTCGCTGCGATCTGGTCCGCGATGAGCGGATTCTTTGCGTAGACACGAAGAATTGCCCCATGCGCAATGATGCAATAGGTGCAATGGTTGGCCGCACTGGTGGCCACGACGATCATTTCGCGCTCGGCCTTGGCGAGCGCGCTGTCCTTGAGCATCAACGCGTCGTGATACTGGAAGAATGCGCGGCACTCTTCCGGCCGGTGCGCCAGCGCAAGGAATACGTTGGGGACGAACCCCGCCTTGTCCTGCACTGCGCGGATGCGCTCTTGCAAGTCGGCCGGCAGGTCGTCGAGCGCTGGTACGGGAAACCGCGAAATCCGGGGAGAGTTCATGTCAATGTCCGTAACGAAACACGTCCGGCTTGCCCAGTGCCGGAATCAGCTCGACGATGCCACTGGAAAAGATCTCCACCGCCAGCGCTGCAAGCAGCAGACCCATGATGCGCGTGGCCACGTTGAGCGTGGTGGTGCTCATGCGGTTGCCGATGCGGGAAGCCACGCGCAGCGCCAGCCACACCGCGATGGCCACCGCGACAATGACCACGCACACCGCCATCACATGCGGAATCGCCTTCTTCTCGCTGGCATAGATCAGGATGGTGGACATGGCGCCGGGACCGGCAAGCAAAGGCAAGCCGAGCGGCACCACCGCGATGCTGGCCTTATCCTCTGCCTCCCTTGCTTCTTCGGGGGTCTGCTTGTCGCGCGCAGGCATGGCCTGCATCATGGCCACCGCATTCAACAGGATCAGGATCGCGCCACCGACTTTGAAGGCGGCCATCGAAATGCCGAAGATCTCGAGCACCTTTTCGCCAAAAATGACGGAGACCAACAAGGTCACCAACACGGTAATGGCAGCGATCCTTGCGATGTTATGGCGTTGCGCATCGGTTTGATTGACGGTCATGGCCACAAAGACCGGCATGATGCCGATCGGATTGACGATGACGATCATCGCCACGAACACCTTGACGTACGACGCCAATGACAACAGGCCGTCCATGTCAATGGTCGCGCTTCATGCCGTCGGCGCCCCGGAGTGTGTGCAAATCGGCCAGATACTCCAGCAACCCTTTGCACCCCTCCTCAATCAGGTCGAGCGCGTGCTCAAAGTCCTGGAGGGAACCGTAATACGGGTCCGGCACCTCTGCTTCGTCTTCTTCGCCTCCGTAGTCCAGGAGCAATTCGATCCGGTGTGAAAGCCGTGTGGGACACATCCCCTTCAGGTAGCGCACGTTCATGTCGTCCATGGCAATGACGTAGTCCGACTGGTCAAAATCTGCCGGGGTCACCTGCCTCGCACGAAGAGGGGCCAGATCGTAACCCCTGCGAGCAGCAACCTCGACCGCCCTTGGATCGGGGGCCTGCCCCGCATGCGCGCCCGTCGTTCCCGCCGAATCAATGCCCACCAAACCAGCCAGTGAACTTTGCTCGACCAACCGCCGAAAGACACCTTCGGCCGTGGGAGACCGGCAAATATTCCCCATGCAAACAAACAATACGCGCGTTTTCGACATTGCCATCTTGTATCCGTGTGTATCCTGAAAGCCCTGTGCTATGTTAGCGGCTGAAATCATGCATTGGAGAGTTGCCCATGAAATTTGCCGGTGTCATCGCATTGCTGGTGTTATTGGCCGGCTGTGTTGCCCAAGGGGAAAAAGAAGAAAGAACTTTTGTGACAGGCAGCAACCTGCCCCAGCGTGATCGTGCAGCCTCAGGCGTGGTAACCGTGAAACCCGAGGAATTTGAAAAAAGCCGCCAATCCGGAACGGCACAAAGCGCGCCAAAAACCGGCGGCTAATTTACTACTCGGGAACAGGTTCTCCGCCCAGCACGAGCAGCCGGTCGCGCAGCCGCCTCAACTCATCGCGCAGTTTCGCGGCCTGCTCAAATTCAAGATCGCGCGCAGCTTGCAGCATTTCACGTTCGGTTTTCTTGATCGCCACTTCGAGCTGCTTTTCCGAAAGCACGTCGTACTTCTTGCGCTCCTGCGCGGCCTTGCGTTCCGCGCGCTCGCCGTCCATGTCATAGACGCCGTCGATGATGTCCTTGATGCGCTTGACCACCGACTTGGGCACGATGCCACGCTCGGCATTGAACGCCACCTGCTTGGCGCGCCGGCGCTCGGTTTCGGCGATGGCATTTTTCATCGAATCCGTTTCCCGATCCGCATACAGGATGGCGGTTCCATTCAGATGACGCGCCGCACGTCCAATCGTTTGAATCAAGGATCGCGTCGAACGCAGAAACCCTTCCTTGTCCGCGTCAAGGATGGCCACCAATGACACCTCGGGGATGTCCAATCCTTCTCGCAGCAGGTTGATCCCCACCAGGACGTCGAAGACTCCGGCGCGAAGATCTCGAATGATTTCCACACGCTCCACGGTATCGACGTCCGAGTGCAGGTAGCGCACCTTGATGCCGTGCTCATGCAGGTATTCGGTCAGGTCTTCCGCCATGCGCTTGGTCAACGTGGTCACCAGCACGCGTTCGTTGACGGCCGTTCTAGCCTTGACCTCCATGAGCAAATCGTCCACCTGCGTGGATGCGGGACGCACGTGCAACGTTGGATCCACCAAGCCGGTCGGTCGTACCACCTGCTCGACGACTTGCGCGGCGTGCGCGGCTTCGTAATCGGCAGGGGTCGCCGAGACGAACACCGTCTGCCGCATCATGGCCTCAAATTCATCGAACTTCAGCGGACGGTTGTCGCAGGCCGACGGCAGGCGGAACCCGTAGTCGACCAGGTTTTCCTTGCGCGCACGATCGCCCTTGTACATACCCCCCACCTGTGGCACCGTCACGTGGCTTTCGTCGATGATCATCACCGCGTTCTTGGGGAGGTAGTCCACCAGCGTCGGCGGCGGTGCGCCTGGCGGGCGGCCCGACAGATGCCGTGAGTAGTTCTCGATGCCCTTGCAGAAACCGATTTCGTTGAGCATTTCCAGGTCGAACTGCGTGCGTTGCTCGATGCGCTGGGCCTCCACCAGTTTGTTCTCGCGCACAAAGTAGGCGATGCGCTCGCGCAATTCGGCCTTGATGCCGTCGAGCGCGCCCAAGATGGTCTCGCGCGGCGTCACGTAGTGGCTCTTGGCATAGACCGTGAAGCGCGGCAGCTTGTGCAGGGTATGCCCGGTCAGCGGGTCAAACATCGTGAGGCCGTCGATTTCGTCATCGAACATGGATACGCGAACGGCGGCGTCCATGTTCTCCGCCGGATAAATGTCCAGGGAATCGCCGCGCACGCGGAAGGTGCCGCGCTTGAAATCCAGCTCGGCGCGGGTGTACTGCATCGCGGTGAGCTGACGGATCATGTCATGCGTCGAGACCTTGTCGCCAGGCCGCAACAGCATGCGCATCGAATAGTAGTCCGAGGGATCGCCAATGCCGTAGATGCAGGACACCGTCGCCACGATGATCGCGTCCTCGCGCTCCAGCAGGGTCTTGGTGGCGGACAGGCGCATCTGCTCGATGTGCTCGTTGATCGAGGAGTCCTTCTCGATGAACAGGTCGCGCGACGGCACATAGGCTTCCGGCTGGTAGTAGTCGTAATATGAAACGAAATACTCGACCGCGTTTTCCGGGAAGAACTCCTTGAATTCCGCATAGAGCTGCGCCGCCAGCGTCTTGTTGGGCGCCATCACCAGGGCCGGGCGACCGATTTGGGCAATGACATTGGCCATCGTGTAGGTCTTTCCCGAACCGGTCACGCCCAACAGCGTCTGAAAGGCCAGGCCGTCGTTGAATCCCTCGATGAGTTTCTCGATGGCCTGCGGCTGGTCGCCTGCCGGCGGAAATGGCTGGTTGAGCTTGTAGGGACTGTTGGGAAACGTCAGAAGCGGCATCTGTATATTTTAACAGCACTCGTTGTTTGATCCGCCCTGATTCCGTTGCGCGACAGGTGCTTGGTCCGTGCCAATTGCAGTCGGTCGCACTGACTTTGAGAAATATCGCGCCCACGGTAGCCTTCTGGGCAGCATCGATTTTCGCGACCCAAGGTCTGAGCATGAGCCCCACCACCAATACGGCTCCACCACGCCCCAAGCCCAAGTCTGCCTTGTCAACGATGGGCCGGATGCTCATCGGCGGGTGTGCGGGCTACGGGATCGCGGTGGCCGCAAAACACTTTGTTCCGGAGTGGTTCAACGTGTCGGCATTTTCCAGATCCGACGCCCTGGCCTTGCTGGTTGCGTTACCGTTCGCCTACGTGCTGACCATTGCGGTGCACGAACTCGGCCACCTGGCCGCCGCAATTGCATGTGGATTCAGGTTTCGCGCGCTCACCATCGGACCGTTTTCATTGCTGGCCACGGCCAAGGGGATGCAAATTCGCAGCGCATGGTCGGCGGTGGCCATGATCGGAGGCCAACAGATCAGTGCGCCGCCCCCCGGAGGTGGCACACCGCGCCAATATCTTGTTTACCTCGCCGGCGGCGGTGTGGCGAACATCGTTGCCGGCATTGGATTTGCCGCACTTGCGTATGCATTGCCTTGGCCGCCGCTGTGGATCTCCGCATGCCTCCTGTGCGCGGCGATGAACCTGTTTCTGGGGCCCTTGAATCTGTTGCCGCTCAGCACGGGCAACGGCATTCGCACGGACGGGTACAACATCCGAACATTGCTGCGCGGCGGCGACGATGCGACGCGATTCCGCGCCGTGTTCGAGCTCATCGGCCACATGTTCTCCGGCGTGCGTCCGCGCGAGTGGCGCGCCGGCACGTTGCATGAACTGTTGATGGGGTCGCCCAACGCACTGGAAACCGCGATGGCACACCTGATGGCGTTGCAGGTGGCAATGGACCACGCCGACACCGAGGGCACACGCGCCGCCGTGGATCGTTTGGTGGCGCACTACGCCGACGTGCCCGCCGCACTGCACGGCCAGTTCGCGGTCGAAATGGTGACCGCGTACGCCCTGTTCCTGGACGATGCGGAGTCCGCCGCACGATATGGCGGGGACGTGAATGCAAAGTCCTACCTCATTTCGCCCGCCACGATCTGCCGCAGCCGCGCCGCCGTGGCACTGGCGCAGTCCCAACCCGCAGACTGTGCCCTTGCGATCACAAGCGGGCGCGCCGCCCTGAATCGTTCCACGACGGAACTCGATCGCGCCATGGATGCACATTGGTTCGATGAGATTGAACGCAGACTCGGGAAGCCGACCGCATCGATGCCCACACCCTAGAACAGGCGCGGCAATTAGGCCAGAATTGGCCCAAACACCGCGCCAGTGCTTGAGTTTCAAAACGTGAGCTGCACTCCCGCCGATGGTGTCGATGGAACTGGCGTTATAGGCCACACGATCGCCAAGATTGTTGGCCTTGATGAATAGCAGCGCGTTTCTCGAGCCGCTGGACCACCGGTATGAAAGCGATGCATTGACCAGCGTGTGCGAAGGCGTCACACCGATGGCATCGTCCGCGGGAAAGCGGCCTTGGCGTGCCGCGTGGTCGATCTCCAGACGTGCTGCCCAAGGCCCGCTGCTCCACACGCCGGCGCCCCGCAAACGCAAGGGTGCAATGCGCGGCAGCGGTTCATCGTGGGTGAGGTCCTGCGCGCGCGTCAGATCGGCCTTGAATTCGAGATCGAGCGTGGATTGGCCCTTGCCGCCAAATACGCGCCAATCCAGTTCCGCTTCGAATCCGGTGAGCCGCGCCTTGACGCCCTGGTAGGCGAACTCCGGCAGGATTTCCGCCTCGCAGTGGGATTCCACCGAAGTGCCGTCCCCGCAGTCCGTGACGCCGGCATGACCTTCCGCATCGCGATCCACCCCGGTGCGGCGCAGTGCGATGAAATTGGCAAACCGGTTGCTGAACGCGCTGAATTTCAACGCCGACTTTCCGTCGTCGGAGAGCTGCTGCGTGAAGCCTGCGTCCAACGCGGTGGCACGTTCCCGCTGCAGGTTTCGGTCCCCCACCTCGTAAGCGGCCGTGGCCACGTGCGGCCCATCGGCAAAAAGTTCGTAATACGCCGGTGCGCGCTGGCTGCGTGCAAGGTTGGCGTTGAGGGTCATTGCAGGCGAGAGCTTCCACTGCGCACCAAGTGAAAGGCTCGCGCCGGTGAAGGCGCGCCGGGCCGGCGATCCGAATCGATCGACGCCGCTCGTCCCCGATCCCGCGGAGGTGACCTCGCTCCTTTCCGTGCGGGCGCCAGCGTTGAATCGCCAGTGGCCCCGCGAGTATTCTTCATAGAGAAACACTGCGCGGTTGCGGGTCTCGGTGGAGGGCAGGAACGCTTCATCTCCCAACGCGGAAAAATCGAAGCGCTCCGCCTGCACGCCAATCACGCCCTTGATCGGACCCACCGCGCCATGGCGGATTTCCAGGCGGGCATCGCGGCCGGTGCTGTTGAACACCGTGCCCACATCGGCCCCCTCGAATTCCGTGTGTTCATACCGAGTACGGCCAGCCTTGAGCAGGAGTGCCTCCACCCAACCCTGTGTCCGCCATTCGGACTCGAATCCGGTTCGGCGCTGTTTCATGTCAATGGTGACATCAGCCTCGGCCACCGTGCCGTAACGCGTCCGGTAATCGGTCTGCACGATACCGGCATAACCGTTCGTGAAATGCAGTGTACCTCCGAGCGCGCCACCCCGCGATTCGCTGGCCGAGTTCACCACCTTTGTACTAACGCCCGCGCTCGCGGGCACCGCATAGTCTTTCGTGTCCCGGCTGAAACCATCCGCGTGCAGCGCGAAAAGGTTGTTGCCCGCCTCCAATACCGTGGAAGCGCCCTTCTCCCGCTCGGCGCCCCCGAAGCGCATTTCGATGGCACCGCCAAATCCTGCGAAGGGTTCGCGCGCGATACGGTTGTCGATGACATTGACCACACCGCCGATCGCCGTGCCGCCATACAACAGCGCAGCGGGTCCGCGCAGTACTTCGATGCGGTCCACGGCCAGGGGATCAATGGCCGGGTTGTGGTCAAAGCTCACGCTGGAGGCGTCAAAACTCGCGCTCGAGTTGTTGAGCACACGGATGCGGTCGCCATCGAGTCCGCGGATCACGGGCCTGGCCGCGTTGGGACCAAAAAAGGTGCTGGCGACACCAGGTACGCCGTTCAGAGTCTCACCGAGCGTGGTGCCACGCCTGATGAACAACTCCTCTTCTTTCAGGATGGAGACCGGCGCCATGGCATCCTTGTCCTTCAAGGGATTGCCAGTGACAACGACTTCCTCGAGCTTTTTCGGTGGCGTGGATGCGGCGAGGTACTCTGCCGTCTGGGCGTGCGCGCCCTGTGAATACAAAGAACT
Organism: Usitatibacteraceae bacterium; assembly: GCA_044228625.1. Taxonomy (GTDB): domain Bacteria; phylum Pseudomonadota; class Gammaproteobacteria; order Burkholderiales; family Usitatibacteraceae; genus UKL13-2. Next base: position 3,911 of record JBGAUM010000008.1, on the reverse strand, counting down.
GCAAGCAACGGCGAGCGCCGTTGCGCGACATGCGAATGACATGGAATACCCTCTCGTGTTGACGGTGCAATTCGCGGCGGCATCAACATGCGGCGCCGCGGCATTCGAATCCGGTCAACAGCGCGGTGGGGCGCGCGCAGGATAGGGAGAAGCGGAAAGGCGCGCGTATGCGGCATCGCGCGGCGGGGAAATTTTTTGCGAGAGCGCAGCATCAGGGCCAATGTCGCCCAGCGGCTGCGTCGCCAGCGAATCAGCACCGAATACGGCGTTCCAGTTGTCGCAATCCTTTCCAGCCGTGTGGCCAAAAGGCGAATGGTCCGCGTGCGAGTGTGCGGCCGACTTGAGTGGGGTACTGTTCTCGATCTCGAACGACTGGGCCGCCTGCCACACGTGGGCCCGCTGGGAGGATTCCGCCGCGCGCGTTTTCTGTTCGACCGCCTGCGCATGTTGGGAAATCTGCGCCGGCGCGTGCAACACGCGATGCAACGGCACCATGACCGCCGAAAACGCCACGGCCGACATCAGCGCGATTGCGAAGAGGCGCAGAGGCGAATGCGGTGATTTTTCGGTTGAATCGGTCATTGGGGAAACGAAGGCTTCGGAAGTCCTATGCAATCCACTCAAACTTGTCGTCCCGGACTTGTTCCGGGACCCAATTTGACTTTGTGGCTCTTTGGACTCGCGGTGACTCCCATTTTACCCGCGTCTGCATTGCGCGCTGTCACAGTCCGTGTCATGAGTCGGCCCCATGCAAAAATGCTGACATGCAAACGCATGAAAGGTGCGGCGCGCTGGCCGGCCTGACCATCATAGAATTCGCTGGCATCGGCCCTGGCCCGTTCGCGGGCATGATGCTCGCCGACCAGGGGGCGGATGTGATCGTGATCGAGCGACCACCCGCCAACCCGGACGCGCCTCGAAATCCAATGCACCGCGGCAAACGCTCCATCGTGCTGGACCTGAAAGCGGACGATGATCGCGCGATCGCCTGGAAATTGCTGGAGCGCGCAGACGCTCTGATCGAAGGATTCCGGCCCGGGGTCATGGAGCGGTTGGGCTTTTCACCGGGCGCGGTCGCCGCGCGCAATCCGCGGCTGGTATACGGCCGCATCACCGGATGGGGCCAGACGGGACCGCTGGCACACGCTGCGGGACACGACCTGAACTATGTCGCGCTGACCGGCGTGACGCATTTTGCGGGTCCGGAAGGTGCGCCGCCCACTCTACCCGCAACGATCATCGGCGACATGGGTGGCGGCGCCATGTTCCTGTTGTGGGGCATGATGTGCGCGCTGTTCAACGCAAGGCATACCGGCAAAGGCCAGGTGGTCGATGCGGCGATGACCGAAGGTGTCATTGCACTTTCCGCCCTCACCCACGCCTTGCGTGCGCAGGGACAATGGCCGGACGAGGCATCGCAAAACCAATTCCTGCACGGAGCGCCGTACTTCAACGTGTACGAATGCGCGGATGGGCGATACGTGACCTTTGGCGCGCTGGAGCGGCCATTCTACGCAGAACTGCTGGCCCGCCTGGGCATCGAGGACATCGATCCTGCGCAGCAGCACGACACAAGCAAGTGGCCGTCGTTGAAGGCGCGCATTGCCGGCATCGTGAAATCGAAAACGCTGCGGGAATGGTGCACCCTGTTGGAGGGCACGGACACCTGCTTCGCGCCGGTGCTTACGTCAAGCGAGGCGATTGCACACCCCCACCACGTTGCGCGCAAGGCCTTTCTGGAGGTGGCGGGTCACGCCCAGGCGGCACCGGCCCCGCGCCTGTCGACCACGCCCACGAGGCCACCGTCGTCAGGGACCTGGCCAGGGGAGCACACGGCGCAAATCCTGGCGGAGCTGGACACAATTGCCCAGCAGCGGACAATCAACGTCGAATAGAGACGCGCCATTCCAGCGCTTTTGGGCCCGAAAGGCGCACCATTCCTTGCGTTTCCGGTTTGGAAATGAAAAAAGCCGCTTGGCGTGAACCAAGCGGCTTTCAAATCTGGCTCCCCGACCTGGGCTCGAACCAGGGACCTGCGGATTAACAGTCCGTCGCTCTACCGACTGAGCTATCAGGGAATTACGCCGCAGGATTCATTGGAATGACTTTAGAAACTCACGGCGGATTGCCATTTTAACCAAAATTTGGCGGTGCAGCAAATCCCGAACAACCCCGAAGCGGAACAGGCGGTAAACTGATCGTGTGTACCAGATTTCGCGCCTCTTCGCCGTCTCCGCCGTCTTTGGGGTAGTCGTCGCATCCGCCAACGAACCTGCGAAAGATCCCCATGCCGCGGCCAGGAAACTTATTGCCGAGTCCAAATGTGAGGCGTGCCACGCCAAGAAAGTGGGCGGCGACGGGACGGGCATGTATACCCGCGCCAATCGAATCGTGAAAACCAAGGCTCGCGTCGCGTCCCAGGTTTCCTTGTGTAACGCCGAATTGAACCTCGGATTGTTTCCTGAGGATGAAACTGCCATTGCAGCGTACTTGAACGCGAAGTTTTACAAGTTCGAGTAGTCAATTGGTTGGCGTGGCAACTGCCGCGCGCGCTTTGGCGAGTCCCAACTCGAAGTACGCCCCGTAGAAATCCGGAATCGAAGCGCCAACGATCGGCTCTGCCACCGACCGCCCGTCCGCATCGAAAAACAAGACGATCGGCGCGATGCCCGCCCGATGGCGCTGTGCAAATTCGGCGTGTGTCAATGGCTGGCCATCAAAATCCACCAGCTGCGCGTTTCCGCGAAGTTCAACTTGGCGCAATATGACGCCCGGATTCTTGGATTTCAGGAGCGGAATCAGGTGGGAGCGGCGCACTATCTCGCAATGCGGACAGTGTTCCAGGCTCACCATCACAAGGATGGGGATTCGGTCGCGGCGAGCCGCCACCGCATCTGCTTGCAGGTTTTTCGCCGGGGGCAGCGCAGTCCCTGCCGCCATGGCAATGCCCATGATCCAAGGGACCAGCCCCAGCATCCACGATGCCCGCATTCAGGCCAGCCCGGGGTTGCCTGCAACGCCGTAAAGCTTGGGCAAATTCGCCCATCGCGGCGAAATGGTTTTTTTGGCGCGTAGCCATGGGGCCAGTACATCCCAAATCGGTTCGCCCTGCGCCCCCTCTGCCACAGGCGCCCAACCCGCAACCTTGTATTTCTTGTTCGCCTCGATCAGTTTCCCATTGAGCTTCATGTCGCTGATCCGCGCGCCAGCCTTGGCACCCGGCGTGCAGGTGTATTTGAGGCCGCCAACCCGGACCATGTCACCCCCTTGCTGGTAGTACGGATCGGGATTGAACAGATTGTCGGCAACGTCCTCCAGGATGGTCTTGATCATCTCGCCAGTCAGCTCGTTCACCGTGGTCATGGGGTAGGTGATCGCAGTCTGGTCCATCAAGTGCTCATACAGGATGGGCTCTCCCGGCAAGATACTGGTGCCCCACCGAAAGCCCGGCGAAAAGGCGATCTCGGCTCCCTTGGTTGCCATCAAGCCATCCAGGATCAACTGGTCGAAGGTCCCGTTGAAATTGCCGCGACGGAAAAGGAGCCCTTCGGTGACCGCCAGCTTTTCGGCAAGCTTGTCGGCATAAGGCGCGCGAATCTTCTCAATCAACGCGGTCATTGCCTTGTCGGCGGGAATCAAGTTGGAAAAGACCGGGAGCAGATTGTATCGGAAATCCGCAACCCGACCATCCTTGACCTCCAGGTCCAGGACGCCAAGGAACTTCCCATTGGAACCCGCATTGGTGACCAAAGTCTTGCCAGATTTGTTCATCACAATCGTCGGTTGCGGGACACCATCATGGGTGTGCCCTCCGAGGATGGCGTCAATGCCGGTCACCCGCGATGCCAGCTTCAGGTCAACATCCATCCCGTTATGCGACAGCAGCACGACGGCCTTGGCCCCTTTACCGC
>JBGAUM010000007.1:0-54335 GCA_044228625.1 Usitatibacteraceae bacterium | reverse complement strand
CGGGCACTTCTAGAATGCGTCCCGTGCACTTGACGGTATCGCCCTCCTTGATGTGCTGGTACTCACCCAGAATCACCGAGCCCACGGAGTCACGCTCAAGATTCAGAGCGAGGCCAAACGTATTGCCGGGAAACTCCAGCATTTCACCCTGCATCACGTCGGCCAAACCGTGCACGCGGCAAATGCCGTCGGTCACGGAAATCACCGAGCCTTCGTTGCGCTTTTCGGCAGCCGCAGGCAGGTTCTGGATTTTCGACTTGATCAGTTCGCTGATTTCGGCCGGGTTGATTTGCATCGCCAACTCCAATTACTGAGGTTTGATTCGTTGAAGCAGCGCGCCATTGCCTGTCGCGCTGCCGGTGTTATTTGGTTGCCTAGGCTGCGAGCGCGACCGCCATCTTGTCCAAGGTGTCGCGCACCGAGGCGTGAATCACGTCATCACCCACCTGCACCCGGGCACCGCCAATCAGGGACGCATCCACTTTCACTTCAGCCTCCACGCGCTTGCCATACTTCCTGGCCAAACCGTCCACCAAGGAAGCCTTGTCCGCATCTGAGAGCGGAAATGCACTGGTGATGACTGCCTTGATCACGCCGTCGTGGTCACGCTGCAGTCGCGCGAAGTGTTCGCTGATAAAAGGCAGGAGTGCTGCGCGCTGATTGTCGATCAAGGCCATCGCGAGGTTTTTCAACACCTCGGGCACGTTCCCGCCTGCCACGGCAAACAGGACTTCGGCCTTTTCCTTCGCGCTGACCTTGGGATTGCCCAACACGGACGTCGCTTCGCGTGTGGCCGCACCCGCACCCATGAGCGCTAGCTTGCCCGCAAAGCCGGCAATGTCCTTCGCTTCCACCGCAGCGCGAAAGACGGCCTCGGCGTAGGGGCGGGCAACCGTGGTGAGCTCGGCCATTACAGTTGCGCCTTCAGCTGGTTGAGCATTTCAGCGTGAGCCTTGGCATCGATTTCCTTTTTCAGGATTTTTTCGGCACCGGCGACTGCCAACGCAGCCACGTGCTCACGCAATTGCTCTTTGGCCTTTTGCTGCTCCTGGGCGATCTGCGCATGCGCGGCAGCGATGATGCGCTCAGCCTCCACCTTGGCTTGCGCCTTGGCTTCGTCGATGAGTTTCAAGGCCTGCTTTTCGTTGGCAGACTTGATTTCGCCCGCAGCGTCGCGCGCATCCTTCAGGAGGGCGGCCTTCTGCTTTTCGCCCTCGGCCAGGGCCATCTTGCCCTTCTCGGCTTCGGCGAGGCCATCGGCGATTTTCTTGTTGCGCGCGTCAACCGCCGCCATGAGCGGCGGCCAAATCTTGGCTTTGGCGAACCAAATCAGCAGCGCGAACCACACCGCCATTGCAAACAACGTCGCATTGAGATTCATGGCGACGGACCTTTCGTGCGGGTTAGTCTGGGATTACTTGATCGCGGACAACAGCGGGTTGGCAAAGCCGAAGAACATGGCGATACCGACACCGATCAGGAACGCGGCGTCGATCAGACCAGCCAGCAGGAACATGAACTTTTGCAGTTGCGGGATCAGTTCCGGCTGGCGTGCGGCGGACTCCAGGAACTTGGAACCCATGATGCCGATGCCGATACAAGCGCCCAATGCGCCCAAACCGATGATGAGGCCGATACCGAAGGCCATGTAACCTTGAACGAGCGCGATGAACTGTGCCATTTTTCTTCCTTTCGTTGACGATACGACTGAGTTGAAATCAAAAACCGTGAATCAATGATGCTCGTGCGCCATCGCGATATAGACGCATGACAGCACCATGAAAATGAAGGCCTGCAGGATGATGATCAAGATGTGGAAAACCGCCCAGCCCCAGGACAGGGCGATTGAGCCCGCCGTGTAGATTCCGCCGAGCATGCCCAGTAAACCGAGCAGCATGAACACCAGTTCGCCTGCGTACATGTTGCCGAACAGCCGCATGCCCAGCGACACCGGCTTCGCCAGCAACTCGATGATGTTGATGGCGAGGTTCGGCAACCAAAGAATCGGGTTCGATCCAAAGGGTGCGGTGAAGAGCTCATGGACGAATCCGCCCACACCCTTAGCCTTGAAGCTGAAATAAAGAATCAGCAAGAACACGGTGAAGGACATGGCAAACGTCACGTTCAAGTCCGTGCTGGGCACCATCTTCCAGTGATATTCGTGGATGCCGATCACATTTAGAAATGCGCCCAGGAAGTCGATCGGGATGAGGTCCATGAGATTCATCATGAACACCAATACGAAGATGGTCAGCGCCAGTGGGGCGAGAAAGCGGCGGTCGCCGGGAAAGACATCTTTGACGGTGTTATCGACAAACTCCAACACCATTTCGACAAAGCCCTGGAACCGGCCTGGAACCCCTGATGTGACGCGTTGAGCGGCCAACCAAAAAAATCCAAGTCCGACCACGCCGAGAATGACGGACATGATCAGGGAGTCGACATTGACTTGCCAGAAACCACCTTCTGCGATGGGTTTCGTCAGGTTGGTCAAATGGTGGGAGATGTATCCCGATGGGGTGAGATTTTCCGAAGCCGCCATGATTTCTTATTTGATGATCAACAGTGCCAACCAATGCCCCAATAGGGCCACTCCCATCGCCGCCAGAACCCACAGCGGGACAAACCAACCACTTGCCAGCACCAACAGCAGGATCACCGTGATGGTGAACAACTTCGCCACTTCCGCGAAGAGGTGCCTCCCGAGCACCCGGCCCGCCGGCTTTGCACTGACGCTCTTTTCGCGCGCCACGACAAAATAGACGAGATTTCCCGCAAGTACCGCCGCTCCCCCGGCCAACACGGACGCAGCGACATTGAGGCCTTGCAGCAAACCAAACGCCGCGAGCATCAATACCAGCACGCATTGCGCGCCCAAAACTTTGCGGTAGGTGGTGGCGAGGCTGTCGGCCAACATGCTTGAAATCTTTCGTCCCACACCGCGCCGTTCGAATACCGGGCGCAAAGCCTGACGATTATAAAAGGCGGTGGCCAGCCGCGTCAAACCAAATTGCGGCAATGCAGCATGGATTTGAAAGCCCTAACCGCTTGAATACAAAGTGCTTTGAAATGGTTGGCGACTGCACAGACCACAGGGCCGTTTCGAAAGGCGCCACTGCCAAAGTCTAGTATCAGCAAGGGTTTCTGGGCACTTTCGCCTGAAAACCCTAGCCAGATCTGGGGTTCAGCTCTTGAGCTTGGCCCGCTCCAGGATGCCATCCAAATGGTCAAGGCTCATGAATTCGATCACTAGTTTGCCTCGTCCTTTTTTGTTGGCGCGCACCACAACCCGGGTTCCCAACTTGTCTGCAAGATCGTTTTCCAGCACTCGCACATCCTGCGCCGGGGCGGTCGTTGGCGAAACCTTGGCGCTCTTCGGCGGTGATAACTCGTTTTTCACCAATCGCTCGGCTTCCCGTACCGAAAGGTTCTTGGCCACAATCTGGTGGGCCAATTCAACTTGCCGGGATTTCGCCAACGCCAGGAGTGACCGCGCATGGCCCATGTCGATCTTGCCATCCATGACCATGTCCTGCACGGTCTTTGACAGCTCCAGCAAGCGCAGCAGGTTGGTCACCGCGACGCGTGAACGTCCGACCGCACGGGCAGCCGCGTCGTGCGTCAATTTGAACTCGTCGATCAGGCGCTTGATACCGGCGGCTTCCTCAATTGCGTTGAGGTCTTCGCGCTGGATATTCTCGATCAACCCGATTCCGAGCGCGTGTTCATCGGGAATCTGTTTCACTAACGCAGGAACGGTGACCAATCCCGCGAGTTGGGCAGCTCGCCATCGCCGCTCGCCGGCCACAATTTCAAATTTTCCGGGCTTGATTTCGCGCACCAGGATCGGCTGCACCACGCCGCGATCCCTGATCGACTGCGACAGTTCCTCCAAGGCCGTTTGGTTCATGCGCGTGCGCGGCTGATATTTCCCGGGCGAAAGGTCGCCGACCAACACTTCGCGCAGTTGACCTTCGCTTTTGGCGGTGTCCGGCTTGGCGCCTGAAAGCAGCGCGTCAAGCCCGCGCCCCAGGCCTTTGGGCTTGATCATGCAGCCTCCTGGAACTTGATGCCTTGCCGAGTGAGCAATTCGCGCGCGAACGCGAAGTGCGCCTGCGCCCCTTTGCTTGCCGGATCATGCAGGATCACGGGCTTGCCGAAAGAGGGCGCCTCGGCGATGCGGATGTTGCGGGGAATCACGGTATCGAACACTTTGTTGCCGAAATGGCTCTTGATTTCATCGGAGACCTGGGTCGTCAGAGAAGACCGCGGATCGTACATCGTTCGGACCAGCGCCTCGATCTCGATATCGGGATTCAAGTTGGCCTTGACCTTGCGCAGCGTTCCCACCAGGTCGCTCAGCCCCTCAAGCGCGTAGTACTCACACTGCATCGGAATGATGACCGCCTGCGCCGCAGTCAGTGCATTCACGGTCAGCATGTTGAGGGCAGGCGGGCAGTCGATGACCACGAAGTCGGTGTCCGCGCGCGCCGCTTCGAGAGCGTCACGAAGACGATACTCGCGCCGCTCGATCTCAATCAGCTCAATTTCCGCACCGGCCAGCTCGCGATTTGCAGCCAGCACCTGGTAGCCCGCTTCTGCCTTGACGCGCGCTTCGGGCAATCCGTACTCACCGAGCAGCACGCCGTAAATGGTCTTTTCCAGCGCATTCTTGTCGATGCCGCTGCCGGTGGTGGCGTTGCCTTGCGGATCCAAATCGACCAGCAATACACGCTGGCCATAGTGGGCCAACGTGGCAGAGAGGTTGACGGCGACGGAAGTTTTTCCGACGCCGCCTTTTTGATTGGCAATGGCAAAAGCCTTCATGCGGGAGGGTCCGGGCTTGGTGAGGATGAGGGGGTCATGATGATGAGGTGTCGCTGGCCTTCAACACCGGGAACTTGAAGGGGATGGGTCGTTGTCACTTTGAATTGCGCGGGCAACCGCGCCATTTCCTCGTGAGGCAACACGCCCTTCATGGCATATAGCTTTCCGCCATCTTTCAGGAGATGCGCTGAGGCTTCGGCAAAATCCTTGAGTTCGGCAAATGCGCGGGAGATCACAATATCGCAGAGCGGGTCCAGTTGCAGAGATTCGACCCTGGCGTGATGCACTTTGACATTGGTCAGTCGAAGTTCGCCGACGGCCTGTTGCATGAAGGTTGCTTTTTTCGCGACGGTATCGATCAATGTGACGCGAACGTCGGGGCGCGCGATTGCGATGGGAATCCCGGGTAATCCTGCGCCGCTTCCTACATCCGCAAGGATTGCGCCGGTTGGAATGTACGGCACGACCGCCAGCGAATCCAGAACATGCAACCCCACCATGCGGTCCAGTTCACGAATCGCGGTCAGGTTGAAAGTGTGGTTCCATTTGTGGATCAAGCGAAGATACGCAATCAACAATTCCTGCTGATCGTCGTTGAGCGACAACCCCAAGTTATGAACACCATGCCTCAACGAGGTCAGCAACACATCATCTGGCGGGGCCTCCGCTTGCAGTGCACGGGTCATCGTTTGCGTCAGGCAGTTTTCTGCGCGGGGGACGCAGCGGTGTCGCCTGCGGCACGGTGAAAGCCGCGTTTCGCATGAACCAGCAGCAAAGACACCGCAGCAGGCGTCACACCTTGGATGCGTGAGGCCTGGGCAATGGTTTCCGGTTTGTGGAGGTTAAGCTTGGCTTGGACTTCTTTCGAGAGTCCGCGCACTTCCGCATAGTCAAAATTCTTCGGCAACGTGACGGCATCTTGCGCCCGTATGCGCGCAACTTCATCCAGCTGGCGCTCAATGTACCCTTGGTACTTCGCGGCGATTTCGACTTGTTCCGTCACCGCGCGTGGCAAATCGACATGGGCTTCGGGCATCACGGCCGACAGGTCCGCATGCGCTACGCCCGGGCGCCGCAGCAAGTCGAACATCGAATACTCGCGTTCAATCATTTGACCAAGGACAGCCTCGCAGGCTTGCGGGTTGACTTTGGAGGGTTGCGCCCAGGTCGCCTTCAGCCGTGCGGTTTCGCGTTCCACGGCTTCGCGCTTCTCACAATAAGCCTGCCATCGCACATCATCCACCAGTCCCAGCTTGCGGCCGGTTTCGGTCAACCGTACATCTGCGTTGTCTTCGCGCAGTTGCAAGCGGTACTCGGCGCGGCTGGTGAACATGCGATAGGGTTCTGACACGCCGCGGGTAATCAAGTCGTCGACAAGCACCCCCAGGTAAGCCTCATCGCGCCGTGGCGACCAGGCATCTTGTTCACGTGACTTCAATGCCGCGTTGATGCCGGCCAGTAATCCCTGCGCGGCCGCCTCTTCATACCCCGTCGTGCCGTTGATCTGCCCCGCAAAAAACAATCCATCGATGGCCTTGGTTTCAAGGCTCGATTTCAATGCGCGGGGATCAAAGTAATCGTACTCGATGGCGTAACCCGGCCGCAGGATATGCGCGTTTTCAAGCCCGGGAATGGACCGCACGAGATTCCATTGCACATCAAAGGGGAGTGAGGTGGAGATACCGTTCGGATAGAACTCGTTGGTGGTGAGCCCTTCAGGCTCCAGGAATATCTGGTGCGACGACTTGTCCGCAAACCGGTGAATCTTGTCCTCGATCGACGGGCAATAGCGCGGTCCGACCCCTTCGATGACACCGGTGAACATCGGGGACCGGTCAAGTCCGGCGCGGATGATGTCGTGCGTTTGACTCGACGTGTGGGTGATCCAGCAGCTGACTTGACGCGGGTGTTGGCCGGCATGGCCAATGAAAGAAAACACCGGTGTCGGATCATCGCCCGGCTGCTCCGCGCATCTGGAAAAGTCGATGCTTCGCCCATCAATCCGCGGTGGTGTCCCAGTTTTCAGACGACCCACCGGCAATTTCAACTCCCGCAGCTTTGCGGCGAGCGTCAACGCGGGCGGATCGCCGGCACGGCCTGCCGCGTAGTTTTCCATTCCTACATGGATTTTCCCGCCGAGGAAGGTCCCGGCCGTCAAGATCACGGTCTTCGCGTTAAAGCGAAGACCCACTTGCGTGATAACGCCTGTCGACTTTAGGGTTCCGTTAATTTCATCGACGATCAAGTCATCAACGGCCTGCTGAAAAATGACCAGATTCGGCTGATCTTCGAGGCGCCGCCGAATCGCAGCGCGATAGAGCACACGGTCCGCTTGGGCACGCGTTGCACGCACAGCCGGCCCCTTGCTGGCATTCAGCGTCCGAAATTGTATGCCTGCCTCATCTGTCGCCGCGGCCATCGCGCCACCCAACGCATCGACTTCCTTGACCAAATGTCCCTTGCCGATTCCGCCGATGGACGGGTTGCACGACATCTGGCCCAAGGTTTCGATGGCATGCGTCAGCAACAGCGTATGCGCACCCATGCGTGCCGACGCGAGCGCCGCCTCGGTGCCGGCATGGCCGCCACCGATCACGATGACATCAAAGGCGCGATCAAATTGCATGGACGATGTTGGGTGCAACCAAGGTTCTCGAGGGGAACCCAACATTTTAGGGGAAGCCCTATTTCTTGGCTATCGGGAATTGGCGAAAAATGAGGCGCTGGACGGACATTTTTGAACGATAACTTCTCTCACTTGCCAATACAAAATCGCCCAAAGATCTCGCCAAGCAGGTCGTCGGGATGGAATTCCCCAGTGATTTCCCCCAATGCATTCTGTGCCAAGCGCAATTCCTCGGCCAACAGTTCAAATTGACGGGATCGATTCAATGCTGCTTCCAAGTGCGTAGAGACCCGCCGCAATGCTTCCAGATGGCGGGCGCGAGCGGAAAACACCCCCTCTCCGCCAGGCTGCCAACCCGCGGTTTCCAGCAGCCATTCACGCAAGCCCTCCATCCCCTCGCCTGTGTGGGCGGACAAGAACAGGGTCGCATTGCGGCCCTCTCGCAGGGTTCCACGTGAAACAGGCCGCGCATGGTCTAGGTCAATCTTGTTATAGACCCAGGCCATGGGCAGGTGGCTCGGAAGCTTGGCAACAATCTCCGCTTCTTGGCGGCCCGCCATTTCGCCCGCTTCGACAATCACCAAGGCCGCGCCAGCCTGCGCGACGGCATCCCATGTACGCTGGATTCCAATCATTTCCACGGGATCGTCTGTGTCCCGCAAACCCGCCGTGTCGATCAAGTGAACCGGGACGCCCTGAAGGTGGATCGTTGCGCGTATTTGATCCCGGGTCGTGCCGGGGATGGGGGTAACAATCGCCAAGTCCTGCCCCGCCAAGACGTTCAGCAAGCTGGATTTGCCGGCATTGGGACGACCAATCAATGCCACGGTGAGGCCATCGCGGAGCACCACCCCTTGTCGTGCCGCGCGCTGAATTTCGCCAAGCGTGGCTTTCGCCCGCTCAATTTTCTGTACGATGGCCGCGAGATCCGCGGGGTCGATTTCCTCTTCAGGAAAGTCGATACAGGCTTCCGCATGAACACGTACATCGGTCAGGCGTTCGAACAGTTCATGGATGCGCGCGGAAAACGCTCCCGTGAGTGTCCGCGCTGCCGAACGGGCCGCCTCCTGAGACGCGGCATCAATCAAATCGGCCACCGCCTCCGCTTCCACCAGGTCGAGCCGCCCATTGAGAAATGCGCGCTCAGTAAATTCACCCGGTCGGGCAGGACGGCACCCGAGTGCCAGGCAGCGATCGAGCACGCTCGCCAGGACCGCCATTCCGCCGTGCCCTTGGAGCTCCAGCACATCTTCGCCGGTATAGGACTTCGGGCCCAAGAAGAGCAGGGCAATTCCATCGTCGATCACGCCGCCGACCGAATCGGAGAATGTGGTGTGATGAGCCTGGCGGGGCTTGAGCGCGCGACCGGTGATCGCCGCGCCAATTTCCCGGGCCGCCGGCCCGGACACGCGAACCACACCAATCCCACCGCGCCCCGGCGCGGTGGAAATGGCCGCTATCGTGTCGCGGGTTTCACGTGAAACATCAGAATTCATGGTTGGCGGCGCAAATCAAACAAACATCATCCTATTATGGAGCGCTTCGCCGCCCCGCCAAACAACAAGGGCCGCATGGCGGCCCTTGTTTTCTACGTTGATGGATAGGCCTAGCTCTTCGCGGCCTTCGGCTTCATGTGCTCTTCAGCCGTCTTGTTCAGGTACCACTGTTGCGCGATGCCCAAGAGGTTTTGCATCGTCCAATAGAGGACCAAGCCTGCCGGAAAGAAGAAGAACATGATGGAAAACACCACCGGCATGATCATCATGACCTTGGCTTGCACCGGATCCGGGGGCGCAGGGTTGAGTTTGGTCTGCACAATCATGGACACGCCCATGATCACCGGCAACACATAGTACGGATCTGGCGTGGAAAGGTCGGTGATCCAGCCGAGCCATGGCGCATTGCGCAGTTCGACCGCTCCTACGAGAACCCAATACATGGCAATCAGGAACGGCATTTGCACCAGGATTGGAAGACACCCCCCTAAGGGATTAACTTTTTCCGTGCGATACAACTCCATCATGGCTTGATTCAGTTTCATCTTGTCGTCGCCGTACCGTGCGCGCAACGCCTCGATCTTGGGCGCCATGGTCCGCATGCGCGCCATCTCGCGTCCTGCCTTCTGATTCAACGGGAAGAACACCAGCTTGAGCAGGATCGTGAAAATCACGATCGTCCACCCCCAATTGGCGACAATCTTGTTGATCCAAGAAAGGATAACGAACATCGGGTAAGCGATGATCGTGAGCCAGCCATAATCAACGACGAGATCCAGGCCAGGCGCCAGATGCTTGATCTTTTCGATCTCCTGCGGGCCCAAGTACAAGGAAGTTTCAACCATTGCGGTGTCGCCGGGCTTTACCGCAGGCAAAGCCAGCTTGTATCCAGCCGAATAGAGTTGGTTGGCCCACTTTTGGGTGTAGTACTCGCGGGCCTGACCGTTGGTAGGCAACCAAGCGGAAACAAAGTAGTGCTGCACCATCGCAATCCAGCCCTCGCTGGCCTGCTTCGCATGCTCCTGCTTCCCCTTGTCGATCTGTGAAAACTCGATCTTCTGGAATTTCTTCGCATCGGTAAAAACGGCCGGGCCGGTAAACGTTACGATGCCCGTAAACATGTTTCCATGGCTTTCGCCTTCAGGTGGATTGCCGTCGCGCAGGAACTGAAAATACGCACCGGGCACCACCTCCGCCCCGGTCTCGTTTTGCAACTCAAGACGCTGCCCGATGACATAGCTGCCTTTCTTGAAAGTGAACACCTTTCGTGCAATCAGGCCCGGGGTATCCCGATTCGTGAAGACCACTTCGAGGGTACTCTGGCCTCTCAATTCAAAGCGTGGGGCCCCCGCCTTCCACACCGAGGTGTGCGCAGGAAGTCCTGCGCCCAACAAGCCTGACTGCGCAACAAAGTAGGCGCCCACCTTGTCCTGCATGAGTTTGAATGGGCGCTGGCTGTCGCCGCGTGCCAAATGGGTTTTCAGTGTCACTTGGCGAATATCTGCGCCCAACTGATCGAACTCGATATCAAACAAATCCGTGCTGACTTGCACCCGACCTTGCGAACCGGGTAATACGGCAGACGGCTGAACCTCCGGCGCAGTGCCAGCTTGGGGAGGCGCAGAAGGAACCGCTGAAACCTTGCCATTCGGGGTCGAAGCTGCCGGGACCGCCGGCGACGTGGGACTCGCAGCAGATTGAATGCTCGCGTCGGTAATGACGGGAACCTTCGGATTCTGATGCTTGTTCCAGGCCTCCATCAACAGCATCCCGCTGAAAAGGAAAACGATCAAGGCGATCAGGCGTTGGGTATCCATGAATGGTTTCGTGTTCTTATCGATTGGAGTTGGAAAGTTCAGTTGGCGCGGATTCCGCGACCGCATGGGGCACCGGATCCCAGCCCCCATCGCACCATGGATGGCACCGCAGCAGGCGGTTCATTCCCAGGTAAGTGCCCCGCAAGGATCCGTGCAGGCGCAAGGCATCCATCATGTAATGCGAACAAGTCGGGGTGAACCTGCACTGGGATCCCAAATACGGGCTCAACGTCAGTTGATATCCCCGAACAGCAGCAATGAGCGCCTTCGAAAGCAGGGAGGGGGCGGAACCTTGATCGCTGGAGGTCATGGTCGCGGAAATACGCGATCGAGCAACCCGTCAGCTTCCCGGCGAATTTCTTGCTTCAGGTTTCTCTTGGACGAGGTGTCGGAAATGAATGGCCTGCGCCCGAGAATGACTAGCCGCTTGCCCGTTGACACGGGTCTCGCCCGCAATGCCTCGCGGAGTTGGCGTTTGACCGCATTGCGCAGGACCGCCGACTTCAGGAACTTCTTTTGAATGGACCACGCAGCAATCTCTGCTGCGGGCGCCTTGCAGGAGCCTGTGGTTGGCTCCTCCAGAATGCAAAGGGTCAACCGCGGGGAAACGTAGCGTTTCCCTCGGCGGACGACCTCAGCAAAACGGCCGGTCGGCCCGCTCACTGGTGTCGCGACGTAGCGACGATCCAAACAGGCGGTCAGACCGCGACGCGAGCACGGCCCTTGGCGCGGCGGGCATTGATGACGGCGCGGCCACCCGCAGTTTTCATGCGAACCAGAAAACCGTGCGTCTTCTTGCGACGGGCCACTGAAGGTTGATAGGTGCGTTTCATGTGTATTCCTACAAATTGCCAACGCGGTGAACACCGACGGGCACGATGAGATTAATGATTTGGCAACGGGACAACCCAATCGGCCGACCGTTCCCTCCACCCTCGCTTGAATGGATTCAGCACGACTCATCCGTGCAAAAGCAAAACAACGCGATGGAACCCAACATGATCCTGTATTTTCATCAACTTAGTCAAATGATCTTCCGCTCCTTGGTGGCCCGCCTTTCGGACGCGAAATCCAAAACCCAAAGGCAAATTCCGTGAAACGGCCTGTGGATAAGTCACGCGATTCCGGCTAAAATAGCGCGCTTGGCCGTATCCGCTTTTTCTCCTGACATCTCCCGCCATTTCTGCGCGGAAATTTCCGACCTCCTCCGAAAAAACCTCGCATGCATCCGTTTTGGCAACACTGTATCGACGAATTGCAGCGGGAGTTCTCAGCACACCAATACGCCACCTGGATCAAACCGCTTCGGTTTGAGCAGGATGGCGATGCCTACACCCTGATCGCGCCGAACCGTTACGTCCTGCAATGGGTCAAGGACCGGCTAATATCGAAAATCGAGCGCAGCGCAGAACGATATTTTGCGCGACCGACACATCTCGGTCTTGCCTTGGACGATGCACAACCTGACGCGCCGACCAGCGAAATCGAACTCGATGGCGCCGAAGTAACCAGCCCAGCCCCCAATCCGGTTGCTTCGGCATCCGTGTCACCAACCGAGCGGCGCATCAATCCCGCGTTCACCTTTTCCGGTTTTGTCGGCGGCAAGGCCAACCAGTTGGCGCGAGCCGCCGCCTTGCAAGTGGCGGAGAACCCGGGCAAGGCGTACAACCCACTCTTCATTTATGGCACCACCGGATTGGGCAAAACCCACTTGGTGCAAGCCATCGGCAATCAGGTATTGAGCCTCACGCCGGGCGCCAATGTCCGGTACCTCCACGCAGAACAGTTCGTTTCCGACGTGGTGCGTGCCTACCAGAACAAGGCTTTTGACGCATTCAAACGGTCGTACCACACGCTGGATGTGCTACTGATCGACGATATCCAGTTCTTCGCCGGAAAATCCCGTACTCAGGAAGAATTTTTCTACGCGTTCAACTCGCTGATCGAACGCAACAAGCAGGTCGTAATGACCAGCGACCGCTTTCCGAAGGAGATCGCCAACATTGATGACCGATTGATATCGCGATTCGGTTGGGGCCTCACCGTCGCGGTAGAACCGCCCGAACTTGAAATGCGCGTGGCCATCCTGATGAAAAAGGCCGAATCCGACGGCGCACCCATCGCAGAAGAGGTCGCGTTTTTCGTGGCCAAGCATATTCGTTCCAACGTTCGCGAGTTGGAAGGCGCCCTGAAACGCGTATTGGCCTATGCAAGATTCAATAATGTGCCGGTGACCGTAGATGCCGCGAAGGAAGCGCTGCGGGACTTGTTGGCCGTGCTGAACCGCCAGATCTCTATCGACAACATCCAGAAGACGGTTGCCGACTATTACAAGATCAAAGTCTCAGAGATGTACTCGAAGAAACGTGTACGATCACTGGCTCGTCCTCGCCAGGTTGCCATGGCGCTGGCCAAGGAACTCACACCCATGTCACTGCCGGAAATCGGCGAGGCCTTTGGTGGGCGCGACCATACGACTGTTCTTCACGCATGCCGCAAAATCCAAGAGTTGGTGGAGGCTGATCAGACGATTGCACGCGATCATGCCTTGCTGACACAGATTCTTCGCGGATGAACCATGGTTATTTTCTTCATAAGTATGACCAAAGAAACCTGTGCAGCTGCATCCAGGCTTGTTGTGGATAACCCGTTGGCAGTTTTTTACCAGGCTTCCACCAAGGTTGTTTTGTGCACATTGCTCCCCAGCCACCGGCAAACTGCCCACAGTGCTGGCACTCATGCAAGATGTTGATTGAACAGTGTCTTTTGAGCTTTCCCCCAAAAACATCCGGCCTTATCTACTAATCTTATTTTTATCTTTCAAGGTAACAACAATATGGTCACCCTGAAAACCAAGAACAGCACCTTGTTGGGTCCCTTGCAATTTGTCACGGGCATCGTTGAACGCCGGCATACGCTGCCGATCTTGTCCAATGTGCTCGTGGAAGTGACGGACCACGCAGTGAACTTCCTTGCGACGGATCTCGAAGTGCAGATTCGCGCCACAGCGAAACTGGATACCGCGCACAAAGCCGGAAGCATGACCGTGGGTGCCAAGAAGTTGCAGGACATCCTGCGCGCGCTGCCGCCAGACGCGGATGTCGCGATGGAAACCAAGGACAGCCGGGTCACGGTCAAGGCTGGGAAAAGTCGCTTTGCCCTGCAAACACTGTCTGCGGGCGACTTTCCGAAAATTTCCGAGGCCAAGGATAGTGCGACGTCCTTGACCTTGCCGCAAAAGGAACTGCGTAAGCTTCTCGGCCAAGTGCAGTTTGCGATGGCGGTCCAGGATATTCGCTATTACCTGAATGGGGTGCTGTTCTCTGCGGAGGGCCAGCAATTGCGCGTGGTGGCCACGGACGGGCACCGCCTCTCGACTGCGGTCAGCAAATTGCCCGATGCGACCGGCAAGATCGATGCAATCCTGCCCCGCAAGACCGTGTTGGAATTGATCAAACTGCTCGATGAGAGCGATGACCCTGTACAGATTGAACTCCACCAAAACCAGGTCAAGTTTTCATTTGCCGGCATTGAAATCATCAGCAAGATTGTCGAAGGCAAGTTTCCCGATTATGCGAAGGTGATCCCTTCGGGGTACACCAATCATGTCACGATGAACCGGCAGGAACTGCTGGCCGCATTGCAACGCGCGTCCATCCTCATGAATGAGAAGGTCCGCGGTGTGCGCCTGGTATTTACCAAGGATGCGCTGGCCATCATTTGCAACAACAGCGAACAGGAAGAAGCCGAGGAAACCCTGCCAATCGCCTATGACCGTGATGCCTTGGATATCGCGTTCAACATCGCCTATCTCCTCGACGTGCTGAACAACTTGCACACCGAAAACGTGCTGGTGTCCTTGGGTGAGGCCAACATGTCGTCGGCCCTGTTCACGGTGCCCGGTGCAGATGATTTCAAGTATGTTGTGATGCCGATGCGGATCTGATTTTCGCACCGTCATCATTTCCGCGGTGCCCGCAGGGCGCCGCTTTGCAACGATTGAATAGAAACACCCAATGACCGACCAGAACGACCCGAAGAAAAGCGACCCCGCCGCCTACGATTCCGATTCCATCAAGATTCTGAAAGGCCTCGAAGCCGTCCGAAAGCGGCCCGGCATGTACATTGGTGATACATCTGACGGCACGGGGTTGCACCACATGGTGTTTGAAGTGGTGGACAACGCCATCGATGAAGCGTTGGCCGGCCATTGCGACGATATCAAGATCACCATCCACACCGATAATTCCATCTCGGTGATGGACAACGGCCGTGGCATTCCCACGGGCATCAAGGAAGACGACGAATTCAAACGCTCGGCCGCGGAGATCGTCATGACCGAGTTGCATGCCGGGGGCAAGTTCGACGCCAATTCCTACAAAGTGTCCGGCGGTCTGCATGGCGTGGGTGTTTCGGTGGTCAATGCGCTGTCCGAGTGGTTGAAACTCAAGATTTGGCGTGACGGCAAAGTCCACCAGATGGAGTTCCGCATGGGCGAGCGCGTGGCGCCGCTCGCAGAAACGGGCAAGACGGAAAAGCGCGGTACCGAGGTGCACTTCCTGGCGGCCAAGGAAACGTTCACCCACGTGGAGTATCACTACGAGATCCTTGCCAAGCGCCTGCGCGAACTGTCTTTCCTGAACAACGGCGTGAAGATCGAGTTGATCGATCAGCGCACGGGCAAGAGCGAAAACTTTGCGTATGCCGGCGGTGTCAAGGGCTTTGTCGAGTACATGAACCGCGCCAAGCAGGTGCTGCACCCGCGCATCTTCCATGCCGTCGGCGAGAAGGATGGGATCACTGTCGAAGTCTCGATGCAATGGAATGACAGCTATGGCGAGACTGTGCAGTGCTTCACCAACAACATTCCGCAGCGCGACGGCGGAACCCACCTGACCGGCTTGCGCACGGCGATGACGCGCGTGATCAACAAGTTCATCGATGAAAACGAGTTTGCCAAAAAAGCAAAAGTCGAGACCAGCGGCGACGATATGCGCGAGGGCTTGACATGTGTGTTGTCGGTCAAGGTTCCCGAGCCTAAATTCTCGTCACAGACCAAGGACAAGCTCGTCTCGTCTGAAGTGCAGCCGGTGGTTCAGGAAGTTGTCGGCGCGAAGCTCTCCGAGTACCTGCTGGAAAATCCGAGCGACGCAAAAACCATCTGCGGCAAGATTGTTGAAGCCGCACGGGCGCGCGAAGCGGCGCGCAAGGCGCGGGAACTGACCCGCCGCAAAGGCGTCATGGATGGCATCGGGCTACCCGGAAAACTGGCCGATTGCCAGGAGCGCAATCCGGCACTCTGCGAGTTGTATATCGTTGAGGGCGACTCTGCCGGCGGTTCCGCCAAGCAGGGACGCGATCGCAAGTTCCAGGCCATCCTGCCGCTTCGCGGCAAGGTGCTTAACGTCGAAAAGGCACGCATCGACAAGGTGATTTCTTCCGAGCAGATCGCGACGCTGATCACGGCGTTGGGCGCAGGCATTGGCAAGGATGACTTCAACCACGACAAGCTTCGTTATCACCGCATCATCATCATGACCGACGCGGACGTCGACGGTGCGCACATTCGTACCTTGTTGCTCACGTTCTTCTATCGGCAAATGCCGCAGTTGGTGGAGAACGGCTACGTCTACATCGCGCAACCACCGCTGTACAAGATCAAGATGGGCAAGGAAGAGCGGTATGTGAAGGACGAGCTCGAATTGAAGTCCGCGCAACTCAAGAAGGCGATGACCGACGCAGTGCTTCATCCCGGCGGAGGCGCAGCGTTGATTTCCGGCGAGGCGCTTGAAAATATCGCCACCGAGTACCTGATGACAGAGGCCGTCATCAACCGCTTGTCGCGCACCTTCGATCCCGATGTGCTGCGTGGCTTGCTGAGTTGCCCGCGCATCGATCTCTCCAGCGCGGAAACGGCGTCCAAGGCAGCCTTGTGGCTGACTGAAGCCGTTGGCGCGGAGGCGCTCACGGTCAACGTCGAGGCCGACGAGGTGCATGACGGTCACCGGCTGCGTTGCGTGCGGACACGGTTCGGTAACACCCGCGAGACAATCATCGACATCACGCTGATCGATACTGGAGATTACGAACAGATCGTGAAGACCGCCTTGACGTTGAACGGGCTGATTCGGGAAGGCGCCGAAATCCACAAGGGCGAAAAGAGCCTGGCGGTGCGCTCGTTCGGCGAAGCCCTCGATTGGCTCATCGGGCTTGCAAAGGATGGCATGCACATCCAGCGTTACAAGGGGTTGGGCGAAATGAATCCCGAGCAGCTTTGGGAAACCACCATGGATCCCACCGTACGCATCCTGAACAAGGTGCAGATTGAAGATGCCATCGCCGCCGATGAAATCTTCACGACGCTCATGGGGGATAACGTGGAGCCGCGGCGGGCGTTCATCGAAAACAACGCGCTGGTGGTGAACAACCTCGACGTGTAGCCTCGCGTTGTCGCACGGCCTGTGCGGTGCAAGAATGGGGCGCCAAGGCGCCCCATTGCTTTGGTGCCGCTGCCCCGCGCGATGCGCGCGCTTTGTCCTGATGAACCAGTTCGAGGATTCTCATGCCGAAAGATGTGATGGCAAGATTGGCCCATGCCTTGGGGCGGCGGGACGAAGTCCCAAACGTGGAATTGGCCGAGGCCCTGGCGCTGCGGCCGGATGGCGCCGCCGTGCAAGTGCTGGTAGACCATCTGGCCGACAAGAATGCCGCCATTCGCAGCGATTGCATCAAGGTGTTGTACGAATTGGGCGAGCGGAAGCCTGCGCAGATTGCACCGCATGTGGAGGTGTTCCTGACATTGCTGGCGGCAAAGGACAATCGTTTACAGTGGGGCGCGATGACGGCGTTATCTGCCATCGCAATGGGACAACTCCAGCATGAGATCCTGGCAAGGCACGTTGATCGATTCGTGGACGCGGCGGATCAAGGCTCCGTCATCACGCGTGATCGCGCGGTCCTGACCCTCGCAGCGTTGGCGGCGAACGCAAAACACTCAAAGCGTGCGTTGCCGCTGTTGTTCGATCAGGTCTTGAGAAGTCCCGTCAACCAACTCCCGATGTATGCCGAGGCCACTCTGCCCGTCATCGGGAAGAAAGACCGCGCGCGATTTGTCGAGATTCTGGAAGTGCGCATGTCCGAGGCATTGCCGCCGGCGAAACGAAAGCGCTTGGAAAACGTATTGAAGAAACTCGCTAAGCAGGCTTGATGGGTGAAACCCAAGCAATGGCAAGGCGTTCAAGGCGAAATCGCCTTGAAACCCTCACCAGGTAAGGAGTTTTACCTGCGGCTCAGTGAAAGTCCCGCGAACGCACCTCGAGTTCGCCCAGCATCGCCGTGTGGTCCATCAGCCGACCCGCAATCAGGTGCACCACGTCTCCCTGTTTCTCGATCTTGCCTGCCACACCCATCAGGCGTGAAAACAACAGCTCACGTCGCGAGCGTTCGGCCAGGCGCGCCCATACCACCACATTCACGTAACCGGTTTCATCTTCCAGGGTGACGAAGGTGGTGCCCTTGGCGGTCTCCGGATGCTGGCGACAGGTGACAAGGCCCGCCGCACGGATCAACTGGCCGGGGCGTGCATTCCGCACCTGCTCGGCAGAACTCAAGCGCAGTTGCCTGAGTTGCGGCCGTAGCAAAGCCATCGGGTGTGAGCGCAGCGTGAGTTCCAGCGTGCGGTAATCCTCCAACACGTTCTCTGCTTCGTTGGGCGCACGCAGCACGCCCTGCATGCCATCTGCGGGAGCATGGAACAGCCGGGCATCCTGGTCCACGGCCAGTGCTTCCCACAAGGCCTCGCGGCGATGGCCACAGAGGGTTCGGAACGCATCGGCCGCGGCCAGCGCGGTGATGTCGTGCGCGGAGAGTTCGGCGCGGCGTTTCAAGTCGGCAGGATTCGCAAACGGTGCCGCCTGCCGCGCAGCCACGACACGCTTCGCCGCTTCGCCGGAGAAGCCCTTGACCCTATGCAGTCCGAGGCGGATTGCCGGGGCCTCCGCGGTTCCGGATCTTTCCAGCGTGCTCGCCACATCGCTCGCCATCACATCCGCCGGCAGCACCGTCACGCCGGCGCGCCGCACATCCTGCACCAGCTGCGAAGGCGAATAAAAACCGAGCGGCTGCGAATTCAGCAAGCCACAGGTGAACGCCGCGGGGTAATGGCATTTGAGCCAGCACGAGACGTATACCAGCAGTGCAAAACTCGCCGCGTGCGATTCTGGAAACCCATATTCCCCGAAGCCCTTCATCTGTTCGAAGATGCGCTCGGCGAAGTCCATCGGATAGCCGCGCGAGAGCATGCCGTCGATCAGCACGCCGCGAAAGCGCGTGAGGTCGCCCTTGTGTTTCCATGCCGCCATCGCGCGTCGCAGCTGGTCGGCCTGTCCGGGTGTGAAACCGGCCGCGACGATGGCGATCTGCATCACCTGCTCCTGGAAGATCGGAATGCCCAGCGTACGCTCGAGCACGCTCTGGATGGCGGGGCTGGGATACGTCACCGGCTCCTCGCAATTCCGGCGCTTCAAGTACGGATGCACCATGCCGCCCTGGATGGGGCCGGGCCGTACGATGGCGACCTCGATCACCAGGTCGTAAAAGTTCTTGGGCTTCAGGCGCGGCAGCATGCTCATCTGGGCGCGCGATTCGATCTGGAACACGCCGACCGTATCGGCTTTCTGGATCATGGCGTAGGTGGCCGTATCGCCTTCGGGAATGTCCTGCAGGACGAGCGGCTGGCCGCGCCACGCACCGATGAGATCGAGTGTTTTGCGGATCGCGGTCAGCATGCCCAGCGACAGGAGATCGACCGTCAGCAAACCGAGGTCGTCTAGGTCGTCCTTGTCCCATTGAATCACGGTGCGATCCGGCATGGCCGCGTTCTCGATTGGCACCAGGCGCGTCAATTTGTCGCGCGCGATCACGAAGCCGCCGCAGTGCTGTGAAAGGTGGCGCGGAAACATCCGCAATTCCGACACCAGCGCAAGAATCAACTGAAGATGCGGGTTGTCCGGATCGAACCCGGCTTCGCGCAAGCGCTCCGGGGCGATGCGCCGGCCATCCCACCACGCATGGCTCTTGGCCAGTTGATCAACCTGCGACAACGTGAGCCCCATCGCCTTGCCCACGTCGCGCAGCGCGCCCTTGGTGCGATACATCGACACGGCGGCCGTCAGCGCCGTGCGTTCCCGGCCGTATTTTTCAAAGAGGTACTGCATCATCTCCTCGCGCCGCTCGTGTTCGAAATCGACATCGATGTCGGGCGGCTCGTTCCTCTCGCGCGAGATGAATCGCTCGAACAGGAGCTTGGTGCGATCGGGCCCCACCTCGGTGATGAAGAGGCAATAGCAGACGATGGAATTGGCCGCCGACCCGCGCCCCTGGCAGAGGATCTTGCGTTCACGCGCCTCGCGCACCACGTCGTAGATGGTGAGGAAGTAGGGCTCGTACTGCAGTTCCGCAATCAATGCGAGTTCATGCTCGATCTGCGCACGCGATTCCTCCGGGAGACCCTGCGGAAAACGCGTCTCCGCACCGGTGTAGGTGAGCCGCCTCAAATAGCTTGCGGGCGTCTCACCGTCGGGCACCACTTCGCGCGGATATTCGTAGCGTAGTTCATCGAGCGAAAAGCGGCAGCGCGTGGCCGCCACGAAGGTTTGCGTGAGCGCCTCGGCCGGATAACGGCGCACGAGCTGCGACACCGGCTTCATGCAGTGCTCCGCGTGGGGCAGCGCGTGCAGGCCCAGTTCCGCCACGGTGGACTTCATGCGGATCGCCGTGACCACGTCGTGCAGGGGCTTGGCCTCGCGCGTGGCGAACAGCACGCGCTCGCAGGCGATCAGCGGGAGTTGGGTTTGCGCCGAGAGTGCCGCGAGCAGATCGAGGTGCGCATGGTCATCGGTGCCGTAGTGCAATTCGAGCCCCAGCCAGCATCGTGTGTCGAAAGTCTGGGTGATGGACAGGAGTGTGGAAGCTTTTGCGTGGCGATGCGGAAGGATGATGGCCAGGCACTCCTCGAGCGGCATGGACAGATCGTCCAGCCGCAGGCGATAGCTGCCTTTGGATGCCGCGCGCCGCGCATGGGTGATGAATTCGCAAAGATTTCCGTAGCCCGTGCGCGATTGCGCCAACAGGATCAGCCGGTCAATCTCCGGGGCATCGGCGAGGGTGAACGCGGCACCGATGATGAGTTTGATCCCCGCCTCCTTTGCCGCCATGTGTGCGCGCACCACGCCGGAGATCGAACATTCGTCGGTGATTGCTAGGGCGTGATACCCCAGCGCCTTGGCTTGCTGCACGAGGTCGTGGGGGGAGGAGGCGCCCTTCAGGAAGCTGTAGTGGGAAACGCAATGCAGGGCGGCGTAGGAGAGGCGCATGGCGGCAGGGCTCCCGGATTACAGAACAAGCGGCAAGGAAAAACACAAGAACTGGCGAGCGTTTCCAGCACTTTTCGCCCCAAATACCGCGCCAGTGCTTGGTTTTTGTGTCCTGCGACTCATGCAAACACGCCATGCAGAAACCATTGCCGCCCAAAGCGGTAGTCGCGATAGACCCAGCACACCTCGTGCTCCGGATTCCGGGCCACGAAATAATCGCGTGCCACCGGCTTGCCATCCCACCAGCCGGTCTCGATGCGCTCGGGCCCCGCCAACAGCGTCAATGCGCCGCGATACTGCGGCGCCCCATCAAGCGTCACCAGCGATTTCGGCTGCATGAGCAGCATCAGCGGCCGCCCGGGCCGGGCGATGGGGGATTCGACGCGGCGCGTGCCTGCCGCCTCGGTGTGCGGCGTGGAGCCCCACGCAGACTCGGGACGGTGGTCGTTTTTCACGCCGATGCGGAACACGCAGGTGGGGCCGAGACGCGAGGCTAGGCGATCGAGCAGCGTATGCCACTGCTCCTGTTGGGCAGCGCGCGCCGGCAGCCAGCTTTGCGTCTCACCGCTCCAGGCGACCATCGACTCTGCGGTGAGGGTCATGGCCACCACGGTCGCCTCCAGCGGCTTCGCCGCCAGACGCTCGCGCAGCAGTTTGATCCAGCTGTCCGCCGCGCGCAGCGGCGTGCGAGAACCAAAGCGCATGGAGGTCTCATGCGCGCGTCCATGCCTGAAAAGCAGGGAGATGCCTTCGGCGGCGGCGCCGCGTGCACGCAGAAAGCCTTCCAATTCCGCCAGCAGACGCGCCGCAAAGCGCATGAGACGTTCTGCATCGGCGGTGTCGAACACCAGGTCGATGGAAGTGCTGAACTGTTCGGGAGGATTGTACGCCTCGCGCGGATCGGGCGACTTTCCGAGGGCGCGATCGATATCGTTGCTGATGGCCTCGCCCAGGCGCCGCCGCAACCCGGCACGCGGCTGCACCAGCACATCGCGAACCCGCCCCAAGCCCAAAGCTGAGAGCGAGGCCATGACCTCCAGCGGCCAGTCGAAATATCGCAACGGCAGGTCCGCCAGGCGCTCGGCAAGCTGGGGGATTTCGCGGCACATGCGCACCCCCATCCGCTCGTGGGAGGCGCGTGCGAGCAGCCACGCGGCGCGCGGCACTGGGGCAATCCCGATCGCCGCATGAAACCCCAGGGATTTCAAACCGGTGCGAATGCGTTGAGCGAGGTGACCGATGCCGCCGAACAATCGCAACGACGCCTGCACCTCCAGCGAAGCGCCTTGCGATTCAAGCGTCACCATGGGTGTGAACTGCGCCAGCCACCCCGCGATTTGCCGCAACGCCGCCTGTTCCTTATCGGGTTCGCGCGGCAGGATCACCAACGCTGCAGAGCGGGCCTGCGCGCTCGCCACCGGCATGCCCGGCGAGATGTCCAAGGCGCTCGCGGCCTCGTTGGCGGCGTGGACCAAGGGGCGGCTGGACGGTCCCTCGGCCAACACCAGCGGCACGGCGTCCATCTGCGCCAGAGCACCGCGCAAGGCGGCCTGCAAGGCCAATTCGGGAATGAACACGGCGCACCAGAGCATGGCGTGGCATGCATTCAGCCGAACAGCGCGCGCGGTTGCGGGGCGTTCTTCCATGGCAACACGGAACCCTGCGGAACCGGGGTGCGCTCCAGGCATGGCAATTGACGCGGCGCTAGGAGAAGCGTGTGCCCGTCCGGCAAGCCGCGTCTTTTCACCAACTCGACGCGGAGCATGCCCTGCGCGGCGGTGCCCAAGGCCAGGCGCAGCGAAGCCGGAGAAGGCGAACCCAGCGATGCCAGCGAACGAAACACAAACACGTTTGCCCCGCCCGCCATTGCTGCCTGCTGCAAACGCCGCAATGCAAGCGATGCGAGCCGTTGGTCTTCCAGCCACAGCAGCACGTGCGCTACCGTCCCGCTTCGCAAGGCCTGCTCGGCGCACCACAAGCCCTCCTCCGCGCTCGGGGGGCGCACGAACACCAGCTGATCCAGCGCCAGACCTTGCGAAGCGAGGCTGGGGGCATACGGCACCCAAGGCACATGGTGGGTGTTGCCGGGCGGCAAGATCCACAAGCCCTGCTTGTCCCGCGATCGCAAGCCTGCCGCGAGCCCCGGCAGTACCAGCGACAATTCCCCGATCCCCCAGGCATCACAGGCGATGTCGATCAACCCCGCGCGCGGCCACCCGCCCCCGGGCAATTCACAGTCGAGGTTGGCAAACCCGCTTGACCACGCGGATTCAGCGCGCGCGTCCAGATCCCCGATGCGAAACACGCGCGGATGAAATGGAATGGACGGGCCGGGCCCCTCCCTTGTAGCGCTCGAAACGAAGGCAGACATAACTGTATATTCGTACAGTTTTTAAGGTTTGGCAAGTGGGACTTCGTTGAGCCTTGCGGGACGGCATGAGAGGATCACGGTTCATTCAACGCCCACCCGGAACCATGTGCGCCAATTACCTTCCCGTTGGTGAATCACGCCTGCTGCGTGCATTGTTCGGCGTTGATCTGCCCTCGATGACGGTGAAATCCGACACGTATCCGATGCACGAGGCACCGGTGATCCGCAACATCATCGTGCGCGGCGAAGGCGCGAGCGGGCAACCCTTTCGCGAGTGTGTTGCCGCGCGCTTCGGCCTCGTACCGCGCTGGGCCAAAGCCGAGACGGTGAAAGATCGCCGTCACACTTACAACGCCCGCACCGAAACCGTCGCCACGCTGGCCAGCTACAAGGGGCCGTGGAAGGAGAGGCAGTTTTGCCTGATCCCGGTCGAGGCGTTTTATGAACCCTGTTACGAATCGGGCAAGGCGGTGCGTTGGCGCATTTCGCTGGCCAGCGGCCTTCCCTTTGCGCTGGCGGGCATCTGGGAGCGCTGGAAACAGGGCGACAAGGTGATCGAATCGTTTTCGATGTTGACCATCAACGCCGACGATCATCCCCTGATGCGCCGCATGCATGCGCCGGGCGAGGAAAAGAGAATGCCGGTCATCGTCCGGCCCGCAGACTACGATGCCTGGCTCCAAGCCACACCCGACGAGGCGCGCGCACTGTGCAAGCCGTATCCGGCGAACGACATGCACGCTGAACCAGCACCACGTCCTGCGCGAGGTGCCACCCCCCCGGATTCGACGCTGAACTAAGGGTCTTCCCAGTAGCCCTGTTCATGGCCTTGGGCAATCATGTCAATAATTGTCAAAAATGACCAGTGACGGTTGAGACACGGGTCCCATCCCCGTAAAGTGCCCGCTCTTCATGGAATTCTCTCAATGAACGCCCGCATTTCGAAGATCAGCAAGGCCCTCCTCGACATTTCCCAATGTGCGGACGTGGTATTGCGCCTGACGAACAGCGGCGAAATCGCGATGCGCGGAAAAGGCATTTCCAATGCCGAGCGCTGCCTGCTCGAACGCATCGACGGCTTCCGGTCGCTCGAACAAATCCTGGCCATCTCGGGCGACGTGATTGGACTGCATGCCACAATGGGTAAACTGCTGGCCCTGGGCATGGTGGTCCCCGAGGGCGATCCTGAACCACAGGCTGTTGCCGCACCAGCGCCGGCCCGCGCAGTTGCCAAGGCGCCGCCTCCACCGCCGATGAAGCCAACCGCGGCAAAGGTATCCCCACCGGCAGCACCTGCGCCGCAGCAGGCCAAGGCCGCGCCAAGGCAGATGGCCCCCGCAACTGCCAAGGCGCCCCCCGCGGCATCCGCCAAACCGGTTTCCACCCCTGCGATAGCAGCAGGACCGGCACAACCCAAGGCAACCCCACCGGCAAAGCCCGTGGCAGCAGTGACCCAAGGAACAAGGCGGCTCGCACAAGCCAAGGCCTTGCTGCACGTTGAAGCAAGCTATCTGTTCAGCGGCGACAAGGCGAAGCAACTCATTGCGCGGATTGATGCCTGCAAAAACACTGCGGAAATCTACGACTTCATCGTCAAACTGCAGGGCCTGCTTGCCAAGACGGGCAAGGCGAATCCGGACGTATTCCTGGAGCGGCTGACCTCAGGGTTGGCAAAAATCCGCGAATCTCAAAAGGCTGCCACCGCCGGACGCCCCGCGAAGTAGTTGTTCAGGGAATCGAACCGGGAAGGCCGCCTGCTCAGGCGGCCTTTTTCTTTTTCGCGGATGTTGCACGCGACGATTTCTTCTTGGCAGGCGCCGCGCCGAATTTCTCCGCAAGCAACTCCACGGCTTCTTCGAGGGTGATCTTCTCGACCGCGTCCTTGTCCTTGATGGTCGCATTGACGGCACCATGCTTGACGTAAGGACCATACCGCCCGGAATAGATCGAGACCGGCTCGCCATCTTCCGGATGCTTGCCCAATACACGCAGCGCGCCAGGGCTGGCCGCCGCCTTGCCGCGTGCTCCCTTTGCACCGGGTTCGCGGGCCTCGAACTCGAAGCCGATCTTTCCGTCCGGCTGCTTCACCAGATACGCAGAAAACGGACGGCCTTTCTTCGAGATGAATTTTTCCAGCAACGGGGTCTTGCCGTTGGCCAGCAACGCGTGCATTTCTTCACGCGCGATCGCGCGTTGCAGAATGGTGCGGCCGGAGCGGAAATCGCAGGTCTTTGCAGGCCCCACCGCTTTTTCGCACACGTAGGACGTGCCGGACTCGAACACATTGTTCCTGCACTTGGGGCACGGTCCCAGCGACTCCTGGCCTGAAAAATCCGGGGTTTCGGTCTCGTCATCCGAGGTGCCATCGCCAAAGGAAAACTCCACCGCGTTCTCTTTATTGAGAATCAGCTTGGCGGCAAACGCGCGACCCAGGCGGCTGCGGAATCCCTCCAGCGGGCCGATCTCCTTCTTGGTCAGCAGCTCATCAGCTTCGTGAGATTCCAATTGCCGGCCGGCAATGATTTTCCAGAACGCAAAATCGCACGATTGGCACTGGAACTTCTTGTAATTCTCGTGCACCTCGCCGCCGCAATTCGGGCAAGCCGCGTTGATGGCCCCGAAATCGCCGGGAATCGTGTCGTGCTCGAAATTCTTGGCCTGACCCACGATGTGTTCGGTCATCTCGACGATTTCGGCCATGAACTTCTTGCGCGAGAGCTTGCCCTGTTGCATGAGGGCGAGCTTTTGCTCCCATTCGGCGGTGAGCTCGGGGGAATACAACTCGGGAATACCCAACCCGTGTAGCGCAATCATCAGCGAGAACGCCTTGGCCGTCGGCACCAGCTCCCGGCCTTCGCGCAGGATGTATTTCTCGAACAGCAAACCCTCGATGATCGCGGCGCGCGTGGCCGGTGTGCCGAGCCCTTTCTCCTTCATCGCCGCGCGCAGTTCCTCGTCGTCGATCAGCTTTCCTGCGCCTTCCATCGCCGACAACAGCGTCGCTTCGGTATAGCGCGCCGGCGGCTTGGTGCGATTGGGCACGGATTTCACCTCTGCGGCCTTGACCTTTTCCTTGGGGTCCACTGCGCAGAGCGCCGCGTCCTCATTGTCGATCTCTCGTCCATACACCGCCAGCCAACCCGGCGTCACCAGCACCTTGCCCTCGGATTTGAATGCCTCGCCCTCGACGCGGGTGATGCGCGTGGTCTGCTGGAACTCGGCGGACGGATGAAACACGGCGAGGAAGCGCTTCACCACGAAATCGTAGAGTTTCGCTTCCAACTCATTGAGCGACTTTGGCGCCTGCAGTGTCGGAATGATGGCGAAGTGATCCGAGATCTTGCTGTTGTCGAAAATCCGCTTGTTGGGCTTCACCCATTTCTGGTCAAGGATTTTCTTCGCGAAAACGTTGTATTCCGTCTCCTTCAACATCGTCAGCGTCTGGTTGACCGTCGAAAGGTAATCCTCCGGGAGTGCGCGCGAATCGGTTCTCGGATAGGTCAGAACCTTGTGTTTTTCATACAAGGCCTGGGCCAGCGACAACGTGGTCTTGGCAGAGAAGCCGAAGCGCGAATTGGCCTCCCGCTGCAAGGACGTCAAATCGAACAACAGCGGCGGCGCCTGCGTGACCGGCTTGGACTCTTCTTCCACGATCCCGGTTTTGCCGAGGCACTTGGTGACGAGGTCGCGCGCCCGCTTTTCGTCCCAAAGGCGCTCTGCCTTCAGGCCTTCGTCATCATCGGATTTCTTGAATTTTTCATCGAACCAGCGGCCCGGGTAATCACCGGCTTTTGCGGCAAAAATCGCATGCACTTCCCAGTAATCGCGCGGCCGGAAGGCGCGAATCTTTTCCTCGCGTTCGACCAGTATGGCCAGCGTTGGCGTTTGGACACGGCCCACCGTGGTCAATTGAAATCCGCCAGATTTCGAATTGAACGCCGTCATCGCGCGAGTGCCGTTAATGCCGACCAGCCAATCGGATTCAGACCTGCAAACGGCCGCATCGGCCAATGGCTCGTAATCTTTGCCCGGTTCGAGCGCCGCAAATCCGTCGCGGATCGCGCCTTGTGTCATGGACTGCAGCCACAACCGTTTGACCGGCTTGTTGACGCCGGAATATTGAACGAGGTATCGAAAGATCAACTCGCCTTCGCGTCCAGCGTCACATGCATTGATCAGGTCGGAGATATCCTTGCGCTTGATCAGCTTGACGACTGCCTTCAGACGATCCGCCGTTTTCTCGATCGGGCGCAAATCGAATCGCGAGGGAATCGCCGGCAGGTGCGCAAAGGTCCATTTGCCGCGTTTGACTTCCTCCTCTTCGGGCATCGCGATTTCCACCAGATGCCCGACGGCAGAGGTAAGCACAAATTGATCGGACTCGAAGAAGTCCTTTTCCTTGGAAAACCCGCCGAGGGCCTTGGCGATGTCATTGGCCACAGAAGGCTTTTCGGCGATGATGAGGGACTTGCCCATAGGGTAGGGGTTTCCTTGGAATGCGTGGAATAACCGGGGAAACGCTCACAGGAAACGTGGCGCCCGGCCAAAAGGGGTCAAATGATAAGCAAGGAATCGTGAAGGCCGCAAGCGCAACCGGCTTTCGCTGAAGCCCTGGGATCAGCCGACTCGTTGATATTTTCCTCCTGGCAGGGACACAACCGCTCCCTCGATTTCCCATTGAGTGAGCTTGGCGAGGATCGTTCCGGCATCCAGCGAACTCCGGCTTGCCAGCGCGTCGACCGTCACCGGGTCAAAACCCATCGCGACCAAAAGGGGGTCGTTGTCGGCAGACGAGTCGACCGTGGACGGCTTGCACGGCGGGGGGCTTGCCGCCTTTGCCAATCCAAGTTCACCCAGGATATCGCTTGCGTCATCGACCAGTTTGGCACCTTGCTTGATCAGGGTGTGACACCCCTTGGAAAACGGCGAATGAATCGAACCCGGAATGGCAAAAACATCCCGGCCTTGCTCGCCTGCGAGACGCGCCGTGATCAAGGACCCGGAAT
Source organism: Usitatibacteraceae bacterium (assembly GCA_044228625.1). Classification (GTDB taxonomy): domain Bacteria; phylum Pseudomonadota; class Gammaproteobacteria; order Burkholderiales; family Usitatibacteraceae; genus UKL13-2. Next base: position 25,819 of record JBGAUM010000007.1, on the reverse strand, counting down.
TGAGCGTGGCTTCCACGACGAGAATTCCCCGCGATAGCCCGCTGATGATGCGATTGCGCCGTGGAAAATTTCCGGCCATGGCCGGTGTTCCGAGATTGAACTCTGAAACGATCAAGCCGGACTCTGCCAAACGATGCGCCAGCGCACGATTGCGCGCCGGATAAACAAGGTCAAGCCCGGTGCCGACCACCGCAATCGTCGAGCCGCGCCCCTTGAGTCCCCCGGTGTGTGCAGCGGCATCGATGCCCATCGCCATCCCGGAGACAATCGTCAAGCCTTCTTGCGAAAGCGACTCGGCAAAAGCCTCCGCCAGTTGAACACCTCCGGGCGTGGCATTGCGGCTTCCCACGATGCCGATTGCTGTGTTCCCGAGCAATTCGCGACGTCCCTTGAGGTACAGCACAAAAGGGGGGTCGCCAATCTCAAGCAATCGCTGGGGATAGTCCTCGTCGGCCCAGGTCAGCAAGTGGTTTTCGGGTGCTTCCAGCCAACGCAACCCCGCTTCGACCTTGTCTCCCGATTCGGTGTCGACGATGGATTGCGACAATTTGGACCCGACGAGGGGCGTCAGGGTCGCAACGCTCGCCGCGAGAACGTTTTCAGGGCTTCCAAGGGCTTGAAGCAGCTTGCGCGCAGCGTCAGGACCCAAGCCCGGTATGGAGGCCAATGCCAGCCACGCCGCAGGTGCGGCACCCGCCGGCGGAATCGGCATCGTCAGGTGGGTGAAATGGCGCCGCTCAGGGTGTTTGCACGACGTCGCCAACCTTCATGGGTCGGCGGCTCGACATCACCAGTGCGAACGACACACGATCGAATACGCGGAAGACAAAGGCCAAGCCATTGCGCTCATCAGGAAGTTTGACTTCGCCGGCAAGCTGGCCACTGTCTTTGTCTTTCGACTCTTCTTGCGCCGGCAACCAGTTTTTGAGGCCGGAAAGGCCGAGACGCTGGGCAAAGCCCGGTTCGCCTTCGTCGGCGGTGGACACGGTATCGCCCTTCTGCAGGACACTCAAAACATGGCCGATTTCGATGCCGTCCTTCTTGCCGAGGTTGATGGAGACCACCGAGTACTGCGCGGCATCGCCGAGCGCGCCTTTCACCGAGACGATCGCGCCTTTGACAAACGAATCAGGGGCGTGCGGGCTATAGGAGGGCAGCGTCGACTCGAGCGTCGGGGTCAGGCGGTCACCACGGTTGATTTCCTGGGCAGAACGCAAGACATCGAGTGTGGACGCCTCGCCAAACTTGTTGACACGCGCGTCGCCAAGGTATGTCGCCTCGTAACCCAGGACCTCTTGGGTCACTGGATCCAGCAAAGCCGCGCCCGGACGGTAAATCTGCCATTTGGTGCCTTGCGAAGGACGCATTCCCGCGACATAAATTTGGTTGCCGGCACCCACAATCACGCGACCATCCTCGGTCGCCACGATGCGGGGTGCATTGTCCAAAGCACCTGCGTCCACGACGAGCGGAAGCGTCAGGAATGGACCGATGACGCGGACTGGGATGGAGGGAATCGCGAGCGCCTTCGGATCGGCGCGCACTTGCGGCGAGAGCTTCACGGTACTGCCCACCGCAGTGCCGTCGAACTTTCCGCCAGCGCCGATGGACAACATCGGCTTTCCGCTGGCATCAAACGACAGGGAAATCACATCACCGGGATATATCCAATGCGGATCCTTGATTTGCTCGCGGTTCATGTTCCAGATTTCAGGCCAGCGCCACGGTTCTTTCAGGAATCGACCGGCGATGTCCCACAGCGTGTCACCCTTGACCACGGTGTACATGGTCGGGGCGTTGTCCGCCAATTGAATCGGCGGTTTTTCAGCCTTGGGCTTGGCTTTTTCCTTGGGCTTTTCAGCAGGCTTCTCGGCCGCCTTTTCCGCGGACTTTTCCGCTGGTTTCTCGGCGGGTTTTTCTGCCGGCTTGGCAGGCGCAGTCTGGGCTGCGGGCGCTGGCGCCGTTGCGGGTTTTGCCGGTGCGTTTTTGGCTGCAGCCTCGGCCTTGGCATCGGGCTGCGCCTGCGCGTGCAAATACAGGGGAACCATTCCCGAACAGCCAAACACCAAGCCTAGAGCGAGGACACTTTTTTTCATGGCGTTTCTCACCTGTCGAAATCCACAAAATCTGGCGGTTTGTTGGGGCCCCTGCCGTCCGGCCGAATTGCCAGAAAGGGCGGTTTCAACTAGACTTGCATGTCAGTCAGCCGCCCCAAACTTAAAGCAGTCTCTTAAGATTCTGCACCTAAATTATTCTAATCGCAAGCAATTATGGCCATTCTGGACGTTTTGACCTACCCCGATCCCCGCCTTGCCCGCGTGGCAGAGCCCATCAAGATCATTGACAACAAAATCAAGAAGTTAGTCGATGATATGGCGGAAACCATGTACAAGGCGCCTGGTATTGGCTTGGCAGCAACCCAAGTGGGCGAATTGAAGCGCATCATGGTGATCGATGTTTCCGAGGAGCGTAATCAGCTTCGCGTGTTCATCAATCCGGAAATCATCCGCAAGGAAGGCACCGCGGTCAATGAAGAAGGTTGCCTCTCGGTCCCGGGCTTTTATGACAAGGTCGAACGTGCCGAAACCGTCATGGTGACCGCATTGGATCGGGATGGTCAGCGATTCACCATCAACGCCTCGGGCATGCTTGCTGTGTGCATCCAGCATGAAATGGATCACCTGGAGGGTCATGTGTTCGTTGAGTATCTGTCTCCCCTGAAAGCCAACCGCATCCGCAACAAATTGATCAAGCGTCAACGCGAATTGGAGCGCGAGGCAGAAATGGCTGAACCGCGCCGTCGCGTTGCCGCACGCGCCTGATCAGACCAGTTCGCCGAGCAGTACGCGGCACCCTTTGACCACGCCGGCCCCAGGCCGGCGTGTTTGTTTGTAGCCCAGACTGGTTGCTCTGCCGATGAACCTCGTATTCGCCGGGACTCCACCGTTCGCTGCCGCTGCACTGGCCGCGCTGCACGATCACGGGCATACCGTGGTGGGTGTACTGACTCAGCCGCAAAAGCGTGCCGGGCGTGGCATGCAAGTCCAACCTTCCGCCGTGGCCATAGAGGCCGCCCGGAGAGGCATTCAGGTGTTGGCCCCCCCCACGCTCAAGGATCCCGCCGTGCAGGCGGCCCTGCGGGCGATGCAGTCCGATGTGTTTGTCGTTGCCGCCTATGGTTTGCTGCTTCCGCAGGCGGTGCTCGATATCCCCGCCAGAGGATGCCTCAATATCCATGGTTCTTTGTTGCCCCGCTGGCGGGGTGCTGCCCCAGTGCAGCGCGCCATTGAGGCCGGAGATGAGGTCACCGGCATTTGCATCATGAAAATGGAAGCGGGATTGGATACCGGCCCGGTCCTTTTGGAACGGCGCCTGCCGATTGCAAAGGACGACACCAGCGGCAGCCTCTTCGAAAAGCTCACGGCGCTTGGCGCTCAAAGCATTGTTGAAGCACTGGCTCATTTGGACGATTTGACGCCTGCGCCGCAACCCCAGGCCGGCGTGACGTATGCGAGAAAAATTCTCAAGGAGGAGGCGCGGATCAATTGGTCTGAACCTGCAGAGGTCCTTGAGCGCCGCATTCGTGCCTTTGATCCTTTTCCCGGCTGCGAAACCCAGCTCGACGGTGACAAACTCAAGATCTGGCGGGCTGAGTGGGCGAATAATGACCGGAACGCCGCACCAGGCTTGGTGATTGCATCGACGCCCGAGGGCGTTGCCGTTCAAACGGGCAAAGGGACACTCACCTTGAAGATCGTGCAGCAGCCGGGGGGCAAACGCCTGCCGATCGACGTATTCCTGCGCGGTCATCCCATTGCAGTCGGGAGCAAACTCCTATGAACGCCGACCCGAAGCCCGAACATGCCGGGCTGGCGACTGTACAAAGCACCGCGTCTCGCATCATCGGGCAAACGCTGAATGGGCATAACCTCGATCGTGAACTTGAAAAGGCGCTATCGAAGAATTCGTCGCTGGGGCCCGGCGAGCGTGCCGCGGTTCACGCGCTTGCCTTCTCCACACTCAGGCATCTGGGGCTCTTGCAGGCCCAATTGGCGCGATTGGTGACGCGCCCCTTGACGGATGCGCCGGTTCGCCATTTGCTGCTGGTGGCGCTGGCGCAACTGCAGTTTTCAAAAACAGCGCCGCATGTAATCGTCGACCAGGCGGTGCGCGCCACAGAGCAGCTGCAGCTGCCGCGCGCCAAGGGGCTCGTCAACGCAATCCTGCGCAACTACCTGCGCAAGACCGTGGAACTGGAGCGCGCTTGTTTTGACGATGACATCGCGCGCTATGATTTTCCGCGCTGGTGGATTGAACACGTTCGAACCCAATATCCGGAGGCGTGGGCCGGCGTGCTGGAATCTTCCCGCGCGGCGCCTCCCATGTGGTTGCGCGTGAATCGACGCCGGATCACCGCAGACGCTTTCGTTGCGCTGCTTGCACAACAGGGCATCGGTGTGGAAGCCCAATCGGGATCCGCCGTCCGTTTGAGCCAAGGCTTGCCGGTCGACAAGCTGCCGGGTTTTTCGGAGGGATTTGTGTCAGTGCAGGATGTGGGTGCCCAATGGGCCGCACCCCTGCTCAGCCCGGAACCAGGAATGCGCGTGCTCGATGCCTGCGCCGCGCCGGGCGGAAAGACGGGCCATTTATTGGAGTTGGCCGACTGCAACCTGCTTGCGCTCGATCACGATGCGCAGCGCTTGCAGCGGGTCGAAAGCAACTTGAAGCGCCTCGGCCTGCCAGCGGAGACGCGTGTGGCGGATGCCGCCAAGCGCGAAACTTGGTGGGATGGAATCCCCTTCGATCGCATCCTGGTCGACGCGCCCTGCAGCGGTTCCGGGGTCGTGCGACGGCATCCCGATATCAAGTGGACGCGCCGCATGAGTGACCTTGCGAGCTTTGCCGCGCAGCAGCATGCGTTGTTGTCGTCGCTTTGGCCGACGTTGGCAGCCGGTGGGCGCCTCCTCTACGCGACCTGCTCCATCTTTCACGAAGAGAATGACGATGTTGTCGAATGGTTTCTGGCGCGCCACGCGGACGCGGTACGGATTGCACCGGAAATCCAACTCGCACCCGGTGTGCCAATCGGCGACAATCCCGGCCAATTGACCTCCGGCATCTTCCTGCCCAACGATGCGCACGACGGCTTCTTCTATGCCTTGCTGGAAAAGCGCCGCTGAATTCATCATGCGCGCTTTCTTGCGCATCGGTCGCAAATGGCTGACCGCACTCTCAGCCCTGTTGGTTTGGTCGTCAGCCATTGCCGCTGACAATGCCAGCGTTTTGTCCGCGCGGCTGGATGTGTCAGAGGAGGGCTGGCAGGTGAATGCAGACCTCGAGTTGTCGCTGGCACCCCAGCTGTTCGAGGCCGTTCGCAAGGGCGTGCCGCTTTATTTCGTCGCCGAATTTGAATTGACGCGGGGTCGATGGTATTGGATCGACCAAAAAGTCGTGAACGAACGCCGGGAGCGCCGCGTCAGCTTTACGCCCCTCACGGACCAATATCGAGTGTTCACATCCGGCGTGTCCCAAACACTGACCACATCCGAGGACGTCACCCGCCTGCTTGCACGCATTCGTTCCTGGACCGTGGCCGAGCGCAACCAGCTCAAGAGTGGCGAGCGGTACGAAGCGGCGCTCCGCTTCAGGCTTGATAGCGCGCAACTGCCGAAACCCTTCCAGCTGAATGTGCTGACCTCGCGCGAATGGTCGGTCACAACCGACTGGCATCGCTGGACGGTAATGCCATGAACCGTGCCGAGGCTATCGCATGATCGTGCGTGCGCTCGTCTTCGGATGCATGGCGCTCGGCGTGGCGCTGATCGTGCTCATGCTGCAGGCCACCAGCAATACGGTGTTCTTCGCCCGGTATACGACCTGGCTTTACGGGATCGGTTTTGCGCTCACGGCCGGACTGCTCGCGCTGGTCGGCTTCCAGATCTACCGCTTGGCGCAGAAACTCAAGCACCGCGAGTTCGGCGCCAAGCTCACGTTGCGGCTCATGGTGGTCTTGTCGCTCATGGCGGTGATTCCAGGGGCGCTGGTGTATGCCGTCTCAGTGCAGTTCATTCAACGCTCCATTGACGCCTGGTTTGATGTGCCGGTCGACAAGGCGATGGACAGCGCATTGAAGCTCGGCAAGGGCGCGCTGGAATCAAGCCTGGCCGAATTGACGCGCAAAGCGCGCGAAGCCGCGTACGCGATCTCTGAAGGGAGTGCCCCCGACGCGGTAGCGCTAAGGGAGGTGCGGGATCGGTACGGGTTCCAGGAGGCAGCCTTGTACCGCGCCGATGGTCAGCTCGTGGCCCAAGCGCCCGCCACTGCAAGATCACTGCCGGAAACACCGGCCCTTGATGAGATTCGCGAAGCCTTGCAAAAGAATCCGGTGCGAGTCGCCGAAGCCGTGTCGGAAAAGGCCATGCTGCTGCGAGTGGTCGTGCCCGTGGCGGCCAAGACGGCGTTCGAGCCTCCGCAAGCCTTACAGGTCTTGGCCCCCGCTCCAAGTGCATTGGCCGTGGACATGCAGGTCGTTGATGCGGGCGTACGTGATTTTCAGCAGCTGGGCCTCCAGCGCACAGGCTTGAAGCAATTGTTTGCGCTGACATTAACGCTCGCAATGGTCCTGACCCTGTTTTCAGCGTTGTCACTGGCGTTCCTGCTTTCGGAAAAACTGTCCGCACCGCTCTCCGCCCTTGCCGAGTCCACGCGCGCCATCGCCCGGGGGGATTTCACCAAATTGAACCCGGTCACCAGCAAGGACGAATTTGGTGTGCTGACGCAGTCGTTCAACACCATGACGCGGCAACTGGCGGAGGCCTCGGATGCCGTGGCGAAGAAACAGGGCGAACTCGAGCAAAGCAAGGCCTACCTCGAATCGATCCTCGGAAACCTGACCTCCGGTGTGATCACCTTGGATTCCGACTTGTTTGCACGGACACTCAACAATACGGCACGCACCATGCTCAAGGTGGATGACGCCTTGATGGCGCGCCGCGTGTCTGAGTGGGGCGTTGAGCATCCGTCGCTTGCCCCGCTCGCCGAAGCGCTATCGGAGGAAACGCGAGGGACGCGCGACAAACCCTGGCAACGCCAATTGATGATCGATGGTGGGGCCGGGAGGCCGCCCCGTACCCTGCTGATTCGTGGCACGCAGCTGCCCGCCAGCATTGCTCCGGGCCACGTGCTGGTGCTTGACGACATTTCAGATCTGATCGCCGCGCAACGTAGCGCAGCGTGGGGAGAAGTTGCGCGCCGCCTCGCACACGAGATCAAGAATCCGCTGACGCCGATCCAGTTGTCTGCCGAACGGCTGGAGCGGAAGCTGTCCGACAAGCTCGACTTTGCAGATCGCGACATCCTATCGCGCGCCACGGGCACCATCGTGGCGCAGGTGGGGTCGCTCAAGGCCATGGTCGACGATTTCAGCCTGTACTCGCACACCGCGCGAACGAGACCGCATGGTGCCGTGGACCTCAACGCTCTATTGCGAGAAGTGTTGGTCCTGTATGAGTCGACCGGTGCATTGTGGCGCTGCCACTTCGACGAATCACTGCCCCCGGTGACGGGAGACGCGTCGAATTTGCGTCAGGTGGTCCACAATCTGGTTCGCAATGCGCTCGACGCCTGTGCGGGGATCAAGGAGCCGGTGATCGAAATCACCACTGCGCGGCAAGACCACCAGCTCAGCCTGACCGTGAAGGACAATGGCAGCGGCATTCGCAAGGACATTCAGCCGCGGATCTTTGAGCCCTATGTCACGAGCAAGGCCAAGGGGACCGGGCTGGGGTTGGCCATCGTGAAGAAAATTGTCGAGGAGCACGGGGGCACCGTGCTTCTGATGAACGTTCCGCAAGGCGGCGCTGTCGCCGAGATCCTGCTGCCGATTTCCACGGCTGCGGAGCACGCAACTTGAATGATGTGATTGAATCGCACCGGAGAACCCCATGAGCGCGAACAATATTCTGGTCGTCGATGATGAAATAGGCATCCGAGAGCTCCTGTCAGAGATCCTGGCGGACGAGGGCTATTCCGTGCGCCTTGCAGAAAATGCGACTGCCGCCCGCCACCATCGTCGCGAGGCAAGGCCCGACCTGGTGTTGCTCGATATCTGGATGCCCGACACCGATGGCATTTCATTGCTGAAGGAGTGGGCAGCCTCCGGACAGCTCACCATGCCGGTGGTGATGATGTCCGGGCACGGGACGATTGAATCGGCCATCGAGGCCACGCGCATCGGGGCGATCGATTTTCTGGAGAAGCCGATCAGCCTGCCCAAGCTGATTGCCACGGTCAGCAAAGCGCTTGCCGGCGGGCGCGCCTGGCAGCACCGCGGGCTGAGCTTCGCGCACTTGGGGCGCGCGCGCGCGATCATGGAATTGAAGCAGCGACTGGACCAGGTCGCACGCCTGCGATCGCCGCTGCTGCTCACCGGCGAACCCGGTGCGGGCTTCGAACTCGCCGCGCGCTGCGTGCATATGCGCAATACACCTTGGATTGCAATTGCCGACCATGCCTGGCTCGCGCAGAACCCTTTCGCGCCACTGGCCGAAGCGCGCGATGGCGTTTTGTATCTGGACCAGGTGGAAAAGCTCGACAAGGCCGAGCAGCGCGGACTTGCACAAGTGATTTCCAAGCTCGACAAGTTCAACGTTCGCCTGATTGCCACCGCCATCCAGCCGCTGGTCCCAATGGTCGAAGCCGGCGAATTCGATTCCGCGCTGTATCACCAGATTGCCGCAGTGGTTCTGCGGGTGCCGTCGCTGTCCGAACATTCCGAAGACATTCCGGACATTGCGAACACCCTGCTGCTGCAATTGGTCGAAGCCAATGAGTGCCCCTTGCGTCAGTTGACGGTGGGTGCGCAAAACGCATTGCGTAACCTGGACTGGCCGGGCAACTTGCCGGTCCTGGCCAATGTCGTCAAGACCCTCGCGCACACCAGTCTGGCCAATGAAATCACGGCTGAAGATGTGGCGCGCGTTGCACGTGAGATGAACCTCGACAACAACACGAATTCGACCGCAGTGAGCCGAATCCCTTTCGACCTGCCGCTGCGCGAAGCGCGCGAACGATTCGAACACCAATATTTCTTGCATCACATCCGCCTGGAGCAGGGCAACATGTCGCGTGTCGCCGAGCGGGTCGGGCTGGAGCGCACGCACCTCTACCGCAAATTGAAACAGCTCGGCATCCGGCCCTCGTCGAAGGGTGAAGACAATGGCACGTAGGCCGTATGCTGGCCATTGAAACCGCGCACATTGCGTTGCGACCGTTTTTGCCGGACGACGCGCCGCGCATTGCGGCGTTGCTGGAGAACGGCGCCGTCGCACAAACGACTGCGTTGATTCCGCACCCGTATGGACTCGCTGATGCGGAAAGCTGGATCGCGGTGCACCGGGAGCTGGCGCGCACGGGCGACGAGTACATATTTGCCATCACGAAAAAGCCGAAGAAAGACGTGGTGGGGGCCATTGGCGTGCGCGGGAAGCCTGATCGTTTCGGCCACATTGGTTATTGGGTCGGCGAGAAATACTGGGGTCAAGGATTGGCCACGGAGGCTCTGCAAAGTGTGGTGGCGATCGGGTTTGATTGGCTGCACGCAGATTTCCTGACGGCCCTGGCCCTCCACTCGAATCCTGCATCCTGCCGCGTGCTCGAGAAATCGAACTTCACGCCAACCGGGACGACCGACATGCCGCACCGGGATTGGCCCGGAAAGCAACGGTTTGTGCACTACCGGCTGGAACGCGAAACCTGGGAGCGTGCACGCACCGTCGCTGAAAGGGGCGAATCACAGTAAGGCCCGCACGTCACAATTGCAGCTCGCTCGGAGCGGCACCAAACAACGCTTTGATCGACCGGCTCGCCGCCGCCGATGGCGCATACATACGTCTTTTGCCTACGGCGACCGTCACAGTTTTGCAATCTGCCTGCCATCGTCGTGAAATCGTGCGCGCTTAGCCTCGCCGGTGTTCGAGTTCCGATCATCGGAGTGGCAAGATGCTGGAGTTGCAGGAACAGTCCGTATCCCCGCGCGCAAAAGCGCGCTATCGCGTCGAGTTGGCGTGCACGCCGGCCCAAGCCAAAGAGGCGCAGCAGTTGCGCTACCGGGTGTTCTGCGAAGAGATGGGCGCGAGCCTGCCGACGGCCAGTCAGGAGATCGACCGCGATGATTTTGATCACCTTTGCAAACACCTGATCGTGCGGGACCAGTCCTCCTGGTCGGTTGTTGGAACCTACCGCGTCCTCACGCCGGAAGCCGCACACGCGCGCGGCGGCTATTATGCGGACACCGAGTTCGACCTTGCGAGACTTGATGATTTGCGACCGCTGATTGCCGAGGTCGGCCGTGCCGCCATTCATCCGGACTATCGCGGGGGCAGCGTCATCCTGCTGTTGTGGTCCGGCCTGGCGCAATTGATGGCGGAGGCGGGATACCGGTACGTGATTGGCTGCGCGAGCATCCCGCTCTCCGACGGACATTCCAATGCAGTGCAGGTGTATCGCGACGTCGCCGCCCGGGCGTTGGCGCCACAGGACATGCGGGTGCATCCGCGACATGCCTATCCCTTGCGCGAATCGCAGCCGATCGCCTCCTTGGTACCGCCAAAGATTCCGCCGCTCATCAAGGGCTACTTGCGACTGGGGGCGTGGATTGGCGGCGAACCGGCATGGGATCCGGATTTTGGTACCGCTGACGTGTTTGTGATCCTGCCGCTTGCGCGCATGAACGCGCAATACGCGCGACATTTTCGTGCGGCTGCCTGACCCGCCGAACACGGAGACTTCGCCGGGGCGTCAAACATCTGTCATCGATCCATCCTCACCGCGAAATATTTGAAGCCGATGATTCGATCACCGTGGTAAGCGGGGCCGGCAATAGGCTGCCCCGTCGTTGGACCGACAGAAATACGTTGTGAGTGAGCCTCCTGTGCCTCCCATGGCCTTGCGAACCGCACTTCGCGGCAACATGGCGGGACATTCCGGCACCCCATGTGGGTGCCGCTTTTTTTGGGCAGAACCGAACGTCCAAGCGCTGTCACGCAATTGTCATTCACTTGCCTCACAATCGTCAAGGTCCGCGGAGTGTTGCGCGGAAATCCCGCCCAAGCTTGAAATGGCAGCCGTGTGAAGGAACATTTTCTCAATCGCGAATTGCAACAACTCGAGTTCAATCGCCGCGTGTTGGCACAGGCGGAGGATCGGTCCGCGCCGCTCTTGGAGCGCCTGAAGTTCCTCGCAATCGTGTCGTCGAATCTCGACGAATTTTTTGAAATCCGGGTCGCGGGTTTGAAAGAGCAGAACCGGATCGCGCCGGAGGCCGCCGGCCCGGACGGCCTCACCGTGCGCAATACGCTCGCCCGGGTGACGGTGGATGCCCATGGGATCGTTGCCCGCCAGTACGAGTTGCTGAACCGGGACCTGATTCCGGCGCTGGCGAGTGCCGGCGTGCGCTTCCTGCGTCGCGTGACCTGGAGTTCGCGGCAGCAGGCCTGGGTCAAGAAGTATTTCTTCGACGAGATGATGCCGGTGTTGACGCCCATCGGGCTGGACCCGGCCCATCCATTTCCGCGCGTATTCAACAAGAGCCTGAATTTCGCAGTCGAGCTGGAAGGCCGCGATGCGTTTGGACGCGATGCGCAGCGGGCCATCGTGCAGGCGCCGCGCATGCTGCCACGCGTGATCCGGCTCCCCGCCGGGGTTGCTGAGGGCGAAAACGACTTTATTTTCCTCACCTCGGTGCTGCGTCAGCATGTGGGGGAATTGTTTCCCGGCCTCACCGTGAAGGGGTGCTATGAGTTTCGTGTCACCCGCAATTCGGACCTGTTCCTGGACGAAGAAGAGGTGACCAACCTTCGCGCGGCGCTTCGGGGCGAACTGTCACAGCGCCACTTGGGAGATGCCGTCCGCCTGGAGGTCGCGGATACCTGCTCAGAGGAGATGTCGGAGTTCCTGCTTGAACAGTTGGACCTCGAGGCCGGCGACCTGTATCGCGTGGACGGGCCCGTCAATCTGGTGCGCCTTATCAGTGTGCCTGACTTGGTGGCGCGCCCCGACCTGAAATTTCCGCCGTTTGCACCGGGGCTGCCGAAGGTGTTGAAGAAAAACTCCAGCAACCTGTTTGAAGTCATGAAGAAACAGGATGTGTTGCTGCATCACCCGTTCGAAAGCTTTCAGCCGGTGATCGAGTTCATTACGGCTGCCGCGCGCGACCCTGACGTGGTAGCGGTCAAACAGACCGTCTACCGCACGGGGACGGATTCGCAAATCATGGAGGCCCTCATCGAGGCGGCCACGCGCGGCAAGGAAGTCACCGTGGTGGTGGAGTTGATGGCCCGGTTTGACGAAGAGGCCAACCTCAACTGGGCCAGCCGCTTGGAGGAAGTGGGCGCACACGTGGTCTACGGCGTCGTCGGCTACAAGACGCACGCCAAATTGGCGCTCGTCGTGCGTCGCGAGTGGGACGAGCCGGAGAACCCGGACGAGACTCCGAAACGCCGGGGCCGGCCCAGGCGCAAGCGTTATGCCCATCTGGGCACGGGAAACTATCACGCGCGGACGGCGCGGTCATACACCGACTTCGGATTGCTCACCGCTGACGAAGCCATGTGCGGCGAAGTGAGCGATGTGTTCGTGCAATTGACCGGCCTGGGCCGCGCGCTCAAGCATCGCCTCCTGTGGCAGGCGCCGTTCTCGTTGCACAAGAATGTCATGGCGGCGATCGACGCGGAGACCAAGTTGGCCCGCGCAGGCAAGCGTGCAGCGATCGTCGCCAAAATGAATGCCTTGGTCGAGCAGGACGTGATCGAGGCGCTCTACCGCGCCTCGAAAGCGGGTGTGCAGGTCGACCTCATCGTGCGTGGGGTTTGTGCGCTTCGACCGGGCGTCCCGGGACTTTCGGACAACATCCGGGTGCGTTCCATTGTCGGGCGGTTCCTGGAGCATTCGCGCATCTATTTCTTTCGGAACGGCGGGCGGGGTGCAGAGCGCGTGTACCTGTCTTCGGCCGACTGGATGGCGCGAAATTTCTTTCGACGAATTGAAGTGTGTTTCCCGGTCACGGGGACGGCCAAAAGGCGGGTAATGGCCGAAGGATTGAAGCCCTATCTGGCCGATACGGCGCAAGCCTGGCGGATGGGGGCGGATGGCCAGTTTGTGCGCGCCGGGACCCGGCGCAAGCGGGAGGTCTATGATGCCCAAGGGACCCTTCTGGAGGCACTTCGCGCGGTTGAATGAGGGCGTTGGGTGTCAAAGTCCAATACAGACAAGGCGTTTGGCGGCATTTCGGCCGGAAAGGCACGCCCTTGCTCGAGTTTGGCCGCCGAGTTTTGAGGGGCTTTGTCACGAAGTCGTAATACAACTGACTTACGATGCGCGGCGAATCCACCCCAAGGAGTTGGTCATGCGCATCAAGAATACGATTACCCTTTTTGCAACCGTCCTGGTATTGCCATTCGGCGCAGTGCACGCCCAGCAGATCATCAAGATTGACGGTTCCTCCACCGTCTACCCGGTGACCGAGGCGGTTGCTGAAGATTTCCAGAAATCCAAGAAAGGTGCCGTGAAAGTCACCGTCGGGATTTCCGGCACCGGCGGCGGCTTCAAAAAATTCTGCCGTGGCGAGACGGACATCTCGAATGCCTCGCGCCCGATCCTCAAGAAGGAAATGGAGGACTGTGCGAAGGGAGGCATCAAGTACGTCGAAATTCCTGTGGCGTTCGATGCGCTGACCGTCGTGATCAATCCGAAGAATGATTTCATCAAGCAGCTCACGGTGGAAGAACTCAAGAAAATGTGGGAGCCGGCAGCGCAAGGGAAAGTGAAGTCCTGGAAGGAAATCAATCCGGCCTTTCCTGATGAGCCGTTGAAGCTCTATGGGCCTGGCGCTGATTCGGGTACCTTTGACTACTTTACCGAAGCTGTTGTGGGCAAGGCCAAATCGAGCCGCGGCGACTACACCGCCTCTGAAGATGACAACGTGCTGGTGCAGGGTGTATCGCGTGACAAGGGCGGATTGGCCTACTTTGGCTTTGCGTACTACATCGAGAACCAGAAGAAGCTGAAGTCCGTGCCCATCGTTGCGAAGGCAGGTGCCGCGGCTGTGGCGCCGTCCATGGAAGCTGTCGTCAAAGGGACCTACCAGCCTTTGGCACGCCCCATCTTCGTCTATGTGAGCGAAAAGTCCTTGTCGAAGCCGGAAGTGAAGGAGTTCGTCCAGTACTACATGACGAACGGCGCGAAACTGGCCAAGGAAGTGAAGTACGTGCCGCTGCCGGATCATGCGTACAAGCTCGGATGGGAACACGTGGTGAAGGCCAAGCTTGGGACAGTTTTTGGCGGTGTCGCCGAAGTTGGTGTTACGATCGACGAGCTGATGAAGCGTGAGGCCAAGCTCTGATCTACGCTGAATGGCGCGCCGGTGAGCATCACAGAGACCACCATGACTGAATTCAATGCCGCCGGCACGGTCGCCGCTTCCCCTTCGTCCGATCGCCTCAAGACCCGCTTCTCGCGCAATCTCAAGGAGCGGGCAATCGAGGCGGTCCTGTTTTTGGCCGCGTTTTCATCGGTGGCCACCACGCTGGGTATCGTCTACATCCTGCTCTCAGAGTCCTGGGTGTTTTTCAAGCATGTGCCGTTGTGGGACTTCTTGACCGATACCCAATGGACGCCGCTGTTCGATGATGCGCACTTCGGCATCATGGTGTTGCTGTCGGGCACGTTGGTCTCGTCGTTGGTGGCGCTGGCGGTGGCGATACCGCTCGGCACCATCATCGCGATATACCTTTCCGAATTCGCGCCATTCACCGTGCGCGAGGTGGCCAAGCCGGTGCTTGAACTGCTGGCCGGCGTGCCGACCGTGATTTATGGCTACTTCGCCCTGCTGTTTGTGACGCCGATCCTGCAATGGTTCTTCCCCAGCCTGGGGGGGTTCAGCCTGCTGGCGGCAGGGCTGGTCATGGGCGTCATGATCATTCCATATGTCAGTTCAGTGTCCGAGGACGCCATGCGCGCGGTGCCGATGGCGATCCGCGAAGGCTCCTACGCCATGGGAGCCACCCGCTTCCAGACGGCTGTTCGTGTCGTAATGCCCTCGGCCTTTTCGGGAATTGCCGCAGCCTACATCTTGGGCATCTCGCGCGCTGTGGGTGAAACGATGGTGGTGGCGGTGGCGGCCGGCATGCAACCCAACCTGACATGGAACCCCACAGAACCCGCAGCGACGATTACGGCCTTCATCGTGCAAGTGGCGCTCGGCGATCTGCCGCACGGTTCCATCGGCTACCAAACGATTTTCGCAGCGGGCCTGAGTCTCTTCGTCATCACCTTGTGTTTCAACATCCTGGGCCACTGGTTGCGCAGGCGGTATCGGGAGGCTTACTAGTATGGACCCCGCCATATCACCCACCAACGATTCCCACCGGATCAAGCTCGCCCACATCCGCGCGCTGATTGCCACTGCCAAGCGGTGGGACCTTCTGTTTGCCGCGGCTGGCATGCTGGCCCTGTCGTTCGGCTTGCTGACCTTGGTCGCCCTGTTTGCCGACATGCTGATTTCTGGCTGGGCGCGCATCAACCCGGATTTCTTCACCAGCTTTCCCTCGCGCCGCGCCGAAAACGCCGGCATCCTGTCCGCCTGGGTGGGCTCGCTGATGGTGATGTTCGTCACCGCACTGTCCGCCATTCCGGTGGGCGTGGCTGCGGGCGTGTACCTCGAAGAGTACGCACCGAAGAACCTTGTCACCGACATCATCGAGATCAACATCACCAACCTCGCAGGTGTGCCCTCAATCGTCTATGGCCTGCTGGCTTTGGGGCTGTTCGTCTACCAGTTCGGTTTCGGCCAGAGCGTATTGTCCGCAGGCCTGACCCTGGGCCTTTTGATCCTGCCCATCGTGATCGTGTCCACGCGAGAGGCGATCCGCTCGATCCCGCAGGTGATCCGCGAGGGCGCTTATGCGCTGGGCGCCACCAAATGGCAGACCACCGCTGACCACATCGTGCCGTACTCGATGCCCGGCATCCTGACTGGTTGCATCATCGGACTGAGCCGCGCCATCGGGGAAACCGCGCCGATCATCACGATCGGGGCTTTGACTTTCATCGCCTTCCTGCCACCTTCACCGATCGGCACCGAAGCGCCGTTCCTGAACTTCGAGTGGCTCAAATCCGGCTTCACGGTCATGCCGATCCAGATGTTCAACTGGACCTCGCGGCCCGAGGAAGCCTTCCAGCAGAACGCCGCCGCCGCCGGTGTAGTGCTGGTGGTGATGACCCTGAGCCTCAACGCGATCGCGATCTACCTCCGCTACCGCCTGCGCAAGAACATCAAGTGGTAAACCAGAACTAATCGAAAACGGAACAATCATGGCCGCCGTCCTGCAAGAACAAGCCGTACCGACGCCCGCCGTCAAGGCCGAGGCGAAGGCATTCAATTTCTACTACGGCGCGTTTCATGCGTTGAAGAACATCAACCTGCCCGTATACGAAAAGAAAGTCACCGCCATGATCGGGCCGTCGGGCTGTGGCAAGTCCACGTTCCTGCGGTCCTTCAATCGCATGCATGACCTCTATCCGGGCAATCGCTACCAGGGCGAGATCCGCATGTATCCGGACAACGTCAATATCCTGGAACCGAACATCGACCCGATCGAAGTGCGCATGCGCGTGTCGATGGTGTTCCAGAAACCAAACCCGTTCCCAAAGTCGATTTACGAAAACGTCGCCTATGGCCTGCGCGTCCGCGGGGTCAAGGACCGCCAGGCGTTGGATGAAAAAGTCGAGGCGGCCCTCCGCGGTGCCGCACTATGGAATGAGGTCAAGGACCGCCTGAACGACTTGGCCTTCAATCTTTCCGGCGGGCAACAGCAGCGCATGTGCATCGCGCGCGCGCTGGCCACCGACCCGGAAATCCTGCTGTTTGACGAGCCGACCTCGGCGCTCGACCCGATTGCCACCGGCAGCATCGAAGAACTGGTTCACGAATTGAAGAAACAGGTGACAATCCTGATCGTCACCCACAACATGCAGCAAGCGGCGCGCGTGTCCGACTACACTGCCTACATGTACCTGGGCGAGTTGATCGAGTTCGACATCACCAACAACATCTTCCTGAAGCCCAAGAACAAGCAGACGGAAGACTACATCACCGGCCGGTTTGGCTAAGTTCGGCGAACCGGCAGAGACGACACCATCATGACCGACAAGCATCTTTCCACCCAGTTCGACAGCGAACTGTCCGACGTGTCCTCGCGCGTGCTCGAGATTGGCGGCATGGTCGAGGCCCAGCTGTCGGATGCGATCAATGCGTTGCTCAACGGCAGTGTCGCGGCCGCGGACCGCGCCATGGCGTCCGGATCGAAAGTCAACGCGTTGGAGATGGAAATCGACTCCGAAATTACGTCGATCATTGCGCGGCGCCAGCCTGCCGCGCGCGACCTGCGCTTGTTGATCGCGATCTCCAAGACCACGGCCAACCTTGAGCGGGTGGGCGATGAGGCTGAAAAGATCGCGCGCATGATGAAGACCATCATCAACAATGGGCACATCAACCGTGTGCCCTCGGCCGAACTGCGGGTCGCCGCGGACCTTGCCGCGGCATTATTGCGCAAGTCGCTCGATGGCTTTGCACGGCTCGACACATCGCTCGCGGTGTCGATCCTCAAAGACGACGATCTGATCGACGTCGAATTCAACGGCTTTGTGAGGAAGCTCATCACCTACCTCATGGAGGACCCGCGCAAGATTTCCATGAGCCTTGAACTGCTGTTCGTGGCCAAGGCGCTGGAGCGCATCGGCGATCACGCCAAGAACATCGCTGAATTCACCATCTATATCGTCAAGGGGGCGGACGTTCGCCATACGTCCCTCGACGAAATCGAATCCACCGTGCAATCCTCCAATTGAGTCCATGAAACGTGGCCCCCGTGTCCTCGTGGTGGAAGACGAGCCCGCGATTGCCGAGCTGATCGCGGTCAATCTGCGCCACGATGGTTTTTTTCCTGTGCTGGCAGAGGATGGTGAAGCAGCGCAGCGTGAGCTCAACGACATCCTGCCAGATGTGATCCTGTTGGACTGGATGCTTCCCGGCGAGTCGGGCCTCACGCTGGCGCGACGATGGCGCGCCGATGCGCGGACCAGGAACGTGCCGATCCTCATGCTGACGGCTCGCGGCGATGAGCCGGACAAGATCGCCGGACTCGATGCCGGAGCCGACGACTACCTGACAAAACCATTCTCCCCGCGCGAAATGCTGGCGCGAATCCGCGCCATCCTGCGGCGCCGCGCGCCTGAGCAGGGCAAGGAACGCTGCGTGTTGGGCGAGCTTGTCCTCGACGCGGGCACCCATCGCGTCACCTTCGACAATGCCTTGCTCAAGGTGGGTCCCACCGAGTTCAAAATCCTGCACTTCCTGATGGCGCACCCGGAACGCGTGCACTCGCGCACCCAGCTGCTCGACAAGGTGTGGGGCGACCACGTGTTCATCGAGGAGCGCACCGTGGATGTGCACATGCGCAGGTTGCGTCTGGCATTGGGCGCGGCGGCCGTCCACCTGGAGACCGTGCGCGGCGTGGGATATCGCATGACGGCGACGCCGGAAACCGTCGAGCCCTCGGACACCGAGTAGTTTACGTCTTCCACACCCACCGATTGGCGGGAAGCCCTTGCCGCAGTCGATAATGGAACCTACTTCCAAGGCCAAGCGTGCAACGCCCCGACTCCCCCCCATGTTCTGGCGCCTTTTCAATTTTGTTGCGATCCAGTTGGCCGGTGCGCTGATCGGCGCGGCGTTGGCCGACTGGGTGTCAGGAGGGCGTCACACCGCATTGGGCGGCCTGCTGGGCGCACTCACCGCGGCCGTCATTTGGCTCAGCCTCGACCTTGCGCGCGGGGAGCGTGTGCTGCGCTGGCTCTCCGGCGGCGATGTCCTGGAGAAGTCGGCAAGATTTGGATTGTGGGGCGAGGTGGCGGCCCGGGCGCGCAAGCTGATCGAAATGCGCGAGCAGGAAAAGGACCAGGCGCGAGCGCAACTGCAGGCCTTTCTGGCGGCGATCCAGGCCTCTCCCAATGGCGTGATGATTCTCGATTCGCGCAATCGCATCGACTGGAGCAACCAAACCGCGGCGGAGCAATTCGGCATCGACGCCGCCCGGGACAAACTGCAACCCATCGTCAATCTCATCCGCGACCCCGCCTTCATCGATTATTTCCATCGCGAGGAATACACGCGTGACGTGGTGATCCATGCCAAGCAGCAACCCGCCTCACGCCCCAAGCGTGTGTCGGTGCAGATCCACCCGTTCGGTGAAGGCAGCAAGCTGTTGATCACGCGCGACGTGACGGCGATCGAACAGGCCGACGCCATGCGCCGCGACTTCGTGGCCAATGTGTCGCATGAAATTCGCACGCCACTCACCGTGCTGGCAGGGTTCGTCGAGACCATGCAGGATTTGCCGTTGGACGATGCAGAGCGCAAGCGGTATTTGGAACTCATGGCGTCGCAAGCCCGCCGGATGCAGAGCCTTGTGGCCGACCTGCTTACGTTGTCGCAACTCGAAGGCAGTCCGCCACCGGGTGTCGAAGAGGCCGTGCCAGCGCAGGCCATGATGCAAACACTGCAGCTGGATGCGGAAGCCCTGTCAAAACTGGTCACTGCAGGGAAGGACCCACATCAACTGAAGTTCTCGCCGGTGCCGGCCGTGGAGTTTCTGGGCGCAGGCGCGGAGCTGCAAAGCGCACTCGGAAACCTGGTCCAAAACGCAATTCGTTACACACCCGCCGGCGGCGCCATCGACGTGTCGCTCACGGTGCTTGACAATG
Source organism: Usitatibacteraceae bacterium (assembly GCA_044228625.1). Lineage (GTDB taxonomy): Bacteria > Pseudomonadota > Gammaproteobacteria > Burkholderiales > Usitatibacteraceae > UKL13-2. The sequence continues at coordinate 5,998 of JBGAUM010000007.1, read as the reverse complement.
GTCGCGCGATCTTTCGCGTCAAGGACAGCGGCCCCGGCATCCCCGCGGAGCATTTGCCGCGCCTGACAGAGCGCTTCTACCGCGTCGACAAAAGCCGCTCCCGCGAAACCGGCGGTACCGGATTGGGCCTGGCCATCGTCAAACACGTGGTGCAACGCCACGGCGGCGACTTGGGCATCGAGAGTACGGTGGGTGAAGGGTCGACATTCTCGATTACCTTTCCGTCGCACCGGGTGCGCCGGGTCAAGGGGTAAAACCCGAGCATTGACGCGGCGTTCGGGGCAAAAGTGCCCCAAAGTGCACGCCGGACAAGGTGTTTGGCGCCCTGGTCGACTGCGTACAGTCCGGCATCGTCAACCTCTCCCCTGAATGCGGGGGCCATGCCGCGACGAATTTTCATCGGGGTTTGATGCCTCGCAACATGCCAAATCCGGCGAGGCATGCATTGCGTTCGGGGTCACGCGGTCCCATGTCGCGTGAACACTCGAGGAGATTGCCATGTTGCGCTTCGATGTTCCCCCCGTCTGGTCCAATGTCACCCGCTGGGAAGCATTCCTGACCTTTGCGTTTTGTCTCCTGGCCTACTTGGTCTCGCCGTGGCTTTTTGCGCCGCTGGTGGTTCAGGGATTTATCCGCGGTTTCATGGGGCATTTCAAGGAACCCCTGCATGGCGCTTGGACCCGGTTTTTCAAATCGCAGGGTTGGGCGGGCCAACTGGAAAACGCCGGGGCCAAGATGTTTGCCAATAAGCTCCTTTTCATCGCCAGTGCAGCAGGACTGCCGCTCTTTCTGGCAGACAGCGTGCTCTGGCAGGTTCCCTGCGCGGCACCGCTGATATTTTCAACGCTGGAGTGGGCCTTCTCGTTTTGCATCGCGTGCTGGGCCTACGGCATTTGGTACCGGCATTTCCCGCCGCACGCCTGAGAACGATCAACGCTTGGCGTCCTGCAGTCCCACGCAAAGGAGCGCCACGATCAACAGGACGCTGTATTCGACGCCATTGCGCCCCAGGCCCACCACGAACCAGCCGGCCTTGGCATGCACCATGAAGATCCCCACCAGGTAGATCGCGGCGAATACCAGGCTTAGCGGCCAAACCCAACGTCGTGCGACCAATAGAAGCGTGCCGACGATTTCCAACGCAGTGATGCCGCCAGCGACCACAAGCCCCAAGGGAATTCCCTGGCCGGAAAGCCAGTTTCCGAAGGGCTGTACGCCGCCACCGATCAATCGCGCCCAGCCGTGTGCAGCGATCAGCCCAGCAAGCGTCCACCGCAAGAGCTTCCACGCCAGGCGGCTGCGGGCCTCCGGCGTTTCAGGCACGAAAGGCATTTTCATTCAGCGTTCCCCCGGTTCGTTGTTCGGTTGGCGCGCAAGGATACCAAGAGACTGAAGCCAAGCGGCCCTGCATCGACAATCACTGGCGCACCGATGCGAACCGTTTTCTGCGGGCCGATACAGTAGGATTTGAACAATGTCCAGCCGCCACCTTCCTGCTGAGAAACGATGAACTCCTTTTTGCGTCTCCGCCAGTGTGTCGTCATGGTGACTTGCGGCTTGGCTGCGGCGTGCGCATCGCTCGAACCCGGGCGGAGCGTGCTGCCATCGTTACCCGCTTTGACGCTGCACTGTGTGCAGTATGAATCCGCAGAGCGCCCCTCGCCTGCTGCGGAGGCGTCTGCACCCGTCGTCGTCAGTGCGCAATCCGACCCGGCGGATGAATTGATCGAGCGCGCTTGGCGAAAATCTTTGGAAGGGGATCGCGGCACAACCATGCGGCTCTTTGCACGTGCGTTGAACCGCACAGACGCCGCCTGGCGTACGGAACGCATCCACTGGAGCTACGGTTGGGCGATGTTGAATTTGGGCGACTACGACTGCGCACTCGCGCACTTCGAGCGTGCGCGCTCGCTGGACCCGGCAGGTGCAAGTTGGCTGCCCCACACGTTGGCGGTGACTTATTGGCTCAAAGGCGAGCGCGACACGGCCCTCGAGTGGATGGACCGCGCTGCGAACGCGGACCTTGGGTGCTGGGCCAGCGCAAAAAGCGCTGAACGTTGCACCCAGCGCTGGCAGCAGAAGGAGCGCAAAGCGATGGGCGAGCTGCTGCATGCAAGGCGGGAATGGAAGTTCCGTTGAGCCTTGGCGGCAGGGCGCGCATGCTACGATGGTTTCATCCTTGCCACTGAAGGAACGCGATTGACCTCGCCCACCATGCCCCTGTCGAATCTCAAAGTGGTCGAAATGGGAACGCTCATTGCCGGCCCGTTTTGCGGCCGCCTGCTGGCTGAATTTGGCGCCGAGGTCATCAAGATCGAAACGCCGGGTGAGGGTGATCCCCTGCGCAAATGGCGCAAGCTGCACGAGGGCACGTCGCTGTGGTGGTATGCGCAGGCCCGCAACAAGAAGTCCGTCACACTCAACCTGCGCGAGAAGGAAGGCCAGGACATCGCACGGCGCCTGATCGAAGGCGCCGACATCCTCGTGGAAAATTTCCGTCCCGGCACGCTGGAGAAGTGGGGGCTCGATTACGCCTCGTTGGCGGCCGCCAACCCGAAGCTCATCATGGTGCGCCTGTCCGGCTTTGGCCAAACCGGTCCGTACAAGGATCGCGTGGGATTTGGCGCCATCGGGGAATCGATGGGCGGGATGCGTTACGTCACCGGCTATCCGGACCGCGCGCCGGTGCGCGTCGGCATCTCGATCGGCGATTCCCTGGCCGCCATGTATGGCGCGATGGGCGCACTGATGGCACTTCACCATCGGCACGCCACGGGCAAGGGACAGGTCGTCGACGTAGCCTTGTACGAGGCCGTGTTTTCGATGATGGAGTCCATGCTGCCAGAATTCGGCATGAGCGGATTCATTCGCGAACGGACCGGTTCGAGTTTGCCGGGCATTGTTCCGTCGAATACCTACCTGTGTGGCGACGGACAGTTCGTGGTGATCGGCGCCAATGGGGATGCGATTTTCAAGCGCATGATGAAGGCGATCGGGCGCGATGACCTGGCCAATGACCCGACGCTCTCTGACAACGCGGGCCGCGTAAGGCGCACCGATGAACTCGATGCCGCCATCGGCGCGTGGACCGGCGCCCATACGCTCGACCATGTGTTGCAAGTGCTGGAGGGCGCGGACGTTCCCGCCGGGCGCATCTACTCCATCAAGGACATTGTGGCGGACCTTCAATACCAGGCGCGTGGCATGATCGAGAAACACCGTCTGGAAGGCGACGGCGAAGTCTGGCTGCCGGGTGTGGTGCCCAAGATGTCGGAAACGCCGGGCGGCACCAAGTGGATCGGGCCGGCGCTGGGCGCCCACACGCAGGAGGTGCTTGCAGGCCTGGGCATCAACGACGCAGAGCAAATGGCGCTCAAGTCTCGCGGCATAATCTAGCCATGAAACCGCGCATCTACATCAATGACGTCGCCGTGCGCGACGGATTCCAGATCGAAAAGACGATCATCCCGACGGAAACCAAGGTGGCGCTGATCGACGCCTTGTCGCAGTCGGGATTGGCCAAGATCGAAGTGACTTCCTTTGTGCATCCCAAGCTGGTGCCGAACATGGCCGATGCCGCCGAGGTGCTGGCCAACATCGAGCATGTGCCGGGCGTGACCTATTCCGTGCTGGTGCCCAATGTGAAGGGCATGGAGCGGGCGGTCGAAACCCACCGCACCAGGGGCCGCATCGACGAAGTGAATGTGTTCATGTCGGTGTCCGAGACCCACAACCGCGCCAACGTCAACCGCAGCTGCGAGGAGTCCCTGGCGGATTTCGCCGCCATGATGGCCATCGCCCGGTCGGCGGACCTCAGGATGAACGGGTCGCTGTCCACGTCGTTTGGGTGTCCGTTTGAGGGCCACGTTCCGGAGGACCGTGTGGTGGCGTACGCCGAGCGTCTGGCTGCCATGGGCTTTCATGGCATCAATGTCGCCGACACGACCGGCATGGCCAATCCTGCGCAAGTCAAGCGACTGGTCTCGCGCATCGTGAAAGCGGTGCCCGGCGTGGAGGTGACACTGCATTTCCACAACACCCGCGGCATGGGTCTGGCCAACGTGGTGGCTGGAATCGACGCGGGGGTCGTGAGCTATGACGGCTCGCTGGCAGGCCTGGGTGGTTGCCCGTTTGCCCCCGGCGCGACCGGCAATATTTGTACTGAGGACATGGTCAACATGCTCGAGGACATGGGCTACGACACCGGTGTCGAATTGGACAAACTGCTTGCAGCGGCCGTGAAGGTCCCTGCGATCGTGGGTCACGAGGTCCCGGGGCAGGTGATGCGCGCGGGCAAGACCATGCATCTTCATCCCGTCCCGGAAAGGCTTTACACCCAATGAGAAAACGCCTTGCCGTTTGTGCAATTGCGCTCTCCACGTCTGTCCACGCCGGCGGCTTCGATGATGTGAAGCGCCTGTCGCAGGACGCGTTCCGGGAACTTGCGAAAGACATCGCGTCGGTCACCGCGCTGCGGGCGCTGTCGCCCGGCGTGTCGCTCAATCTGTTGGGCTTCGACCTCGGTATCGAAGGCAGTGTCACGCGCGTGGGCAATGGCAGCGTGTGGAAGCAGGCCGGCGGGGGCACGACGGAAGTGTTCTCGCCCCGCGTCACAATCCACAAGGGCTTCGCGGCCGGCATCGACGTCGGTGCATCGCTCGGCACCGTGGGCAGCACGGGGCTGACCACCGCCGGTGCGCTGGTGCGCTATCAAATGGTGGAGCCGACACTGACCCTGCCGGGCCTCGCCGCGCGCGTCACGGCCAGCCGCGAGTTCGGGCAGGACCAAGTCACGGCGCGAAGCGTGGGCGCGGACCTGATCGCGGCCAAGCCATTGCCGGTGCTGACGCCGTATGTGGGCATCGGCGCGGTGCGGAGTGAATCGGCGGCCACCGGCAGCACGCTGTCGTCGGTGACGGTGAATCGCACGCGCACCTTCGTCGGCTTTGACGCCAAGCTTGCCTTCGCCACCTTCACGGCGGAAGCCGAGAAGTCCGGCGACACAACCACCATTTCGAGCAAGATCGGTTTCCGGTTTTAGGGAGGAAGAGACATGAAAAGAATCATTGCGGCCTGCATCGCGATCGTTGCGGCGCTCGTCACCTTCAACGCGTCCGCGCAGGTCCCTGAGAAGAAAAAGCTCACCATCGCCGTGGGCGGCAAGAGCCTGTTCTATTACCTGCCGCTCACCATCGCAGAGCGCCAGGGCTATTTCAAGGAAGAGGGGCTCGACGTCGAGATCCCCGATTTCGCCGGCGGCGCCAAGGCCTTGCAGGCGCTGGTGGGCGGCAGTGCCGACATGGTGTCCGGCGCGTTCGAGCACACCATCAACATGCAAGCCAAGAAGCAGCCGATCAAGGCCGTGGTGTTGCAGGCCGAGTATTCATCCATCGTGCTCCTGATGCCCAAGGACAGGGCTGCGAAATACAAATCGGCCAAGGACCTGAAGGGATTGAAAATCGGCGTCACCGCGCCGGGATCGTCCACCAACATGTTCGTCAACAACCTGCTGGCCAAGGACGGCTTGAAGCCGTCGGACGTATCCATCGTCGGTGTCGGCGCCACGGCGGGCGCGGTGGCGGCGATGGAGAAGGGCGAGATTGACGCCATTTCCAACCTCGATCCGGTGATCAGCCAGCTCGAAGCGACCGGCAAATTCGTCGCCGTGGCCGACAGCCGCACCGAGAAGGGCATGAAGGACATTTACGGCGGCGCGTACCTCGCCTCCTGCATCTATGCTCCGGAAGAATTCATCAAGAAGAACCCCAATACTACGCCAGCCGTGGTCAATGCGATGGTGAAAGCCTTGAAGTGGCTGGCCAAGGCCACACCAGAACAAGTCATGGCCGTGGTGCCGGAAGCCTACATGGCCGGCAACCGCTCGCTCTACAAGGCGGCGCTGTTAAAGAACATGATCGGCTATTCACAGGATGGCCAGATGAGCATGGCGGCCGTGCAGAATGTGTACAAGGTGGTCAAGCAGTTCGAGCCCTCCGTG
>JBGAUM010000006.1:40071-54853 GCA_044228625.1 Usitatibacteraceae bacterium | reverse complement strand
TTGAACAGGAACCAAGTACCGAACGCGGCATCGCTGCCCACCCTCTGATGGTGGATGGAGATTCCCGAGCCGTTGGTGGCAGGGTCAAACCACATGCCATCCACGTCGAATCGGGATACCGGCAAGGTACCCTGCGTCTGGACCGTCACGGGAATGCCAACAAGGTCCCAACTCACTTCGATCGGCCCGGCCCTTGTGGGGGTGAATTCGAAATCGCGCCGAAAAAATCCCCCAGGAGGCTTGGTTGCCGGGCACAGCAGGAAAGTCTTGTTGGTGCGCAATACAACACGGCCGGAATCGAGTTGGGACGTGTCCAGCGCCAAACCGTAATCCACGCAGGCCTCATTGAAATAGCGCAAATACACACGGCGCGTTTGGCCGACTTTTCCCGTACGCGGAAAGACGTTCAAAAAGACGTCAGGCTGGACGGACAGCGCTGTCGGTGCATTGGGCGCAGGCGTGCCCTCGGAAGCAACCGCATCCGTGGAGAGCGTCGCGATCGCGATGGCAATACTTCCCCAAATGGTTTCGCGCGTAATCATGGTTTAGAACTTCAACTTTCGAAGGTAGGATGTGAAGGTCAACCGTCCCAACGAATCGTGACCCTGAACGAAAATATTGTTGGCATCGAGGACCTCAAGCGAAATAGAACCGCTTACCACAGCGGTGCCAACCGCCCGCGGGCAATCATCGCCGGCGGTGCATGATGCCCCGCTGCCCTGGGCATCCAAGGCCAACCCAGTAGCCGTAATACCACCGTTCATCCATCGCATGGATTGGAGGGAAAGCCAACGGGGTCCTCCGCCGCCATTGGCAAACAGAAACCATGTACCAAAGACGCCATCGCTGGAAGCCGAGTGATGGAAGGAGATTCCAGAGCCGTTCGTCTCCGGGTCAAACCACATGCCATTCAGGTTGAACAAGGATCGCGAGGACGTCAGCGTGTCCAAACGTGTCTCCCCCAGATAGATGCCCTCATGGTCCAACAGCAGCACTTGAAGGCTGCCAATTTCTCGCGGCGTATACGGCAGCCGCTGCGGCCCGGCCCCGCAAAACGACAATCCGGCCGGCGCGCGCACGATCAAGCGCCCTGACGACAGCTGGGATTCATCAATCACGCCAAGGCCGACGCATCCTTGCGTGACGATGAAGCGCTGCACACCCGCCACAGAAGTGGACGGCAGCACACCGATGGCATTTTGCGAGCCCACGATACCGATTTGCGTCGGCCTGGCTGCTATTGCAGGAACCCCGGTGTTTCCGGCAAAGGATGGCGACGCCAAGAAAGCGGCCGCCATCCATGTCCATTTCAGGCCATTCAACAAAAGGGTGCGCATGAATGATTGTCTTTGATTTGGTTTGCGATGTTACCGGCCGTTGAAACTTAGGGCAACCACCGCCAGTCCCGCGCCCGAAGCCTCTGAAAACGAGCACGGCGCCTCATGCGCGAGAATCAAGGCGCCCGCAATAGTCCGCTGTTGGGAAACTGTGCCCCAATCTGGCCATCCTCGGTCGGTGGATGTGAGGCTGCGGAGCCAAAGTGCGGATCAGGAAGCCTGCGATGAGCGCCCGAGACGATACAACGCCAAAGTGCCGGTGAGATTTGGCAGCCAGGCGGTTTCGCGATCCCCATTCAACACCACGCGATCGCGGACCGCGAGGCGCTTATGGGCGCAAAAGGCATCGAAATCCGCCACGGTGCACATGTGAATGTTGGGTGTGTTGTACCACTCATAGGGCAGCGCTTCCGAGACGGGCATGCGCCCGCCGAGAATGGCCAGGCGGTGGCGCCAGTGCCCGAAGTTGGGAAAGGTGACGATGGCTTCGCGCCCGACACGCAACATTTCATCCACCAGCGCCTCCGTGCGTCTCATGGCTTGCAATGTTTGAGAAAGAATCACGAAATCAAACGCACCGTCCTCAATGTCTTTCAATCCGGCCTCCAGATTGGATTGAATGACATTCACGCCATTGTTCACACAGGCCAATACGCCCGCATCGTCGTTCTCGATGCCGTAGCCCGCAACGTGTTTTTGTTGCGCGAGATACTTCAGCAATTCGCCGTCGCCGCAACCCAAGTCGAGCACCGAGGATTGCGGTGCAATCCAGTGCGCGATGGCTTCGAAATCCTTTCGCGTGATCATTTCCGGCGTCCGTGTTGGAGAAACGCGCGCACCACGGCATGGTACTGCGGGTGATCAAGCAGGAACGCGTCGTGACCGTGGGGTGCGTCGATCTCCGCGAAGGTGACGCGTTTTTTCCCGGCCAACAAGGCGCGCACAATCTCTCGCGATCGCGCTGGAGAAAAGCGCCAATCGGTGGTGAAAGAGATCACGAGCATATTGGCGCTGACGGGTGCGAACGCGGCGGCCAGGTCGCCGCCGGTTTCCCGTGCCGGATCGAAATAATCCAGGGCCTTGGTAATGCGAAGATAGGTATTCGCATCGTAGTATTCGGCAAATTTCTCGCCTTGGTATCGAAGGTAGGACTCAATCTGGAATTCCGGCGCAAAGGAGAACTTGAGGCCTTCGCGCAGTTCGCGTCCGAACTTCGCTTCCATCTGGTCATCGGACAAATAGGTGATGTGGCCGATCATGCGTGCCACGGTGAGTCCATCGCGGGGCACCTTGCCCTGCGCGGCGTAACGACCCGCATCAAATGCGGCATCGCTCATGATGGCTTGGCGTGCGACTTCATTGAATGCGATGTTTTGCGCTGACAAACTCGGCGCCGCCGCGATGACAAGGGCGTGCGCGACACGATTGGGGTAGCGAATCGACCAGGTGAGGGCCTGCATGCCCCCGAGAGAGCCGCCCATCACCGCGTGCAACCTCTCGATCCCCAGCCGATCGAGCAGCCGCGCCTGGGAATCCACCCAATCCTCCACGGTGACCAACGGAAAATCGGCACCCCAAGTCTTCCCGGTGGCCTCATTGACAGTCGTTGGGCCGCTGGAACCAAAGCAGGACCCCAGGTTATTCACGCCGATGACAAAGAAATGGGACGTATCGACCGGCTTGCCCGGTCCCACCATGTTGTCCCACCAGCCCACATTGCCCGGTGCATCTGCGTAGGCCCCCGCCACGTGATGCGAGGCGTTCAATGCGTGGCAGATGAGGATGGCGTTGGACTTGTCGGCGTTGAGCGTGCCATAGGTTTCAAACGCCAAATCGTAGTCGAGCAACGCCGTGCCGCAGGCCAGCGGCAGTGGTTCGGAAAAATGCGCGAATTGTGGGGAAGCAATCATCGAATGCCAAAAAACAAAAAGCCCGACAGCTTTTGCTATCGGGCTTTCTGGGTTCAGACAGCCGCTTTAGCCGAATTTATTGGAGCCCGGAGGTTCCGCGCCCGCAAGCTGATCGTCAAATCGGCGCGAGACGAAGATTACGCGGTGGCTGGGGCGGTGTCAATTCTGACTCTGTGGTGAGTTCGATCATTTGACCTCGACCACGCCCTTCATGTTCGGGTGCAGCCCGCAGATGTAGTTGTACACGCCTGCGGCGTCGAAGGTCATCGATTGGCTCTGCCCCTTCAACATGATGCCGCTGCGTTTGCCGTTCGGGCCACTGATGGTGACCTGGTGGGGGGAGTCATCGGCATTGACCCAGTTCACAGCCTGTCCCACTTTGGCCTCGACCTTTTCGGGGCCGAAAAGGAAGTCGGCGATGGCAACGGTGAGTCCCGCCGGCTTTGTCGCAGGTGCGCCAGGTGCCGTGCCGGACAGGCGCGCCAGGGAAATCACGAAATCTTGACCAGCGTGCGGTTTATGGCAAGTGAAGCAGGTGTCGAGCTTGGCCATGGAATTCACCGTTTTGTCGGCCTTGAACACCTGATATTCCCACTCACCATTGCGAATGTCGTCTTTGTATTCGGTTCCCCAACCTTGGCGTTTTTCCATCACCGCGAAGGCCACCAAATCCCCTTTCTTGAAGCGGCCATTGGCATCCTTGACGGGGCTGCCCTTGTCGTCGACCACGGCCTTGTATTGAACCAGGGTGAGCACCGTGCCGGAAGGAATGGGCTTGCCGGCCTTGACGGCATCGACGGCGGCCTTGTTGGCCCACAGCTCCCGGTATTGCTTGATGTCATACCGATCAACGATCCCGTACAGCACACCCTTGTCATACCCTTCGGGAAAGGCAACCTTGTCGCCTCCAGCCCATGCGGAAACTGATATCCACAACGCGGTGGCAAAAAGCGAAATCTTGCGAAACATGAAATCCTCCCTTGGAATGAAATGGCGGTAGTGAGTCGGGCGCAAGGCCAAACCCTTACGATACGCTGAATTGCAAAAGCCGGCAGGTTCTACTTGGTCCCAAAAATCCTGTCGCCGGCGTCGCCCAGGCCCGGCACGATGTAGCCGTGATCGTTGAGCTTTTCATCCAGTGCGGCCGCGGTGATCATGACATCCGGATGATGATCAAGCAGGTTTTTCACGCCCTCGGGGGCGGCAAGCAGGCAAACGAATCGAATGGTGGTGACGCCAATCTCCTTGAGGCGCGTGATGCAGGCCTCGGCCGAATTTCCGGTGGCCAGCATCGGATCCACCACAATGACCATGCGTTCGGCGATGTCCTCGGGGACCTTGAAGTAGTACTCCACCGGCTCAAGGGTCTCCGGATCGCGGTAGAGACCCACATGTCCGACGCGTGCGGCGGGCAGGAGCTCCAGCATGCCGTCCAGCATGCCGTTGCCTGCGCGCAGAATGGAAACGATGCACTGTTTCTTGCCGGCGATCACCGGGGAATCGAAATCCGTGATGGGCGTCGTGATGCGCATCGGCTCGGTCGGCAGGTCGCGCGTCACCTCATAGGCCAGCATTTGCGAAATCTCCTTGACCAAGCGGCGAAACCCGGCCGTGGAGGTTTCCACGCGGCGCAAATACGTGAGCTTGTGCTTGACCAGCGGGTGATCAACAACATGGAGGTTCGGAAAAGTCGGGCTCATGTAGATCCTTTGTCAATCAGAAAACGGTGCCGTCACTTTCAATATTCAATGGCGGCGTGCCATCGGGACGTTTTTCGGCGGCAATCCTTCGACCTGCGGCCCAGGTGCCCCCTTCGAGCACGCAGGCCAGTGGAAACCCGGCCGTGGATTTGCCCAGCCGGTCGCGGATGAGCGTGGCGATTTCATCGAGAAGCACCACTGTCATCGCGCGCCACTCGACGATTTCATGCGATGCGGGATGGAGTTTCCGTTCGACGAGCGAGGGATCCCGCGGTGCAATCACGCCAAGATCCAGGAACAGCCCGCCATTGCGGTATTCCGGCAACCCCGTCAATTCGTCGAGGCCGTCAATCGCCAACCCGCCCGTCATCAGCGGTTCCAGCAACGAATAGGTGAGCCACTGGGTGAGCTTGTGAAACGGTACGCGACCCTGTGACGAGGCGGGATGCGCCCAGCAGTCCCCCAGCGGAACGCCGTCGAGCACTTCGCGGCCGGGCCAAAGCGGCCCGAGCGCCCTGAGCAAAGTCTCCAGCACAAACCCAGCGCGCAAGCGCCCATTCACTGAGTTTGCCTTTGCAAAGTCGAACAAGTTGCCCAATCGGCGCTCTTCGCCGAATACCGCAGGCGTGCCGCTTACGACCACGCCGAGTTGGCGAATCAGGTTCGCACGGCCTTCCAGCCCGACCAGCGGATTCGCGTCGTTGTCGACCTGGAAGAACTTGTGCACATGGCCGGCGCGTACCCGCATGAGGGCCTCCGCATCGGCGCGCAACGGAGCATTGGCGCGATTCGACAATACACCTGACGCAAACAAGGCGACGGACGCTACCCCCAAACCCTCCGACCGCGAAAATGATTGCCCACTTGCGGCATCGTGAAACCTCCACGCCCCGCCCGCGCCTGCATCGAGCAGCACCGACGGAATCACGAGATCAATCATTGCCCGCACCGCTTCGTCGCCTTTCAAAGCGTGCTTCGCGGCCAATGCCTTCCAGCGGTCGACGCCCCCCGCCTCAACGTGGCGCCATCGGCTGTGAAACGGCACGGTCAAGTCCGGATAGCGTTCGCGGATGACATCAACCACATAGGATGCGGCATCGGGCAATCGCGCGCGGTTTAGGTGGAAGTGTTCGGATTCCCCGTGTTCGACATAATCAAAGATTTCGCGACAATGTGTGCGCACGGCCTTGGCCGTCAGCAGCCTCTCAGCCGGGTGACCTTCCGGTACCGCCGTGTGCCATCCGGTACCCGTCGCCATTTGGGGGACCGCGTTCACTGGTCCAGCCCGCGCCCTTTGGCTTCCGCCAACTCTTTTTCGTCGGGCATGTAATTCGAGAAATAGCCTGCGGCACGCTTGGCGTCCATTTCCACTTTCGCGTCCGCCGGAATGAGGTCATCGGGAATCGGCACGCGTTCAACCACCTCGATGCCGGCTTCAACGAGTGCGCCGTGTTTCATGTCGCTCATTGAGGCCCAGCGGTCGATGCGGGTGATCCCAAGCCAATGAAACACGTCCGGCATCAACTGCTGGAATCGCATGTCCTGCACGCCGGCAACGCACTCGGTGCGCGCAAAGTAGGTTTCGGCGCGATCGCCGCCCGCCTGGCGCTTGCGCGCGTTGTAAACCAGAAACTTGGTCACTTCGCCGAGCGCGCGGCCTTCCTTGCGGTTGTAGATCACCAGACCCACACCGCCTTGTTGCGCCATTTCAATGCAAACCTCGATGCCATGGGCAAGATAGGGACGGCAAGTGCAGATGTCCGAACCGAACACATCCGAGCCGTTGCATTCATCGTGCAACCGGCACGCGACCTTGGTGTCGGGTTTGCCCAGCTTGGCCATGTCCCCGAAGAAATACAGCGTCATGCCGCCGATGGGCGGGAGGAACACCTTGAGATCCGAGCGCGTGACGAGCTCCGGAAACATGCCCGCGGTTTGCTCAAACAACGCGCGCCGAAGCACGCTCTCCTTCACGTCAAAACGTTCCGCGAGACCGGGCAGGTACCAGACGGGATCGACCGCCGCCTTGGTGACCTTCACATCGCCGTTCGCGGTGAGGATGTCGCCATCCGGCGTCAGGCGCCCGGAATGAATCGCCGCCATCAACTCCGGCATGTTGATGTGGGCTTTGGTGATCGCAATCGTCGGGCGGATGTCGGCGCCGGCGGCGATTTCATTGGCAAACACGTCAGAAACCAGATGGCCCCACGGGTCGAGCGAGACGATCTTCGATGCGTCACCCCATTGCGGATGCGGTCCGACGGTTTCGGCGGGGGCGGTGTTGGTCAGGTCGGGCTTGTGGTCGCGTTGCAGCTGTCCAGCGGCAACAGCCAGCGCGCGGTAGACCGCATAGGCGCCCGAGTGCGTCCCGATCACGTTGCGTTGTGAGGGGTCGGTCAGACTGGCGATCAGCGGTCCGCGGTCAATCGGATTCGCGGCGCCCCAGCGAATATCGAAGTACGATCCGGCGCGCCGCGCATTGCGGGGGTGTGAGGTCAGAACGATGTGATCGGCCATGAAAAGCGCCCGTGGGGAATGGACAAGCGCCGATTGTAGCCCTGTGCGACACCACGTAGGGTGCGCTCCACATGTTCAGTTTTGCCCAAACGCCAGTACTGGCGGGCATCCTAAGGCAACAGCCCTTGGGGACCCGCGCCAATGCTAGGGATTCTGTTCACAGGCGCGGCGATGTGTTGCGCCATTGATTCCGCCCCTGTCCTACAATGCCCGCATGGATGCGGCAACTTTGGTCCTGATGACCACCCTATTGTTGATTCTGAACGGTGGCGTGCTCGGGCTTGTGCATCGCGGACTTACGCAGGACGTCCAGCCGGCGGCCATGGATTGGCGGATTGGTACGCTCCTGATCGCAGGGGCCACCGTCCTGTTCATCGCGGTTGAAAAGTTGCCCCCGGGGTTCATTTTCCCCGCGGCAAATTTCTGCTTGCTGAGCGGGATCGCCCTTTACTGGCGGGCGATGCGGCGCTTTTGCGGACTGGCGACCGACTGGCGCCTTGCAATTCCCGTAGTGGCTGGAACGTTTGGAACGTGGTGGTTTGCTCAAATTCACTACAGCCATCCGCTGCGCGTCATGGTGGTCAGCGGAATTGTTTCGGTCATGGCCTTTCTCTCGGCTTGGACCATTGCGCGGTACGGCGCGCGCTCAGCCGGCGTCAGCCGCAAGGTATTGACCGTGCTGTTTTGTTTCATTGGGCTGGTGAGTGCGATCCGCATCTTGTACTTCAGCTTCTCGGTCACTGTGCCGGCGAATGTCTTGCAGTCACAGGCGTGGATCAACATTGTCTCGATCCTGGTGTTCGGCACGGTTCCATTGATTGGGACCACTGCATTCATTGTCATGTGTGTTGAGCGAATCCGCCGGCAGTGGGAAGCGGCCGCCGCCACCGATGAACTTACTGGACTGCCGAACCGGCGCAGCATTTCAGCGACCGCACATATGCGATTCAATGCCGCACAGCGAATGTGCCTTGTGGAAGCCTTCGCCGTTGCAGTCATCGACATTGACCACTTCAAGTCGGTCAACGACCGTTTCGGACACGATGCGGGTGACGCCGCGTTGGTACATCTGGCGGACGTGTTGGACAAAACCTGCCGTGGTCCCAACATGGCGGGCCGTCACGGAGGCGAGGAGTTTGTAGTACTGCTTGACGTGGCCAATGCGGTTGAGGCCATCGATGCGGCCGAACGCATCCGCCGCACCATTGCGGAATCTCCCATCACGCTTTCCAACCAGCGCGTGCAAATTTCCGCCTCGATTGGCGTGAGCGTAATGAGCGCGAATGACGCCGGCTTTGAGGACATCCTTAAACGCGCTGATCTTGCGCTGTATTCGGCGAAGCGGCGCGGACGGAATTGCGTGGAATTCTGCAAGGCTTTGTAGCGCGATGCGACAACTTGTGACCGGTTCGGCTCTGGCGTTGACGACATGTCGAGGAGCGGCGGATACTGGCTGACCGGAGTCTGCAGGAGGCAAACATGAAGAAATGGTTGATCGCGTTGCTTGTGACAGGGGTTGCAGGATGTGCGACCGTGCCCCAAGCGCCGCAACCCAATACCCTGTTTCGTGATGCCGGATTCTTGCCGGAAGTGCCGGTATCGATGCCCGCCGAGATATTTTCGCTGTCACCCTCGATGCGCCGTTATCTGGATACAGACATTGCGCGTGAAGCGCGCGCCAAAGGACGCATTCACGGGCTGATTGATGCGCTCTATACACCGGGCCAGTTGAGGCTGGACTACGATGCTGCGTATACACGCACGGCAACCGAGGCTTTTGAGGCGCGTGCCGGAAACTGCCTTTCTCTCGTCATCATGACTGCTGCGTTTGCGCGGGAAATGAGTCTGCCCGTCAAGTTCCAAAATGTGTATACGGAAGAGACTTGGACGCGTTCTGGAAACGTGCTTTTCGCCAGCGGTCATGTCAACCTGATCATGGGCAGCCTGAATTCCAATACCCGGACAAGGTACGGCGAGATGGTGCCGCTCACCGTCGATTTTGTTCGGCCGGATCCAAGTGTCACGCAGCGCGCATGGGAGATCGGTGAGGACACGATTGTCGCCATGTTCATGAACAATCGGTCTGCCGAGGCGATGTCGCGCGGAGACATCCGGGCGGCCTATTGGTGGGCCCGTGCGGCAGTACTCCAAGACCCGAAGTTCTTCCCCGCGTACAACACATTGGGTGTGGTGTTTCGCCGGCACGGGGATCTGCAACAGGCCGAACGCGTGTTCCAGTTTGTACTGTCGCGCGAGCCAGGCAATGTCAACGTCATGTCCAATCTGGCAGTCGTGATGGAGAGCCAGGGTCGGGGTGCCGAGGCGATCCGCATGGCCAAGGAAGTCGAGCGCCTGCGCCCATACCCGCCGTTCCATTTTTTCGACCTCGGCATGGCCGCCATGAAGCAGAAAAACTATCGCGAGGCGCGCGACTTGTTTCTCAAGGAAGTTGACCGCGCCGCGTATCACCCCGAGTTTCATTTCTGGCTGGGTGCGGCCTATGTGGGCCTGAATGACTTGAAACGCGCCCAGAAGCACCTGTCCATTGCCATGGAAAACAGCACCACTCAGCGTGAACACCAGATTTATGCAGCCAAGCTGGACTGGCTCCGCGCCAAGGGTTCTTGAGGGTAAGCTTGTGGATATGGCAGAGCCAGCAAAGTCGATTGCGAAGTTGGGCTTTCGAAAGTGGTATGAACGCCAGCTGATAGACGGTCATTTGGCCCTGGTTACCTGCGTCTTGGCAGCCTTCCTTGCCGGCGCGAGCCTCGAGGCATTTACGTTTCCTGCTCCCCTGCCGGCCCTGATGGGTTGGCTTTTGATGTTCGCTGCTGCGACATGGGTTACGTGGCGGGCGTGGAAACGCTATCAACGCACCATGTTGGGGGCGTGGCGACTTGGCGAGCGCGCGGTGTGCAAGCAATGCACTGCTTATGGCCGATTTGCGGTCGAGGGTTCGGGCATCAAGAATGGCCAGACACCGTGGCTGGATGTTTGCTGCCGCAAGTGTGGCTTCAAGTGGCGCATGCCTGAATAACGGCAGGCTCCGCGGACTCGTTGCCTACTGATTCGGTCACAAAATACATGTCGATCTCGCCCTTGCCCTTGGCTTCAAGCTTGCCGCGGTATTGGGTGTTGTAGATTCCCTTGACCCCCGCCCGTGTGGTCGCTGAAATATTGACCCGCCCCGGGGCAGAGTGGCTCTCCATGCGGCTCGCTACATTCACGGTGTCACCCCAAATGCCATACGCATATTTGGTGCTGCCCACCACCCCTGCGACGACCGGACCCGAGTGCACGCCGGCGCGCAGCTGCCAACGCAGCTTGGCATGTTCATTGCGATGCGCGACGTAGGATTGCATTGCCAGTGCGGCGCGCACGGCGCGCGCAGCATGATCGGCGACGGCGTGAGGAACGCCGGCCGCCGCCATGTAGGCATCGCCCACCGTATTGATCTTTTCCAGTCCATACTCGGCCACGATGCCGTCAAAAGCCGTGAAAATCTCATTCAATTCGCTCACGGCAAGTTGCGGCGGGATGGTGGCCACTGTACGGGTGAAATCGACAAGGTCGGTGAAGAGTACGCTGACGTCTTCGTGACGCTTCGGCTCGCAGATGCCGTTGGATTTGAGCTCCTCAGCGATGGCCGGCGGCAGAATGTGCAGCAGCAAGGTCTCGGCGCGCTGACGTTCCCGGGCCAGTTCAGCCGTGCGCTCGGCAACCTTGAGTTCCAGTTCGGTCTTCTGTTGTTCAAAAAAAAGCCGTCTCTCTGCTGCAAGCTCTTCCTTCATCCGCCGCGTTCCGATGACGGCGATCTGCATGAAGATCAGCATGTCGACGGTTGCTGCGGCCTGGAACGAGTGCAAGGTCCAGAAGTTCGCGCCGATATTGCCTTTGACGACACCCACCATGATGGCGCTGCCAATGAGATACCCGGTCCAAGCCACCAGAAACCAGCCGCCAATCGCGTCGCCCCGCTTCAAGCGTCGAATGGCACCGGGCGTGCCAAGGAGCCCCGGCATCAAGCCCAGTGAACCCATGATGACACCGACGCCACGAATGCTCACCCAGTCCAGCGCGTGGGCGATTGCGCTCAGCGCCATGAATCCTGCCAACCAATGGAGTGCCGTCCGAATTGCCCGGGGAGAATCCTGGCGGAGCACATCCTCAACGAAGAGAGCCGTGGCACATGCGGCCATCAAGGCGCTCACACCGGCAAGGTGATTTTCGATCCACTGATGATCACCCCAGAGGTACTGTTCGCCGATGCCGAAGAAATGAATCGAGAACAGTGCGCTGGAAATGATGAGTAGGCCGTACTTCAGATACAGCGCCTCCTGCAAAACGCGCCATTGCAACAAGCTGTAGAACAGCAGCCACGCCGCGAGGCTTGCGAGCAAGCCCTGCACCATCGTTTCAATCAACTCTCCGCGATGATAGGCCGGCCAAGTTGAAAGGAACAACGGCAGGATCTTGGATCCGGAACTCTCAATTCGCAACAACAGCTCACTTTGACCAGGAGCAATATTGAGTTCGAGGGCGTGGTTTCTCCCCGCGATCGGGCGTTCCCCACGCGAAATCTTGTTGCCGATCCGGGGGTGGCTGCGCAGCCCGTCCGCGTCGGCAATGAAAACATCGACGTGATGCAGCAGTGCGTAGTCAACCGTCAGCACCCGTGTGACCGGCACTTCGGCCGGGTTGTCCAAAGGGGCGCGCAGCCATATGACGGGTTCGGAAAATCCCAATGTCGCGTGCGCACTACTGGGTGGAGCAAAAGCGCTTCGCGATGCCAAAGCTGTTGCAGCGTCAACCTCGGCCGGTGCGTTTCGAAACACCGTGATTGACGGCCAGAGATCGATGCTTTCAGCGCTGGGCGCCAGCAGGACTTGTGCCTGGGTGGATGCGGCCCATCCGAGGGCCAGCCAGGCCAGACGCGACAACAGTTTCCTTGCAAGGTTGCGCCAACCACACATTGGATTCATGGAATGTCTGCGCGGCGCCATTGCCGCGCACGAAATGTACCTTAAACCGTGAGCGCCATTTACAGGGTTGCGCTTGGTCCTTTAACCATGCCGACGATTGAGCCACCAAGCGAAAATGCCCGCGTTGACGAACATGAACAGCGAATAGATTGCAGCAGGCACACTCATGGCGCCGTTGGACAACACGTTGAGCGCGATGAAAATGGCCAGCGTCCCGTTGTGGATGCCAATTTCCATGGCAATCGCGATGGCTTGCTTATTCGGCAATTTCACCGCCAACGGGATGGCGTACCCTGCGCCCATCGACACCAGATTGAAGACCAGACAGGCCATTCCCACCACCGCGAAGTAGCGGGTCAGCACACTCCATTGCTGCGCAACGGCCGCGACGACCAGCGACGCGAGGAGAACCACCGAAAAGATCCGGATGGGTTTCTCGAGCTTGACGGCAAGCGAGACAAACTTCGAACGCAGGAACATGCCGATGGCAACAGGGCCAAGGATGATCACACCGACTTCTATGACCTTCTTGAACGGAGGCGGCACGTATTGGTCCGCCCCCAGGAAATAGGCCATTGAGCCGCTCACGATAAACGGCAATGCGAATAGCGACAGCAGCGAATTGATGGCGGTCAGCGTGATGTTGAGTGCGACATCCCCATGTGCCAGATGGCTGTAGATATTGGCGGTGGCACCGCCGGGAGAAGCCGCCAGCAGCATCATGCCGACTGAAAGCTCAGGCGGCAAGCGAAACAGGATTGCGATGCCAAAGCATGCGACGGTCAGCACGAACATCTGGATGAACAGGCCGATCAGCACCGCTTTCGGATACCGGACGACACGCGTGAAGTCATGGACGGTCAGAGACAGGCCCAAGCCCAGCATGATCACGCCGAGTGAGATGGGGAGCAGCGTATTCGTGACGAGATTGTTTTCCATGGCATTGCGCGCTTTGATTTGGCAGACATTGTGGCAAGAAATGCCAGTGCTGGATTGGTCGCAATAGCACTTTTCATTTCCAGTTCAAATGATTTGCTGAGCCCGCGACTTGCCGCGACGAAATGCAAATCGAGAGGCAAATGCCTACAAAAGCTTAATGATTATTTGCATTTTCGGACGCGCGCAAGACCGAGCAAAGCAACGTCATAAGAAAACCCCGTAAAACAGTTGACGGATGCCGCAAACCGGCGAATGATGTTCGATCCCCATGCGACTGGTCTCGGCTGCGTGGCGCATATCATGCAAGCAACGAGAGTCCCATATTTCGCGCGGATTGCTCAGGCCGTTTTGGGCGGCTGGCGCGCCATGTTCCGTTTAGCGGCCTGTTTTTCGCTGGCGTTTGCCTGCGCATCCGCCTCCGCCGACGCGTTTATCAATGTCGGCGGGAGTGCGACGGGGAGTTATGTGGCGGACCGTAATTTCACTGGGGGAAGTGCGTATGCATGGTCTGGGCAGACTGGGGTGTACGCGACGGAGCGCTGGTCGACGTCGAGTTTTTCGTATGCGATTCCGGTCACTGCGGGTCAGGTGCAGGTGACGTTGAAGTTTCGCGAATCGTGTTCACCATGTCCGTATCAGCGGGTCTTCCGTGTTCAGGCCGAGGGCGTGACGGTGCGGGACAACTTCTCGGTGCCTGCCAATACGGTGTCGGATCAGACATTCACAGTGACCAGCGACGCCACATTGAACCTTGTGTTTACGCGCATCACGGGTGAGGCATGGGTGAATGCCATTGAAGTGCGGCAAGTGGGCGGCAACCCGGCGCCCACGGTCACGCTGACGGCGACGCCGGGCAGTGTTGCCACATCGTGCACGGCCAGTGGGGGCTGGAGTGGTGCACAGGCTGTGAGTGGAACGGTGACCACGGCTGCAATCACCGCGACGACAACCTATACGCTGACTTGTACCGGTGCCGGCGGCAGTGCCAGCCAATCAGCGACGGTCACGGTACTTCCGTTGCCCACCGTGACCCTGACGGCGTCGCCGACGACGGTGGCATCCGGGAGCTCGACATCGCTGACGTGGTCCTCGACCAATGCGACCGGTTGTACGGCCAGCGGGGGATGGAGCGGCGCACGGGCGACGAGCGGCACGGCGGCCAGCGGTGCGTTGACGGCGAACACGACCTTTACCCTGACCTGCACGGGTACGGGAGGCAGCGCATCACAGAGTACGAGCGTGACGGTCACTGCGTTGCCGGCGCCCACGGTCACGCTGACGGCGACGCCGGGCAGTGTTGCCGCTGGGGCGGCATCGACGCTGGCCTGGAGTTCCACGAATGCCACATCGTGCACGGCCAGTGGGGGCTGGAGTGGTGCACAGGCTGTGAGTGGAAC
>JBGAUM010000006.1:0-40055 GCA_044228625.1 Usitatibacteraceae bacterium | reverse complement strand
ACATCGTGCACGGCCAGTGGGGGCTGGAGTGGTGCACAGGCTGTGAGTGGAACGGTGACCACGGCTGCAATCACCGCGACGACAACCTATACGCTGACTTGTACCGGTGCCGGCGGCAGTGCCAGCCAATCAGCGACGGTGGCCATTGCGATGCCTGGAACTGGGCCGTTCCCCCTGCGCGTTGAGCCAGGCAAGCGTTACTTGGTCGACGCGAATGGGCAGCCGTTTGCCATTTTCGGAGATGCAGCCTGGTCCTTGATTGCGGGCCTGACGCGAGAAGAAGTTGATGTGTATCTGGAGGACCGGCGATCGAAGGGCTTCAACGCAGTTTTGGTCAACCTGATCGAACACTGGTTCGTGGCAAGCCCACCAAGGAACGCATACGGTCAAGGACCATTTCTCACGCCCGGCGATTTCGCAACGCCCAATGAGGCCTATTTTTCACACGCGGAGTATGTAATCGCAAAGGCGAAGGAAAAGGGCATCCTTTTGCTGCTGGCTCCTGCGTACATGGGATATCAGGGAGGACAAGAAGGTTGGTATGGCGAAATGCAGGCCAATGGGGCTGCAAAGCTGCAAGCCTATGGCCAATATGTTGCCACTCGTTTCCTGGCGCATGACAACATTCTCTGGGTACATGCGGGCGACTTCAACCCACCCGACCTAAATCTGATGCGTGCTGTCGTGAATGGCATGCGCGCAGTGGATGCTCGATGGCTGCATACGTTTCATGGCGCGCGGGGCACCTCAGCCCTGGGCTTCCTTGGAACCGGCGAGTCATGGCTTAACATAAACACCGTTTACACCGATGCCTACACGATCACCGAGAATTCGCTTCTCGAGTATGGCCGGGCCTCCATGCCTGCGTTCATGATTGAAGGCGGGTACGAAAATGCCGACGGTGACCAACAAATGGTTCGGAGGCAGGCGTATCAGTCAATGCTTTCCGGGATGTTTGGCCATGTGATGGGCAATGCGCAAGTTTGGGCGTTTTCCTCGGGATGGCAGACAGGCCTGAATTCTCCCGGGGCGAACAGCTTGTCGCGCCTAAGGGACTTGTTTGCGTCGCGAGCCTGGGACTTGCTGGTACCCGATGCAAGCAATCTAACCTTGATCAATGGCGCAGGGACTGGCGCAAGTCGAGGGGTTGCCGCTCTGGCGACAGATGGGTCCTTTGCGTTGTCGTATTACCCTGACCAGCGTTCGATGTCTTTTGACTTCGCCCGCTTCGCGGGTCCCCGCGTGCAGGCGTCTTGGTACAACCCGGTGACCGGTGCAACGAGCATCATTTCGGGGTCGCCATTCCTGGCGAGTGGGGCCCGCAGCTTTGCCCCCCCGGGCCAGGGTGATTGGGTGTTGATGTTGGATTCGAGCCCGTAAGTCTCAGCAAGCGGCTCAAAACTCTCGAACGATGTGTTGTTGCCGGCGCGATACGGGCAATTTCTCGGTAAGTCCGCGTAACACCACGACCCAATGGGCGCTGCCTTCCCCATCGTCACTTCCTGCGCGCTCAAAGCCGGCGACCGAGGCCTTGGCCACCAGTGCATTCCGGTGGATGCGGACGAATGCATCGCCAAGCTCTTCCTCGATCCGCGTCAATGAGTCCTCCATCAAGTACTCCCGCTGGGCTGTGCGCACGGTGATGTACTTTTGTTCCGCACGCAAATAAATCACCTCGTCGAGCGGCACCAGTACGATCTTGCCGCGCTCGTGGATGGAAAAGTGCCGCCGCCGCGCCTCCGTTGCGGTGGCCACCGCGTCGGCCACCTCCGGTCGTGGCGGCGTGGCCTTTCTCAGCGCCGCCAGCAGGCGTTCGGCGCGAATGGGCTTCAACAGGTAATCGACAGCGTTGAGTTCGAATGCCTGCACGGCATACTGGTCGTAGGCGGTCGCGAAGATCAGTTTTGGCGGGGAATCCATCCGGGCGACATGACGCGCGACTTCGATGCCGTCCATGACCGGCATGCGGATGTCGGTAATGACAATGTCGATGCTGCCTTGGTTGATGATCTCGATGGCTTCGACTCCGTTGGCCGCAGTGTCTGCGATGATCAGTGGAAAGTCTTCGCGGCAATCGTCGAGCACGTCAGTTAGGCGTTTCAACGCCGGGGATTCGTCATCGACGATCAGGATACGTGCGCGCATCAAACTTCCTGCCTTTCGGTCGGGATCAAGATAGTCACGATATAGCGGTCGCCTGCCACTTCCGCAGCAAGTTCCGCCTCTGCGTCAAAGTGCAACTGCAACCGCTCCCGGATGTTCGCGATTGCCATCCGGTTTCCCGAAACGTGGGTGGAACCGGGATGAAACGGATTCACGACGCGAATCTCGAACTGCTTTCCCCTGGAAACCACGGAGATTGACAGCACCCCTGGTTCGTTGCGCGGCTCGATGCCGTGGTACACCGCATTCTCGACCAGCGGCTGCAGGATCAGCGGCGGGACGCGTGCTGCCTCGGCCCTCTGTTCGATTTGCCATTCCACGATCAAGCGATCGCCCAGACGAATCTGCTCGATCTCGAGGTATTTCTTCGATAACGCGATCTCATCGTCGAGCGGCACCAGCCGGCGGTTGTCCGCCATCAGGACGCGGAATAAGTCCGACATGTCTTCCAGCATTCGCTCTGCGCGGCGCGGCTCGTCACGGATCAGCGACAACACGGCATTGATGCTGTTGAATAGAAAGTGCGGACGAATGCGCGCCTGCAACGCCTGGAGGCGTGCCTCGATCAATGCGGGGGACAGGGCCCGCGAGCGCAAGTCAAAATAGAGCAGCACGGTCGCCGTGGCAAAGGCGAACAAGAATGCGAACTGCCAAGGATCCGGGGAAGGTGCTGCCATCGGGCTGTTCCGGACCAAAAACCAAAACGCAGCGCCAATCAATGCTTCCAAGGCAAAAATGGCCGAAACGCCTCGCCAATACTGGAGTTTCGCAAGCCAGGGGCGCAATGCACAGGCTAGCAGTTGCGACACGATGATGGCCGGCTGCGCGACGACCGAAATGGTCAGGAACTGGTTCATCACGTCCGACGTGCCGCCGCGCACGAACGCTGCGGCAAAGCAAAGCGCGTTCACAATCAGTACCATCCGGAGCATGATGCCAAGGTTGCAGAAATTCGGCAGCCTCGCTGTGAAGCCAGGCACGGGCGCATGGGCGGGCACCGGCATGGCCGCAGGAGTGTTGGGGGGCTGATTTATACTGGTCACGGCGCGATTGTCGATGAAATCGCGCGACAAATCCAACCAAGCCCGCCCGCCTGCATGCCTGCGTCCCATTCGCCCACCTCGCCATCCCACCATTTTTCCGGTCGCTTCAATGAGCCGGTCGATGACCGGGTCAAGCGATTCACGGCCTCCGTCACCTTTGACCAGCGCCTGGCGCATGCCGACATCGCGGGATCACGGGCGCATGCCCGGATGCTCGCCAAACAATTCATCATTTCCGAGCGGGACTTGGCCGACATCGAGCGGGGACTCGCAAGCATTGAAGAAGAGATTGTTGCGGGACGCTTCGAGTGGCGCGTCGATCTGGAAGATGTGCACATGAACATCGAATCGCGGTTGATCGCGGCGATCGGCGAAGCGGGAAAACGCCTGCACACCGGACGCTCGCGCAACGACCAGGTGGCAACCGACGTCCGCTTGTGGCTGCGCGCCGAAATCGACCGGCTGGTCGTGCTCTTGCGAAAGCTGCAACTGGCCATGGTTGACCAGGCCGAAGAGCACGCCTCCACGATCATGCCCGGTTTTACGCATTTGCAGGTCGCGCAGCCGGTGACCTACGGACATCACCTCATGGCCTACGTGGAGATGTTTGCGCGCGACGAATCGCGCATGCGCGATGTGCGCAAGCGTGTGAACCGGTTGCCGCTGGGTGCCGCAGCACTCGCCGGGACCAGCTATCCGATCGACCGCGAGTTTGTGGCGAAAGAACTCGGATTTGACGGCGTGTGCGAAAACTCGCTCGATGCCGTGTCCGACCGCGACTTCGCCATTGAATTCGTTTCTGCCGCCACACTGGTCATGACGCACCTTTCACGGTTTTCGGAGGAACTCATCATCTGGATGAGCCAAAGCGTCGGCTTCATCGACCTGCCGGACCGGTTTTGCTATTCGTCGTCGATCATGCCGCAGAAAAAGAATCCGGATGTGCCTGAACTGATTCGCGGCAAGGCCGGGCGCGTGAATGGTCACCTGGTTGCCTTGTTGACGCTGATGAAAGCCCAGCCGCTGGCTTACAACAAGGACAACCAGGAAGACAAGGAGCCGTTATTTGATACGGTCGATACCCTGACGGATTCGCTGACCATCATGGCGGATCTTGCCAGCGCCATCATCGTGAAGCCCGATCGCATGGCGGCCGCGGTTCGTCGGGGCTACGCGACTGCTACCGACCTCGCGGATTATCTGGTGAGAAGGGGGATGGCGTTTCGCGATGCCCACGAAGCGGTTGCGCAGGCGGTGCGTGAGGCGGAGCGACAAGGCAAAGACCTGGCAGCGCTACCAGTGGAAGTCTTGAAGCATTTCTCGCCGCTGGTGGAAGAGGATGCCTATGCGGCACTCACGCCGGAAGGATCGGTGGCTGCACGGGACCACATCGGAGGCACTGCGCCCAAGCAAGTGATGGAGGCTGTGAAAAGGGCCAGAATGAGGCTTGCTTGAGAAGGGAATGGCGCTACTGTTTTGCCTTTTCCAGCCGTTTCAAAAACACCCCCATCTCCTTGACCGCTTGCTTGTCCCCCTTCTCCGTGGCGGCAGAAATCCCGGACCGGTAGGCGTCCATCGCGCCCTCGGAATCCGCGGTCGCCGCAAGGGCTTTTCCCAGCAGTTTCCAGGCGGCTGAATAGCCGTCATCCAGTGCCACTGCCGCGCGGAGGTGTGGAACCGCAGCCTCGGCGTTTCCCACTTTTAGGTACTCGTTGCCCAATGAAAACCGCAGCAGGGCGGAGTCCTTTCCCGCTCGCAACATGCTCTCGAAGTTCTCGATCATCCCCATCGCTTGGCTCCGGCGCTTTCCGCTATGATGCCCCCAATTCCCGGGAGAGTTTGATGAGGTTTTCTGTTGCGTTTGCGGCCACCGCATGCTTGTTGTTGTCGCTGAATGTCGCCCACGCCCAAAAGGCACGTGAAATCAGTGTCGGCCTGCAGGCCGCCATCACCTCGATGGACCCGCACTATCACAACCTGTCTCCCAACAACAGCCTGCACCGCCACGTGTACGAGCCGCTGATCGCGGTCGATGCCAACGGCAGGCTCACGCCCGCGCTGGCGACGTCCTGGAAGGCGGTCAACGACACGACCTGGGAATTCAAGCTTCGCAAGAACGTGAAGTTCCACGACGGTTCACCCTTTACCGCCGAGGACGTGCTGTTCACGATGAAGCGCATCCCCAACGTGCCCAATAGCCCCTCTTCCTTTGCGACCTTCACCAAGCCGATCGTGGACGCCAAAGCCACTGACCCGCACACGCTGGTGCTGAAGACCGCCGCACCGCACGTGCTGCTGCCCTCCGACCTGTCCGCGGTGCGCATCGTCTCGAAACTGCATGGCGAGAAGGCCAGCACCGAGGACTACAACGCCGGCCGCGCCGCCATCGGCACCGGGCCGTACAAGTACGCCGAGTACGTGCCCAACCAGCGCGTGGTGTTGAAGGCCAATTACGGCTACTGGGGCGGCGAGGAGCCGTGGGACAAGATCACCTTCAAGATGCTGCCCAACCCGGCCGCCCGCGTGGCTGCATTGCTTTCCGGCGATGTGGAGATGATCGAGTCGGTGCCGACGGCGGATATTGCCAAGATCAGCGCCGACAAACGATTCAATGTGGTGGACAAGATTTCCAATCGCATCATCTACGTGCACTTCCACCAATCGAGCGACAAGCCGCCGTTCACTGCGGGCAAGGACGGCAAGCCGTTGGACAGGAACCCGTTCAAAGACGCGCGTGTCCGTCGCGCGCTCTCGATGGCGATCAACCGCGACGCGATCGCCGAACGCATTATGGAAAAGCGCGCCGTGCCTGCGGGGCAACTGCTGGCCGACCAGTTTTACGGTACCAGCCGGAAACTCAAGCCGCCGAAATACGACCCTGAAGGCGCGAAAAAGTTGCTGGCGGCGGCGGGCTACCCGAACGGCTTTGCACTCACCCTGCATGGGCCGTCGAATCGCTACATCAACGATGAAAAGATCATCCAGGCCATCGCCCAAATGTATTCGCGCATCGGCCTTGATGTGAAGGTGGAAACAGTCCCGCCGGCCAATTACTTCACGCGCGCCACCAAGGGCGAGTTCGGCTACATGCTGTTGGGATGGGGCACGGAGTCCAATGAGCAGGGGTCGGCACTGCGTTCATTGCTGGCAACCCATGATCCGGACAAGGGGATGGGCGTGACCAATCGCGCACGATATTCCAATCCCGCCTTGGACAAAGTCCTTCAGCAGGCGCTGTCGACCATGGACGACAAGAAGCGCGAAGGACTGATCCAGCAGGCCGCAGAAATCGCGATGGATGATGCGGCGTTGATCCCGATCCACTTTGAAGTGTCGACCTGGGCCACCACCAAGAGCATGAAATACAACGCGCGCGTGGACCAATACACGCTGATCAGCGACCTGAAGCCGGTCAAGTGACGCGCTAAATTTTCGCAAACCTGCGAAAGTTCACCATCGGCCCCAGGACTGTGGCCGAAAACATGATTGGTGGTTCGTCTACTCCGCAGCGGCCAGTGCGGGAGTGGCTTCACCTTCTTTGTCCAGCGCACCGCCGCACGACGAGCCCTGCCCGGCGGTGCAGCCATAGCAATGGTCGCGCACCACGATCGGGTTGCCCAACAGGTCCACCTCCATCAGTTCAGACAGGTGCGTCCTCGCGCGGCCGCCATGCGTCAGCGGCAGCGCCAGCATTTGGTTGAAGTCGCAGTCGTACACGTAGCCCTGATAATCCACTGACAGCAAGGTGCGGCACATGACCGAATCCAGGTTGGCCGGCTGGAAATTTGCCACCAGCAGGTCCATGTAGCCTTCGAACTCACCCTTGGAAATCAGCGTCGAGCCAAAACGCTGGATGGGCATGTTGGTGATCGTGAACAAGTGATTGAACACGATGCCAAAGTTTTCCTGGAGGAGACGATGATAGTCAGCCTCCAGCGTTTCCTGCGGCGGCGGAAGCTTTGCACCTTGGGGATTGAACACGAGATTGAGCACCAATCCCGAGCCCGGCCGCCCGTAGCCCAACGCATTGAGTTGTCGCAGTCCGGCGATCGACGCCTCGAACACGCCCTCACCGCGCTGCTTGTCCACGTTGTCCTGGGAGTAACAAGGCAGCGAGGCGGTGATTTCGACTCCCTGCTCGGCCAGGAATGCGGCCGTGGTCTCTTGTCCCGGTTCCGAAAGAATCGTGAGGTTACAGCGATCGATCACGCGCACATCGCGTGCGCGGGCTGCAACGACCAGACGGCGAAAGTGCTCATTCAACTCAGGCGCGCCACCCGTCAAATCCAGCGTCGATATCCTGGCCGCATCGACAAAGGCAATGACCTGATCGATGGTCTCCCCAGACATCATCTCCTTGCGGTCCGGGCTTGCGTTCACATGGCAGTGAAAGCAGGCCTGGTTGCACTTGTAGCCCAGATTGATCTGCAAGGTTTCCAGCGATTTGCGGCGCAGGTGCGGAAAACCGCGCGAACGCATGAGATGTAGGGTTTGATGCATGAGAAACCTTCTAAGGGGTGGAGTTGATGATAGCCGGTCAAAACAGCTACGTCGAGGCAAGGCGTTTGGATGGCGGCATATTGGTCGGCTCAGCAGGAGAATCCTTGCGCGTGTGCGCGGCCGCCTTCAGGCACCCTGCATGCCGAGCGATTCAAGAAACAACACGCGGCGCCCGCAATCAGAGCATGTTGACCACGCCGGCGTCGCATCGACGCGCGACAAATCCGCAGGCAAGGGAGGGAACATGAATCGCTTTTCGAAGGCGATCGCGGCTGCATTCGTGGCTATCCTCTGGACTTTGGGCTCAATCGCCGCACATGCGCAGGAATGATCTGAGGCGCAAATGGAGGTTTGGAAAAACGTCGAGGCCTATTGGGCGCACGCCGCCGCCGGCAACACCGAGGGCTTCATGGCGTATTTCGATGTCGACTACATGCGATGGAACCTGTCGAACAATGTACCCAGCAGCAAGGCCTCGGCAACCAAGTTCATTTCGGACCATCACAAGTCGAGCAAGATCCTGGTGTACGACACCACGCCCGCCGTCAACAAGATTCACGGCGATGTGGTCTTTGTGCACGATCGCTGGCCGCAAACGGCCAAGGACTCCACCCGCAAGGAGTAGGAGACCGCCGGTCGCCGGACCGACATCCTGAAAAAGCAGGGCGACAAGTGGGTGATCATTGGCGACGAGGGCGGCCGGACGTCGAAGGATTGAGTCCTCGGCACTGATTGAAAAGTCCAACAGGGGCGCGGCGTTTGGGGCATTTAGGCCTCAGAAACCGCGCCCTTCAATGGGTTACGCACGTTAGAGGTTATGCCGCAGAAAGCTTGGTGTATTGCAATGCCAGCAGCTTGGTCCCTTCGTTTCGAAACTTCACTTCGATGCGCGCATCCAATCCGCGCCCCTCGAAGCGCAGCACCACGCCCTCGCCGAACTTCGCGTGAATGACGGTTTGACCGATACCAAAGGGAAACTCGCTGGGCTTGCTGGTTTCAAAATTTGCCGGCGTGTAATCCGGCTTGCCCTCTTTGCCGTAAGCAGGCCCCGAGTCATCGGGGCCATAGCCCTTGTTGCGCCGCGCATCCCCCCAGGCGTCGCCGCGCGACGGCCCATAGGCAGGTCTGGTGGAGCGAAAGGTCTGGCTGGCGAGATAAGCCGCCTGTTTCTCAGGTACCACGATCCACTTGCAAAGCGGGGACGGCACTTCATCGACGAAGCGTGACACGATGCCATAACGGATTTGTCCGTGAAGCATCCGCTGCGCCGCATACGACACGTAGAGCCGTTCACGCGCACGCGTGATGGCCACATACATGAGGCGGCGCTCTTCTTCGATTCCCTCAAGGTCGTTGAGCGAGTTGTCGTGCGGAAACAGGCCCTCCTCCAGCCCGCTGATGAAGACGGCTCGAAACTCCAGCCCCTTGGCGGCATGTACCGTCATGAGTTGCAACGCGTCGTCGTTGGCGCCGGCCTCGTGCTCCCCGGACTCCAGGCTGGCGTGCGTGAGAAATGCCGTCAGCGGGTCCATCGGCTCGACCGGGATGGCCGCATCGACCGGAGGTTTCTCTGCCGCATATTCCTCTTCGAACTGCTGCGTGGCGGTCACCAATTCAGCCAGGTTCTCGAGGCGATCAGCGCCTTCGCGCTCCGTGGCGTAGTGTGCCTTGAGCCCGCTCTTCTCCAAACATTCTTCCGCAAGTTCGTGCAGCGCGATGTGACTGGAGGATGCCTTCAGCGCCTCGACGATTCGCAAGAATGCGCCGATCGCGGCGGCGGACCGGCCCGTCAGGTCGCCTTTCGCGATGCCGGCGGCTGCCGCCGCATACAGTGAAAAGTTGTACCGCTGTGCCAAGTCCTGGACCTGCTCGATCGAACGTGCGCCAATGCCGCGGGGCGGAAAATTCACGACCCGCGAGAACGCCCCGTCGTCATCCGGGTTGGCTGCCAACCGCAGATAGGCGAGGGCGTGCTTGATTTCCTGGCGTTCGAAAAACCGCAACCCGCCATACACCCGGTAGGAGATCCCGGCGCGGAACAAGGCGTGTTCGAGGACCCGGGATTGCGCGTTGGAACGATACAGCAGCGCCATGTCGACCAGGGCCGTGCCGGCCCGGTTGAGCGATTTCACCTCGTCCAGAATGAAATCGGCCTCGTCATTGTCCGAACTCGCGGCATAAACCCGAATCGGCTCGCCCTTTCCAGCATCTGTCCACAGGTTCTTGCCCAGACGGTTCTTGTTGTGCTGGATGACCGCATTTGCGGCCTCGAGGATGGCGCCGTGGGATCGGTAGTTCTGCTCGAGCTTGATGACGTTCTTTCCGGCGAAGTCGCGCTGAAAGTCGCGCATGTTGGCGGCTTCCGCGCCACGAAAGGCGTAAATGCTCTGGTCGTCGTCGCCCACGCCAAATACCGCCGCCCCACCCTGCGAAAGCAGGCGAATCCATTGAAACTGCAGGCGATTGGTATCCTGCATTTCGTCCACGAGGATGTGGCGAAACCGTTCGCCATAATGGTGTCTCAGGTTCTCATCGCGGCCGAGGAGTTCGTAGCAGCGCAACAGCAGCTCCGCGAAATCCACCACCCCCTCTTTCTGGCATTGCTCGTCGTAGGCACGATATAACTCGACCTGGCGAATGGTGAATTCGTCGTGCGCCTCGACCTGGTTCGCCCGGAGCCCCTGTTCCTTGGCGCTGTTGATGAACCAGGCAAGTTCGCGCGGCTTGAATTTTTCCTCATCGACATTCAGCGATTTCAACAAGCGCTTGATCGC
This sequence comes from Usitatibacteraceae bacterium, assembly GCA_044228625.1. Taxonomy (GTDB): domain Bacteria; phylum Pseudomonadota; class Gammaproteobacteria; order Burkholderiales; family Usitatibacteraceae; genus UKL13-2. Next base: position 29,575 of record JBGAUM010000006.1, on the reverse strand, counting down.
CGACTGCTGGTCGGCTGAGTCGAGGATCTGGAAGGACTGCGGAAGATTTGCCTCTCGGTAGTGGGTGCGAAGCAAGCGGTTGCAGAGGCCATGGAAAGTGCCGATCCACATGCCGCGGGTATTGATCGGCAACATCGCCGACAGCCGCGCGAGCATCTCCTTCGCGGCCTTGTTGGTAAAGGTCACCGCCAGGACGCCCATCGGACTGACCTGCCCGGTCTGGATCAAAAAAGCAATGCGCGTCGTGAGCACACGCGTCTTGCCCGAGCCGGCGCCCGCCAGGATCAGGGCATTTTCATGGCCCAGGGTGACGGCGGCCTTTTGTTCTTCGTTGAGGGAATCGAGGAGGTGGGGGGCGTGGAACAGCATCTTGGAACCAGGAAGGGGAGCGCGCATTTTATCGGGCGAAGCGGGCTGGAAACCTGCCAACAAGGAATTTTTATTTCAGTCTTGACAGAAATAAATGGAAAGCGTAGATTTTTGCCATGGAACTCAAACCCGTCGCCAAACGATTCGTGCTCCACTGGGGCGAAATGGGCTCCACCTGGGGCGTCAACCGCACGGTCGCGCAAATCCACGCTTTGCTGTTTATCGCCGGCCGCCCGCTGAACGCCGATGACATCACCGAAACCTTGGGTGTCGCGCGTTCCAACGTCAGCATGAGCCTGCGGGAGTTGTCCAACTGGAACCTCGTCAAGACCGTGCACATGCTGGGGGACCGCCGCGAGCATTTTGAGACGATCGCCGACGTATGGGAATTGTTTCGCACCGTCGTGCGCGAGCGGAAATCGCGCGAGTTCGATCCGACCATCGACGTCCTGCGGGAATGCCTGAAAAGCCCGGAATTCACCGCCGAAGACGGCGTTTCGCAGGTACGCATCAAGGAGACGCTGGCCCTGATGGAATCGCTCTCCACTTGGGCGGGGGAAATGATCCGCCTCGACGCACCCACGCTCATGAAGCTCGTCAAGATGGGGGCCAAGGTACAGCAGTTTGTCCGCAAGGGAGATGTATGAAAGTCCTAAAAAGAATTTTTTTGCCCAGATATTTCAATAATTTCTGAAATAACAAAATTACACTGATCATGAACCCTGCCCTCAACATGACATCCCTCGACGAGATGACCGTGCCATTGACGATCTACTACGACGGCAGCTGTCGCCTGTGCGCCTCGGAAATCGCCAACCTGGCGGCGCGCACCAAACCCGGGCTCCTTGTTTTGATCGATTGCAGTCCGCGGGAATTTGATGCGAGCGCGCTCCCGGTCACCCGCTTGCAAATGATGAACCTGATCCACGCGCGCGATGCCGATGGGCGGTGGATCACGGGCGTGGACGTCTTCATTGCCGCCTACAGGTTTGCGAAGTTGGAGTGGGTTGCATCCCTGTTGGCCCACAACTGGCTGCGACCCTTTGCCGACCGGGGTTACCCGTGGCTGGTGCGCAATCGCCGCCGCCTCTCTGTACTCGGTCTCCACCGCATTCTCAATTTCTTCACGCACCGCGCCTTGCGCGCAAACGCGGAGCGTGCCGCTGCATACGCGCGCGCATGCCACTTCAATCAATGCAAGGAGAAACCATGAACATGCTCATCATCACCCTCGCAGTCACCGTTCTCACCGTCCTCACCGCGTTGATGTACTTGCGACCGGTCACGCACCGTGTATTGCTGGATTTGTGTGATCGCGCGGAGTCCGGCGCAGTATTTTGGCTGCGCACTGCCAACACCCTCGCAATCTCCGGTGCGCTGGTATTGACGCTTACCTTTGCCGACGCCAATCGCGACTTGCTCGGCACCTTGCGGTTTTCGATTCTCATCGCCGCAGTGGCCGTGTTTGCGACGGCGTTCCTCATCGCCGGCAGCATTTGGCGGCGCGTGTTGACGGTGGATGCGCGTGAAAATGACCCAAAAGTCATGGGTGCGGAGGGCGCGTGAACACCCTGCCGAATCGTCCAGCGCTCTGGCCGACGTTCCTCAAATGTGCATTGGCCGGGCCCCTCATTGGCGGATTGTCTTACAACGTAGTCATCATACCAATCCCGTTCTCATACGTTCTGGGCGGTGTGCCGTCGATGATTGGCGCTGCCCTGTTCGCCGTTTGGCTGCGGGCCGGTCCGGTGCCGGGCAAATGGCACGCCGCTGCCTACGGAGGATTGTTCGGGGCCATCAGTTGTGTGGCGACGTCCTTGATTTGCGGGGTCCTTTTCGATGAGGGGCTCAATCGGGATGGCGAATGGCTGGAGGCGACCTTGTCCGTCCTTCCGGTGCTGCTTCCCCACGGCATTTTTGGGGGCACTGTTGTCGCCGGCATCGTCGCACACCGTTGGCACCAGCGGCGCCGTTTGCGTCTCAAACCGATGACTGCCTGCGGCTGACCCTTTTCCTGCCACATTTGGCGATCACACTTCAATCAATTCACAGGAGGCCAACATGCGCATCCTACTCATCGGTTCCAACGGCTTTATCGCACGGCACGTACGCAGCGCGCTGAGGGCAGAAGGGCATCAAGTGGTCGGCGCTGCGCGACGGCCGGCCCCTGGTGACATTCCATGCGACCTGCGACGCGATGTCACACCAGATGGCGCAAACCGGTTTGTCGAACCGTTTGATGCCGTCATCTATGGCGCGGGACTGCTGGCCGGGTCAGCCTCCTCGTTGCATGCGGTGCATGTCGCTGCCCCGTCCGCGATTGCTGGGGCCTGCGCCTTGTCGCGAAAGCCGCTTCTCCACATCTCCATCCTCAATCTCGAGCACGCGCCAAGCGAGCGGTACTTCGAAACCAAGCGGGCGGGTGAAGCTGCCACTCGACAAGCGTATCCCGGCGCGATCATCGTCAGGCCCTCGGTCGTGTTTGGTCAGGACAGCCCCGCCACACGCATGGCGTTGATGCAGGCGCGACTGCCGGTGATGGCCATCCCGCGGAATACCGGTCTCATTGTCCCGATCCACGTGGACGATCTTGCCGACCTATGCGCTTCACTCATCGGCACCGTTCGAGCGCAGGGCGTGGACGTCGATGCCGTAGGCGCCGCTGGCATGACCATGGCGGAATACCTTCAGGCTCTGCGCGCCGGCCTGGGCTACGAACCCGCAAGAGTGATTCACGTTCCCAATGCATTGATTCGTGCGGCGCTGACGGTGACAGGTACGCTGCAAGTGCCAACTTTGTCGCCCGCGCTGTTGGACTTGATGGAACACCGGCACACCGGGCATCCGCAGCATTTCCTGCGCTGGATGCGAAGAGATCCGCGACCTGTAAGCGAATTCCTCGTGCAGCCCGTCGGCATACCCAACCCCGAGCACCCTGACGCAAAACCCCACCCGGTATAATCAGGTGATCCCGTGTTACCCCAGCGCCTCGCGGGCTTGCCCGCGGGGCGCTTGCTTTTCAACCATGTCGAATCCACTCCCCAACGCCTACAACCCCAAAGAACTGGAAGCGCGCGCGCAAGCCGCCTGGAATGCAACCGACGCGTTTCGCGTCTCCGAACATGCCAAGGACAAAAACGGCAAGCCCAAGCCGAAGTTCTACGCATGCTCGATGCTGCCCTACCCTTCCGGCAAGCTGCACATGGGTCATGTGCGCAACTACACCATCAACGACATGATGGCGCGCCAGTTGCGCATGAAGGGCTTTAACGTGCTGCAGCCGATGGGTTGGGATGCGTTCGGCCTGCCCGCCGAAAATGCGGCGATCAAGAACGGCGTTCCCCCGGGAAAGTGGACCTACGAAAACATCGCATACATGAAGAAGCAGTGCCAGGCGATGGGTTGGGCCATCGACTGGTCGCGCGAATTCGCCACCTGTGACCCGGAGTACTACAAGTGGAACCAGTGGTTCTTCCTACGCATGCTGGAAAAGGGCATCGTGTATAAGAAGACCCAGGTCGTGAACTGGGACCCGGTCGATCAAACCGTGCTGGCCAATGAACAAGTGATCGACGGGCGCGGGTGGCGTTCGGGCGCCCCGGTGGAAAAGCGTGAGATTCCCGGGTATTACATGGCGATCACCAAGTACGCCGAAGAATTGCTGGACTGCGTGGCGAACAAGCTCACCGGCTGGCCCACCAGCGTGCGAGCCATGCAGGAAAACTGGATCGGCAAGTCGGTCGGTGTGCGCTTCGCCTTTCCGCATGACGTCAAGGACGCTACCGGCAGTTTGGTCCAGGACGGCAAGCTATTTGTCTTCACAACGCGCGCCGACACCATCATGGGCGTGACTTTCTGTGCGGTGGCGCCGGAACATCCGTTGGCCCTGTTGGCGGCATCACGTGATTCGAAGGTTGCCGCGTTCGTCGAGGAAGCCAAGCGCGGCACCGTCATGGAAGCCGATTTGGCCACCATGGAAAAGAAAGGGGTCCCGACCGGGTTGTTTGTTTCGCATCCCTTGACGCAGGAAAAGGTCGAAGTGTGGGTCGGCAACTACGTGCTGATGAGCTACGGCGATGGCGCGGTGATGGGCGTGCCCGGCCACGATGAACGCGATTTCGCATTCGCCAAGAAATATGGCCTGCCGATCAAGCAAGTCATCGACTTGGGGAAGCCCTATTCGACCGACGCCTGGCAAACGCACTATGCCGACTACGGCACCTGCATCAACAGCGGCGACATGAATGGCATGACCTATGACCAGGCCATCCATCATGTTGCTGCACAAACCGGGAAAGACGGCGGCGAAAAGAAGACGCAGTATCGCTTGCGGGATTGGGGCATATCCCGCCAGCGCTATTGGGGCACGCCGATCCCCATCATTCATTGCGCGGTTTGCGGCGATGTGCCGGTGCCGGACCAGGATTTGCCGGTCGTTTTGCCGCAGGACCTGGTTCCTGACGGATCCAGCAATCCATTGCACAAAGACGAGCGCTTTCTGAATTGCAGTTGCCCGCAATGTGGCAAGCCGGCGCGCCGGGAAACCGACACGATGGATACCTTTGTCGATTCCAGCTGGTATTTCATGCGCTACACCTCGCCCGGAAAGGGACCGGATGCGGCTGCGGATTACCATGACAAGATGGTCTCGGCGGCGAATGACTACTGGATGCCGATGGACCAGTACATCGGCGGTATCACGCATGCGGTCTTGCACCTGTTGTATGCAAGGTTCTGGACCAAGGTGATGCGGGATCTCGGATTGGTGAAATTCGACGAGCCCTTCACAAACTTGCTTTGCCAAGGCATGGTGTTGAACCACATCTACTCGCGGCGCACGGCAAAGGGCGGCATCGAATATTTTCCGCCGGACGACGTGGAAAGCGTCACCGATGCCCAAGGCAAGGCCGTGACCTATCGCTTGAAGGCAGATGGCTCGCCGGTGGACTACGGGGGCGTCGGCACGATGTCGAAATCCAAGCTCAATGGCGTTGATCCGCAGGAGATGATCGACACCTATGGCGCGGATGCGGCACGGCTGTTCGTGATGTTCGCCAGCCCGCCCGAGCAAACCATCGAATGGTCCAGTGCGGGTGTGGAAGGCGCGCAGCGGTTCCTGCGGCGGGTCTGGGCGTTTTCGGTGGGCGTACAAGAAGCAATCGCCCACGCCGGCCCCGTACAGCATGCGGAACTTGATGCAAACGCAATGAAACTGCGCCATGAAATTCATGCCACGTTGAAGCAGGCGAGCTACGACTATGGACGCCTCCAATACAACACAGTGGTATCGGCCTGCATGAAGCTCTTGAACACGCTGGAAGACCAACGGGGCGCCAACGTGGCGGTGGTGCGCGAAGGCCTGTCGATCCTGCTGCGTGTGCTGTACCCCGCCTGTCCGCACCTGACCCACGCCTTGTGGGATGACTTGGGATTTGCAGCCAATCATGGACCCATCATCGATGCACCGTGGCCGGAGCCTGACGCCGCTGCGCTGGAGCAAGATGAAATCGACATGGTGGTGCAGGTCAACGGCAAACTGCGCGGTCACATTACGGTGCCGAAAGCCGCGGACAAGTCGGCCATCGAAGCAATGGCCTTGGCGGATCCAAACGTTGCGAGGTTTACAGAGGGGACGCCGGTGAAGAGGGTGATTGTGGTTCCCGGGAAATTGATCAATGTGGTGGTCTGACCACGACCCAGAGTCCGACCTTGCGCCTGGCGAGGCGGGTCTCCGGAAACTGGTTCGCGCCGGCTTTCTTGCAGGGACCGTTGCGGCCATGGTCGGCTGCGGCTTCCAATTGAAGGGCGACGTACCGCTGCCCTTCGCCAGCGTGAGCGTATCGTCGGCGGGCGCGTCCCAAGTCGCGACGCGCCTGAAGCGCGACATCACGAACAGCGTGACCAAACTTGTGGACGTGCCCAAGGATGCCGACGCGCAACTCAACATTGCGCAGGAACGCCGCGAACGTCTGATTCTGTCGCTATCCGGTGCCGGGAAAGTGCGTGAGTACCAGTTGAAGTTGACCGTCCAATACCAGGTCAGCGACAGCAAGGGCAAAGTCAATATTCCGACCAGCGAGATTCAGCTCCAGCGCATCCTGACCTACGATGACTCCCAGATCATCGCCAAGCAACTCGAAGAAGCGCAACTCTACCAAGACATGGAAAAGGATGCTGCCGCGCAAATCCTCCGGCGGATGACGGCCATCAAACGGTAACCCGACCCGCAGGCTCCTGACAGGACGCTGTCAGGAGCCTGCGGGCAACATGACTCCTCCTCATCACATCAACCCAGGAGAACGTCATGACCACCCCACTTCGCAACGCCATTCATTGGTTTGAACTGCCCGCCAGGAAATTCGATCGCGCCGTTGCGTTTTACCAAGCCATCCTTGCCACTTCCATGCGTACAGAAAGTATGGCCGGCAAACACCTGGCGGTGTTTGGTTACGACCAGCCCGGCGTGGGCGGCTGCCTGATGGAAGACGGCACGCTCAAGCCTTCCTCGGATGGAGCGATTGTCTACCTGAACGCGGGGCCATCCATCGACGACGTCCTCGGGCGTGTGGAGGCAAATGGCGGGCGCATTGCGCTGGGCAAGACCGCGCTTCCCCCGGGCATGGGCTTCTTTGCGCATATCATCGACAGCGAAAACAATCGCGTGGGGCTTCACGCGCTGGCTTGAGAAGAGGGGTCCACCATGTTGCTCGGTTTACGCACCGCGATTTATCACGTCAAGGATCTCCATCGTGCCAAATCCTGGTACACCAGATTGACCGGCGAGGCCCCCTACTTCGACCAGCCGTTTTACGTGGGCTTCAACGTCGGGGGGTATGAATTGGGACTCCTGCCGGACTCGAAAGACGAGGCGCTGGCCTACTGGGGGACGCCGAACATGGCGGCGGAAATTGAACGGGTCGCGCGCATGGGCGCTTCCATCGTGAGTCCCTCCAAGGATGTCGGCGATGGCATCCTGGTCGCCGTGATTGCGGACCCCGAGGGCAACCGCATCGGGCTGATCGAGAACCCACATTTCAAGGTGCCACCGGCGTGAGCACTGCACGCACGATCCGGAAGGCAGTTCCAAACCGGCGGCCGGCGTCCGAGCTATTGAAGATTCCCGGCGTGGGACCCGCCACGCTCGGAGATTTTCACGTGCTCGGCATTTCCAAAATCGCGGACTTGAGGCGCCGCGACCCGCAACGGCTGTATGACGAGTTGTGTAAACGTACCGGGGTAAGGCACGATCGCTGCTGCCTGTATGTGTTTCGCTGCGCGGTCTATTTCGCCACCCACGCTCGACACGATCCGGAGAAGCTCAAGTGGTGGGCCTGGAAGGACCCGCCGCGGTGAACGCGTCATGAGGCGCGCAGACCGGTTGTTCGCCATCGTGCAAATGCTGCGGGGGCGCAGGCTCACCACGGCGCGGCAAATGGCGGAGCGGTTTCGCGTATCCGAGCGAACCATCTATCGCGACATCCAGGAACTTGCGCTGTCGGTGCCGATTGCCGGTGAAGCGGGTGTGGGCTACGCACTACCCAAAGAGTTCGATATTCCTCCCATCATGTTCGATGCAGACGAACTGGAGGCCCTGGTCATCGGCGCCCGCATGGTGGGGGCGTGGGGAAGTCCATCGCTGTCGGCGGCCGCCGAACGCGCGTTGGAAAAAATCCGCGGGGTGGTCCCTGCATCCCGACGGGTACAGATGGAGTCGACGCAGATCTACGCACCGGATTTTCACATCTCGCGCGGAATCGGGACCGCATTTGAGGCCTGCCGGAGGGCCATTCGAGACCGCACGCTTATGCACCTGAATTATGGTGACGAGTCCGGACGCGAAACCGCGCGGAACATTCGACCCGTGGCCCTGCATTTTTGGGGTGAACGATGGACAGTCGCCGCATGGTGTGAAAAGCGCCGTGACTTCCGCCTGTTTCGCCTCGATCGCATCAATGCAATTTCACCGACAGCGCAACGGTTTCGTGACGAGCCGGGCAAGACGTATGCGGATTTCCTGCGCACCGTCGATGTGCGTCAACGCAACGATTGATGTTTACGTCCGGACTTCCTGAAGGATTTGCGACACGTTGAGGGTGCGGGCCTTTTCGCGGATGGCCGGCAAATACTCCCCTTCGAGGGCTTTGGCCTCGCCCAACAAGGACTTGTAAGTGTCCTGAAGGACCGCGGTGGAAAACGTACGGCCCCCCGCGTAATAACGCTTGGCCAAGTGCCCCAGGGCATAGGTCGTGCCAAACGACATTCCGGAGCTGACGGCTTGCTTGGCGATACCGCCGATCAAACCACCGATCAGGCCCCTGCCAAATACTTTGCCAATCAGCTTCACGCCGGCCTGCTCAAGATACTGCGACGCCAAGCCGACGCCGGCCGTCGCGAGGAAATCCTTGATGTGGCCGCGATCAAGTTCGTAGCCGTGACACTTGCCGATGCGATAGACCATTTTCATCTGCAGCGGGATGATGGCCATGGAGGCGAGGGTGTCGGGCAATAATTCCAGGGCGCCATTGAGAATGGCGTAATTCAGGATCATCTTGTCCTGCTCGGCAACGCTCATCGTGGGCCCGGAGGGAGGAGGCTCCACGCTGGTCGTGGTCGCCAAGGGTGCGACCGCCAGCGATTCCGCCTGCGAGGAAAATGATTGCGCGTGGGGTGCATCAATGCCCAGTGTCTTCGAGAGCTGCGCGAGGAACTGCTTTTCCGCAGGGGACTGCGCACCGTCGGCATCGCACACGCACACCGCCAATTCGTAGGCCAATGACTTGGATTCCATCGAGGAGAGTTGCGCTGCAGCCGAGGGGGTGTCGGCGCGCTTCATCAGCACATCCTGGTAGATCGCGGCGATATTCATGTCACCCGAGGCCGACAGCCTGTCCGCGATGCGCTTGACCTCCGCGCGCTCGGTGTCGGTGTTATTGCCGTCGGCGAAGGCGGCGAGAAGCGCTATTGTGATGATGCCTTGCTGTTCAGTTGGGGTCATGGTTTTGAATTCTTGGGCCTGCAGTTGTAGCCATTGATGTGGCGGCGGCCACCGGAAAATCAAGTAGCCCGCGGAGCGCTGGATACGCCTTCGAGTGATTCTCGTGGACTTCGTTCCAACCTTGAATCCTGCAGGACAAACTCTAGGAGTGGCGCGGCGTTTGGGCCATTTTTGCCCGGGAAGCCGCACCCCTCCTTGCAGTTGTGCAACAAGGATGTTTGCACCATCTGCAGCAGTCAAGCGGACCCGCCAAGCCATCTGATCACGCCTTCAGCGATAGGCAATGCCATAATCCAAAGCATTCTTGAGGGGGAAACCATGAGACCCATCCTGTTTCTTGCCGGATTGATGTTTGGATGGTGGGTGGGATCGCTTGGGGCACAGGCCCAATCCAAAAGCGATCCGCCAATTGATCCTGCGAAATCTGGCGCATCGACCCGCCAGGTACCTGCCGCCGATGCGCCGTCGCGCGACCGCGCGGAAGATCGCAAACAGCGCCGCGAGCATCGCAAACAGGTGCGGCAGCGTTTGCGTCATCACCGCTGAACATAGACCATACTCAGAGGACAATAACCCATGCGTGTTTGTCTCTGTATTTTTTCGCGCGCTTTATGGATTGTCGCCGCTTGCGCGAGCCTCGCAACGCCGCCTGCCGGTGCGGCTGAGTCCGACTGGTCTTGGAGTGCCAAACTCGGCTACGATCGAAATGACGGCAAATATGGAACGCCGCTCAGTTCCCACGATACGTCGACGACTCTGACGCTGGGGCTGGACTCCGACAAATATGGATTCGATTTGGTGTTGCCGTATGTCGCCCAAACCGGACCTGGGCGGCGCATTGCGCTCGCCGGGCGGCGCCTGGTGGTGATTGTCGAACCTGGCCGAACGGCCATGGGCATGGGCGATGTGACCGTGGGGGCGACTCGATACCTTTTGACCGAAGAAGCCTACGGCTTTGATCTGGATGTGGGCGGCACCCTCAAAGTTGGCACTGCGTCAGCCAGCAAAGGTTTGGGAACGGGCAAGAACGACTATGCGCTCCAGGCTTCATTGGGCAAGAGTCTGGGACCGGTGGCATTTTCCACGACGCTCGGATATACATTTGTGGGAAAGGAAGCAGATCAAGGTTACAAGAACAGCGCGTTCGCGACCTTTGACAGTTACTGGAAGTGGAACAATACGTTTGGAGTCGGCGCGACCTACAGTTATGGCGGACCAGGCAGCGAAGGATCAGCAAGCTCGCGGGACGTGACGTATTACGCGAGCTATCGTTTGACAAAGACGCACAAGATCGAGGTGGCTTTTACGGAAGGACATTCCGTCCAGAGTCCGGACCGTGGCCTCAGCGCTACGTTCTCGTGCAACTTTTAAGAGGCGTCGACATGACATTCTGCCTGCCCTGGAGGCGCTTACGCGTACGCCAAATTCTCTTTAGCGCCGCCTTGCTTTTGATGGCGGACCTGGCCTGGGCGGAAGGACCCGCGCGCTTCGGCATCATCGAATGGTCCACGGGACCTGCCGAGATCATCAATGCCAATGGCCAGTCACGCCTCGCGCGTGCGACCGAGCCCGTGCTCTCCGGGGAAACCGTTTTGACCGGCCCCGCAGGGGAATTGCACGTTCGTACCGAGGATTCCGCGTTCATTGCGTTTCGTCAGAACACCCAGGTGCGCATCGATAGCTACCTCGCGAAAGGTGGCAGCGATGATAATTTTGCGGTCACTCTTTTGCGCGGTGCGATGCGCTCGATCACCGGGTGGCTGGGCCGAAAGAGTCCAAACAACTATCGAGTGCGAACGCCAACCGCAACCATTGGGATTCGCGGCACCGACCATGAAACGCACTACGTGCCCCCCCATCCGGGTACCGATGCCAGCTTGCCGGCCCCGGGCACATACGACAAGGTCAACACCGGAGGCACGATACTGCGCAACATGGGCGGCGAGCTGGCGATCGGCCCAAACCAATCCGCACATGCGCCAAATGACGGGCGGACATCCCCCCGCTTGCTTGACCGTGCGCCAAGCATCTACCGTTCCGGCATGAATGATTCGCGAATCGAAACCCGCAAAATGGAATTGGCCCGCGAAATTGAGGCACGCTTGCAGGATCGTCCAGGCGGCGCGAAAGATCTCAAGGATCTGAAAGAACTCAAGGAAGCGAAGGAAGGTGGCGAGACCAAGGATGCGCGTGACGCGAAAGACAGCAAGGGTCTCGACAAGGATGACGTGCGCAAAGCTGCAGACCGCAAGCGTCGTAAACCCGGTGACCGGTAGCCTGGCTTCGAGATTGCCGAACGCAAACAGGCGGGCTCAGGCCTTCGGCGTGTCGGTGTCCATACGATGACCCTTCAAGTGGAGGGCTTGACGACCCATTTCTTTACCAGGCTCGGCGTGGTGAAAGCGGTGGATGGCGCGACTTTTTCCGTCTCCCGCGGACAGGTCCTGGGATTGGTGGGCGAGTCCGGTTCAGGAAAATCAATGACCGGCTATTCGATCATGGGACTGATCGATCCACCGGGACGAATTGTCGCCGGCCGAATTCTGCTGAATGGTGAAGATCTGGCGCTGCGCACCCCTGAACAATGGCGCTCCATTCGCGGCAATCGCGTGGCGATGATCTTTCAGGACCCCATGATGACGCTCAATCCGGTGTTGCGTATCGACACGCAAATGATGGAGGCCATCACGGCGCATCACGAGGTCAGTGATGCCGAGGCACGCAATCGCTGCCGCGAGGCGCTGGTGAAGGTGGGCATCCCCTCGCCGGACGAACGCCTCATGGCTTACCCGCACCAGTTTTCCGGCGGCATGCGTCAACGGGTCGCCATTGCAATTGCGCTGCTCAACAAGCCCGATCTCATCATCGCAGACGAGCCCACCACGGCGCTGGATGTCACCATTCAAGGCCAGATTCTGTTCGAAATGCAAAAACTCTGCCGCGAATCCGGGGCGGCGCTGATCTGGATTACCCATGATTTGTCCGTGGTCTCTGGCTTGGCCGATGACATCGCCGTGATGTACGCCGGCAGGATTGTGGAGATGGGTCGTGCGGAAGAAGTCCTGGATCATCCGCTGCATCCTTATACGGCCGGATTGCTCGGTTCCGTGCCGTCACGCAACATCAAGGGCCGCCCCCTGAATCAAATTCCCGGCATGACCCCGTCACTGGCGGCGTTGGATGAGGGTTGCGCCTTTCGCGCGCGTTGTGCGATGGCTTCCGCACTATGCGCTGCGCCTCAGGCCATGCGGGAGGGGCCGCGCGCGCGCCGAGTGCGTTGCGTTCAAGCAGACCTTGGGGCGGCCCCATGACTGCGTTGCTGGAGCTTCGCGGAGTCACCAAGCGATTCGAAAAGAAGCTCGACGCGGCGGGGAAGATGGCCCGCGCCTTGGGGGCGCCGCTGCGCGAAGAAACGGTGCATGCCGTCGATGGCGTCGATTTGGCCATTGAGCCCGGCGAAGTGCTTGGATTGGTCGGCGAATCCGGCTGTGGAAAGTCTACTTTGGGCCGGATCGCTGTCGGTCTGCATTCACCCACCACCGGCACACGGTATTGGCGCGGGCGCGATGTGGCGACCATGACCGACATGGAAAGTCGCGATGTGCAGTTGAAATCGCAGCTCATCTTTCAGGACCCGTTCGCATCGCTGAATCCGCGCATGCGAATTGTGGACATCATTGGTGAAGCCCCCGTCGTTCATGGCCTGATCGATGCGAAATCGCAGGCCGACTATGTTGCGGGCCTGATGCAGCAGACCGGCTTGGACCCCGCGTTGATGCGGCGGTTTCCTCATCAGTTTTCTGGCGGGCAGCGGGCGCGGATCGGCATTGCACGCGCATTGGCGGTCAAGCCCGAATTCATCGTCTGTGACGAGGCGGTCGCGGCGCTCGATGTCTCCATCCAGGCCCAGGTGCTGAACCTGTTCATGGAGCTGAAGTCCGCCTTCAACCTGACCTACCTTTTCATCAGCCATGATTTGTCGGTGGTGCGGCATATCGCGGATCGCGTCGTCGTGATGTACCTGGGCCGCGTGGTGGAGGCGGGTCCTGCCGAGGAAGTCTTCAGCGCCCCCGATCATCCGTATACCCGTGCGCTGCTCGCGGAACTTCCCACCTTGGAAAAACGACGAAAGGATTTCGTCGCGGTCACTGGCGAGATTCCCTCTCCCTTGGATCCTCCCACCGGATGTCATTTCCATCCTCGTTGTCCCCAGGCCTTTGACCGATGCGCCAGCGAGCGACCATCGCTCGCCCGCTTGAACGGCGAAAGATCATCGGCTTGCCACCTGAGTAACCTGATCCCATAGGATTGCATCATGTCCACAGTGGTCCTTGCCATCGGCCTGTTTGTCTTTGCGGCTTATCTGTTCAAGGCGATTTTTGATCGAACCGGCATCCCTGACGTGTTGTCGCTGATGGTTTGTGGATTGTTGCTGGGGCCCATTCTCGGCTGGGCCTCACCCACCCAGTTCGGTGAGGCGGGCCGTGTGCTGGCAACACTGGCCCTGGTGGTCATCCTGTTTGAGAGCGGCGTGGACCTGGATCTGTCCTCCTTGAAGCCCGCACTGGGCGCGACGCTCAAGATCACCTTGTCGACGTTTGTAGCGACTGCCATGATCGTCACGGCGATTGGCGTGACTCGGGGCGGGTTGGCATGGCTTCCCGCGTTGACCTTGGCCGCCATCCTTGCCGGGACCTCTTCTGCGGTCGTGATCCCGCTTGTGCAGAGCCTAGGCGTCCAAGGCCAAACGCGGACGGTGCTAATCCTGGAGTCCGCGATCACGGATGTCCTTTGCATCGTCTCGGTCTTCATGTTGCTGGACGCGTCAAAAGCAGGTGCGGTCACGCCGGGACATGTCGTGCGGGTACTTGGCGAGACCTTGCTGTTTGCCGCATTGATCGGCGCGGCCGCGGCAGGCGCCTGGTTGATGGTGCTCAGGCGGATGAGGCGGCTCCGCCACGGGAGTTATGCGTCGGTCGCCATGTGTTTCATCCTTTATGGGCTGACCGAAGCGGCGGAATTTTCCGGCGCCATTGCGTCAATCACTTTCGGCGTGTGCCTGGCAAACGGAAGGCGGTTTGCAGCGGCGACAAACGTACTGCGCCCGGGGCGGCTTGCGGCCTTTTCGTCTCGTGAGCATGGATTCCTCAAAGAGATCATCTTCGTCCTCAAGACGTTTTTCTTCGTGTACTTGGGCATTTCAATGCGGTTGGACAATACTGAATCGCTGCTGACAGGAGCGACGATCGTTTTGCTGGTGTATGCCGCGCGGCATATGCTGGCGGGTTGGCTGACGCCCCGAAACATTCCGGGCGAGCACGTCGCACTAACGGCTGCCATGGTCCCCAAGGGACTTGCAGCCGCTGTTCTTGCTGGTTTGCCGCTGCAATATGGCATGGCCGGGGGTGAGTCCATCCAGGCGATTGCCTACGCAGTCGTCCTGCTCAGCATTCTTGCGACGGCACTCCTGATAGCAATTCAGCGAACCCGGGTCGGACAATCGACCTATGCGCTCGTCTTGCGGCGACTTTGACGCGCACGCGAAGTCCGCCGGCCGGGCCATTTCAGCCGGCAACGCTACAATGGCGCTTCTTTGGAAAGCCTCCACATGTCACCCAGCGCATTCGATCTAACCCCGTCCGCCACGACCCACGATCACGATGTTCCCGTGATCTACGACTCTCCGCACAGTGGCACCGTCTATCCCCCTGATTTCGATTACGCCGTCGACTTCGCGGAGTTGCGACGCGCCGAAGATACGCATGTGGAGAAACTGTATGCGGCGGCACCGCTGCATGGTGCCGCGCTCCTGGCGGCACGATTCCCGAGAAGCTATGTGGACGCGAATCGATCACTGTTGGATATCGATGCTGAATTGCTGGAGGGCGACTGGCCGGGACCGATCAATTCCAGCAGAAAAACCAGCAAGGGCATCGGCTTGGTGTGGCGGCTGACCGATACCGGGGCACCCATCTACAAGCGCAAGCTTTCCATCGCGGAAGTGCAGGCGCGAATCACCAACCACTACGCCCCCTATCACAAGGCCCTGCGAGACGCGATCAATTCGGCGCGCAAGCACTATGGCGCCGTATGGCACATCGATTGCCATTCCATGCCGGCGACGTCCAATGTCCTTTCCGAAGAGGGGCCCGGCGTGGCGCGCGCGGATTTTGTTCTGGGCGACCGCGACGGCACGACCTGTTCACCCGGTTTCACGGAGTTCGTCGCCAAGACGCTTCGTTCAATGGGCTATGACGTTCGCATCAACGATCCCTACAAGGGCGTCGAACTTGTGCGCGCATATTCCGATCCTTCCGACCAGCGTCACTCGCTGCAAATCGAGGTCAATCGGAAGCTTTACATGGACGAAGTCACGCGCGAACCAAACGGCGGGTTTGAGGCGCTGCAAACGAATATCACCAAACTGGTGGCCGCGATTTCGAGCTATGCCCGCGAGCACATGCCGGCACACCATCACCCCCATGATTGCGGACACGACCATCACCATGGAAAGGGTCATTCCCATCATGAAGCGGGTCATGTGCACGGCCCCGGGTGTGGACATGATCACGGACACGAATACGGACATGCGCACGTTGCACAACCCGTTCACCTTCACAAGAATGGGCACAAACATTAAGCCGGGCCTTCGTCCCGGAGAGAGCCCTTATGCGGTGGAACTCTCTCCCCCGGACATTTCAGCCTACCGCAAAGGCAATACGGGGATTGAGTACGTCACGACGTTTGACTCAGGGCAGCCGGGGCCGCATGTCCTGATCAACGCCATCACGCACGGCAATGAACTGTGCGGGGCGCTGGCGGTCGACCGGTTGTTCAAGCTTGGGGTGCGGCCCGTGCGCGGAAAACTCACGCTCGCGTTTGCCAATGTCGACGCATTTTCGCGCTTTGACCCGATACGCCCGCACGCCAGCCGATTCGTGGACGAGGATTTCAATCGGGTGTGGACCGCCGAAACCCTTGACGGCCCACGCGACTCGGTGGAATTGCGCCGCGCACGCGCGATGCGGCCGGTCGTGGACCAGGCCGACTATTTGCTCGACATCCACTCCATGCATGACCCGCATGGACCGGTGATGATTTCAGGCGTGCTGGACAAGGGAATTGCGTTGGCGCGGCAGGTGGGGGTACCGCAGCATATCGTGGCCGACAAGGGCCACGCCAACGGTACGCGGATGCGTGACTATGGCGGCTTTGGCGATCCTGATTCGCACAAGGCTGCGCTGCTGGTCGAGTGCGGGCAACATTGGGAAAAAGCTGCGGAAGTACTCGCGTGGCAGAGTGTATGGCGGTTTCTTCGGGCGCTGGACGTGATGGACCGCGATCAATGCGCAGCCGAAATCGACCCTGCGCCTGTTCCGGACCAACACTTGGTGAGGGTCACGGACGCGCTGATCGCCAGCAGCACGGACTACCGATTTGCAGACGGCCTCAGGGGCTTGTCAGTCGTGCGCAAGCGCGGGGATCTCATCGCCACCGATGCGGGCGTGCCCGTAATCGCGCCCTACGACAATTGCGTCCTCATCATGCCCACCATGATTCATGTAAAGCCTGGCCTGACCGCTGTGCGGATTGGCCGCCTCGAGGCGTGACCCGCGACGGAAAGCGGGGTCAGGCGAAGGTCTGATCTCAAGGGGTTGGTCCCTGGTGTCGCGCGCGGTTCAGATCATGTGATCAAAGCTGGTGTAGAGCGAAATCAACGACATCGATACCAGGAAGGCCAGCGACACGGCCAATGTGGCGGCGGACGTGGCCCACTTGGACAAGCGAGAGATGGTGCGTTTCATTTGAAGCTCCTCTGTCGCGCGCGTGGCCCGGAAAGTCGGGATTGGCGGCGCGGTGGAGATACTGTATTCTTGCGAAATCGCAATAGAAATAGGCATGAGTTCAAGTGTCAATTGCACTGATGCAATCAAAGCCGCTGCCTTATGCGTTGACGGCGAGCGACCTTGAAACGGTTTTGGCCATGTCACGCGGTGGGAGCCTCAATGCGGCTGCAGAGCGCCTTGGCAGCGACCCATCTACGGTGTTTCGGCAAATCCAGCGGTTGGAAAAAGCGCTGGGCCAACCTTTGTTTAATCGATCGCGCGCGGGATATCGGCCAAACGATTTGACCCAAACCCTGATCGCCCATGCGGAGCACATTGAAGGTGAGCTGGAAGCGGCAAGGGCCGCTACGTCCGCGCGCGAAAAGGAAATCTCCGGTGTTGTACGACTGACGACGACCGATTCAGTGCTTTACGGTCTGGTATTCGCGCACCTTGCCGAGTTCGCCGCAATGCATCCGAAGATCCAGCTTGATCTGCGGGCCAGCAACGACGTGGTGAATCTGTCCCAGCGCGATGCCGACGTCGCGATTCGGGCCACCAAGAAACCGCCGGGCCATTTGATCGGACATCACATTGGCCGCGCCGAGTTCGCCATATTTGGCTCGGTCGAAAAGTTTCCAGAAAGGCGCCCTCCAAAAGACCTGTCGAAGTTCGATTGGATTGTGATGGATCACACGATGGGAGAACACCCGATTTCCGATTGGCGCCGCCGCCACTATCCAAATCTGGTTCCGCGCTATCAGGTCGAAAGCCTGGTCGCTGTGGGACATGCGATCCGCGCAGGGCTGGGCATTGGCGCGCTCTCGACGTATCGATCACTGAAGGACCCTACGCTTCGGGCGTTGACCCCTCCTCTCGAGAATTGCTCGGTGGATTTGTGGGTTCTGGCGCACCCGGAATCACGTCATCTGCGACGGGTCGCTGCGGTATACGAGTTTTTTGCCAAAAAAGTGCGTTTGGCCTGAAGCGCCTGCCGAGCTTCGGCTTTCAGTATTTGACGGCTTTCACCTGGTCGAGCGTAAACACGTAACTCGTTGCACTTCGCGCCTTGTGGCAGGCGAAGCATTCGGCATAACTCACGCCTTCGCGCGGCTGTCGCACCGCCGTAAACAGTGCGTAGGTCCAGTTGCCGTTGCGCAGCAAGTCGGGGATCGCGTCACTCCAGTTCGGTGCGCTGGCCATCGTCGAGTAAGAGAGCACCTTGTCGGCAACGGGGTATCCGTCGGCGCCTGTCAGGGGCTTGCCGTCGGAATCCAGCTTCACGACCATGGTGACGCCGACGATCGCAGAGCCATCCGGCAGCGCCTGCCCCGCCTTGGCCGCCACCAGTGCAGCCGCGTTGACATAATTGACCGAGGCGCGTTTGCCACCCTCGCTGGGAGTTGATCTGTACGGCATGAACCCCTTGGGAAAATCGACAGGAATTGCATAGCGAGCCTGCGAAAGCTCCAAAAGCGGTTTGGACTTGGCGCCGGCCGCCGCGCCGTGCAAGGTGGCGAAGTACGCTGCGAGATTGCTGATGTCCGCAACGGAAAGCTGTGCGGCAATCGGGTTCATCACGTCGTGTTTGCGGCTGCCGTCCTTGAAGGCATTGAGTTGCGATTCGATGTAGATGGCGCGCTGGCCCGCCAAATGGGGAATATGGTTGGCCACCGAGACGCCGTCAGCCCCATGACAGGCCGCACATACGCTGGCGGCGCGTGCCCGTCCCGATTCAAGATCCGCTGCAAGAACGCCTGCAGGCGCGCCGACGGAAAGGACGCCCACGAAAACGATCATCGGTCGCGATGAAGACATGGCCTTCTCCAAAATGATGGCGTGGCAAAGGATCGCATGAGCAGAAGGGTGGAAACGAAACAGATTGTGCCGCAAAGGGAATGCAGCGAACGCGCTGCACCATCAAACACCAGAACTGGCGCGGCGACTGGGCCACGTTTGCCCCAAGAGGCTCGTCAAATCTAGCGTTTGTGTCGAAAATGCTGGAAATTGGGATCACGCGGGTGACGATTCCGCCATTGGGCTGCGGCGCTGATGTCTGGCCCGTGGCAACGCCCAGCAAAAGGGGTTGCCGGTTGAGATACGGCGCAGCAGCCTTTGCATTCGGCGCATGCCTCGCGGATCATTGAACGAATCCCTTGGAATTGATCCGTGACCTATCGCGAATTTTCACCGCCGCCGGCTCTGGCGCACACCGTGCGCCGGGTGTGGACTTTTTCTGCCGACTTCGGCCGCGAGTACCACGATGACCGCATCGTGCCGGATGGATCCCCGGAGCTGATTTTTCATTTAGGTGCTCCCTATCGCGAGCAGGACAATGTCGGACGTTGGCGCCCTCAAGCCAGCGCGCTCCTGGCGGGTAATCTGACCCGGCCATTGCTGCTGCGGTCTACCGGCCGTGTGGGTGTGCTGGGGATTCGCTTATGGCCGCATGTCGTGGGTCGCTTCGTGAAAGCGCCCGTTGCGGCAACATTGGATGCGCGCGTCCCACTGGAGGGGAGACAGCGGAAACACATCGAAGCGATCCTGCAAGAACTGAGTGGCGCGTCGGAACGCAATGAACTTTGCGCGGCAACTGTCTCGCTCGTGGAATTGCTGTCGCACAACGCGTTTGAAGAAGACACTGCGGTGGCTGCAACGGTGCGAAATATCCTTGCTGAACGGGGCCAGGGGCAGGTTGATTGTTGGGCGCAGGCCGCCGGGTTGTCCGCGCGCCAGCTCGAACGGCGGATGGTCGCCGCGACCGGCATGAGTCCCAAACTATTCGCATCCATCATCCGGTTTCGCGCGGTGTTCGACGAATTGCAGAAAGGGACGCCAAGCACATGGCTGAAGGCAGCGGTGGATACGGGCTATTTTGACCAGGCGCACATGGTGCGGGCGTTCCGCCGCTTTGCCGGCCAGCCACCCACCGAATACTTGCGCACGGCTGGTTTGCTGTCCGCAGCCCTTATCGGGCCGTCGCGCCAAAAGTAGAAGGATGTCGCATTCGTACAAGACGCGGGAAAAATGGGCGGATAAGCTGCGGACTCAATTTCGACATGGAGAAAACATGAATCCGCTGATTCACGGTGCTGCTTCTGCAATGCTGCTAATCGCCACAAGCATCAATGCGCAGGAACTCGCGGCTGTCTCATTTTTAGCGGGCCATTGGCAGGAGAAGACCGAGCGCGAAGACACCCAGGAGGCTTGGCTGGGGCCGCAGAATGACCTGATGGTCGCCGTAAACCTGTCATCGCGCGGCGCGCGGGCAAGCTTTGAGAATCTGCGCATTGTAAAACGCGACGGCAAGCTCATATACCTTGCCAGCCCTGGGGGCCGCAGCCCGCCGACGGAGTTTCCCTTGAAGGAATCCGACGTCAATCGCGTCGTGTTCGAAAACGCTGGGCACGACTTTCCGCAGCGCATCATCTACAGACGCGAAGGGGATGTGCTGATCGCGCGGATCGAGGGCAAGATTTCGGGCCAGGAAAAGAGCAAGGAATGGAAGTTCCAGCGCGTTCGAATGCCGTAGAAACCAAATCGTGCGGCGTTTGCCTGCGGCCCCGAAGGGAATGAAACGGGGCGCCACGGGCCTGTGGGACGCCTAGAGCTTTTGGTAAACCTCAGAGCCCTTTTTCACAAACTCCACCGCCTTCACCTCCATCCCCTTCTTCAACGCTTCCTCCTCCGCCACGCCCTGCGCCTTAGCAAAGGCGCGCACGTCCTGCGTGATTTTCATCGAGCAGAAGTGCGGCCCGCACATGGAGCAGAAGTGCGCGAGCTTGGCGCCCTCCTGAGGGAGCGTCTCGTCGTGGAATTCCTTGGCCTTGTCGGGGTCGAGGCCTAAGTTGAACTGGTCTTCCCAGCGGAACTCGAAACGCGCCTTTGAAAGGGCGTTGTCGCGCATTTGAGCACCGGGGTGGCCCTTGGCCAAGTCGGCCGCGTGGGCGGCGACCTTGTAGGCCATGATGCCGTCCTTCACGTCCGTCTTGTTCGGGAGTCCCAAGTGTTCCTTCGGCGTGACATAGCAGAGCATCGCCGTGCCGTACCAGCCGATCATCGCCGCGCCGATGGCGCTGGTGATGTGGTCGTAGCCGGGGGCGATATCGGTGGTGAGCGGGCCCAGGGTATAGAACGGCGCCTCATGGCAGTACTTGAGCTGGAGGTCCATGTTCTCCTTGATCATGTGCATCGGCACATGACCTGGGCCCTCGATCATGGTTTGCACATCGTGTTTCCACGCGATCTGCGTGAGTTCGCCCAGCGTCTTCAATTCCGCAAGCTGCGCCTCGTCGTTGGCGTCGTAACCGGAGCCGGGGCGCAAGCCGTCGCCCAGTGAAAACGAAACGTCGTACGCCTTCATGATTTCGCAGATTTCTTCAAAGCGCGTGTAGAGGAAACTCTCTTTGTGATGCGCCAGGCACCACTTGGCCATGATCGAACCGCCGCGCGACACAATCCCCGTCATGCGCTTGGCGGTCATCGGGATGAACGGCAGGCGCACGCCGGCGTGGATGGTGAAGTAGTCCACGCCTTGCTCGGCTTGTTCGATCAACGTGTCGCGGTAGATCTCCCACGTGAGGTCCTCGGCCTTGCCATCGACCTTTTCCAGTGCTTGGTAAACGGGCACGGTGCCGATGGGCACGGGGGAATTCCTGATGATCCACTCGCGCGTTTCGTGGATATGTTTGCCGGTGGAGAGGTCCATCACCGTATCTCCTCCCCAGCGGATCGCCCAGGTCATCTTCTCCACTTCCTCGCCAATGCCCGAGGACACGGCGGAATTGCCGATGTTGGCGTTGATCTTCACCAGGAAATTGCGGCCGATGATCATCGGCTCGATTTCCGGGTGGTTGATGTTGGCCGGAATGATCGCGCGGCCGCGCGCCACTTCATCGCGGACAAATTCCGGCGTGATGAACGATTGGATGTTGGCGCCGAACGATTGCCCGGGATGCTGCTTGGTGATGATTTCCGGGTGATTCTTCAACATCCATTCGCGGTTCACGTTTTCGCGGATGGCGATGTATTCCATCTCCGGCGTGACGATTCCGCGGCGTGCGTAATGCATTTGCGAGACGTTTGCGCCGCCTTTTGCGCGGCGCGGCTTGCGCTTCAAGTTGAAGCGCAATTCCGCAAGCTTCGGGTCATTGAGCCGCTCCACGCCGTAAGCGGACGTAGGGCCGGACAACTCCTCCGTGTCGCCGCGTTCATGAATCCACGATGCGCGCAGCGGTGCCAAACCCGAGCGGATATCGATCTTGATGGAAGGATCGGTATAGGGGCCGGAGGTGTCATAGACGAACACCGGCGGGTTCTTCTCGCCCCCAAACGCGGTGGGCGTTTCCGATTGCGATATCTCGCGCATCGGCACGCGGATGTCCGCGCACGAACCTTCCACATAGACTTTGCGCGACTTCGGCAAGGGCTGCACTGCCGCGTCATCAACTTGCGCAGTGGCTTCGAGGAATTTGGGATTGGCATTCATCGCGGCACTCCATGGGGCGGGGCAAGCATGGCGGGAGCGCCGTGCTTCCCTACGCCGACATTAATCGGATCAGGTTCGAAGGGTGATTTCTCATCTGGCGGCAAAATCGGCATCCACCAGAACCCCTAGCACCCTGTCACGATACGCGAAGTCCTGACGGGCATCAAATACAAAGGGACCGCGGCTTGACCGGATTCATAGGGGCGAGTATGCTTAATGACCGATTGGTCAGTTATCAATTTGCACATGTCATCCTCCGCCAAAGTCATCGAACCCCGTTGGGAGCGCCGCAAAGACGCGCGTCCGGGGGAGCTCGTCGATGCGGCTCTGGACCTGTTCATCGAAAAGGGATTTGCGGCCACTCGGTTGGAGGATGTGGCCAAGCGCGCCGGGGTTTCCAAGGGCACGCTCTACCTCTACTTTGACAGTAAAGAGGATTTGTTGAAGGCGGCAATTCGCGAAGGCTATTCAGAGCCTTTGCGTCACGGTGAGCAAGTGCTTGCAACTTTCGAGGGCTCCTCAGAAGACCTGCTTCGTATGATTCTCCGCATGTGGTGGGATGAAGTGGGCGCCACCAAACAGGCAGGGTTGACCAAGCTGGTGATCGGCGAGTCGCAGAATTTTCCGGAACTTGCGCGCTTCTATCACGACGAGGTGATCCAGCGTGCACACAAGTTGGTGGCGGCAGCCATTGACCGCGGCATCCGGAGTGGGGAATTCCGTCCGGTGAATCTCCCTTATGCCCAACGTGTGGCTTGTGCGCCCATGGTGCTTCTCATGTTGTGGAAGCACTCTTTTGCCTGTTGCGTGCCCAACACCGTGGACCCGCAGGAATACGTGAACACCCACGCCGACATGTTGGTTCACGCCCTCAAGCCCCGCAAGGACGACGCCGGCGGGAAATGAGCACGCTGCCAATGCCGCTAAAATAATCCCTTCCCAGAATCATTGAACCTTCTTCCCGCCCCCATGAACATCGACCAAGCCCGCTTCAATATGGTGGAGCAGCAGATCCGGCCCTGGAACGTGCTCGACCCGGCTGTTCTCGATTTGCTGTTCGAGGTCAAGCGCGAGGATTTTGTCCCGGAGGCGTACCGCGGTCTCGCGTTCATGGACCTCGAGATCCCTCTCGGCCACAACGAAGTGATGATGGCCCCACGTGTGGAAGCGCGCATCGTGCAGGAGGTCAACCCGAGACCGACGGACCGCGTCCTGGAGGTTGGCACCGGTAGCGGGTACCTGACCGCACTGCTTGCGCGCCGCGCCGCAGAGGTGTTTTCCATCGAGTTGCATGACGAGTTTTGGCACCGCGCCGCAAACAACCTCGAGCGCGCCGGAATCCGCAATATCCAATTGAAGGTTGGCGACGCCGCCCGCAGCGCGGATGCATTTCTCAAGGCCAGTGACAAATTCGACGTCATTGTGCTGACCGGTTCTGTGCCCGTGATGCCGGACGCCTACCTTTCGCGCCTGACGTTGGGCGGGCGCGCCGTGGCAGTCGTGGGTGAAGCCCCCGTGATGAAGGCGGTGCTTTTCACGCACGTGGCGGAAAGTCAATTCCGCCAAACTGAACTTTTCGAAACCGTGCTGCCACAGTTGATCAACGCCGCGCCGGTTTCGCATTTCGAGTTTTGAGCTCCCACTCCCTGTGTACAAGCAAGTCACCGCGCCCGAGTTGGCGGCCCTGATGGCCGGCGACGCCCCGCCCCGACTGATCGATGTTCGCGAGCCTTGGGAATGGGAGTTGACGCGCATCCCGGGAAGCCATTGGCTTCCAATGGGGGAAGTCCCGGCGCGCATGGATGAAATCGATCCGACGCATCCTGCGGTCGTTATTTGCCATCACGGGATGCGTAGCCTGCAAGTCGTCGCATTCTTGCAGCGCGCCGGATACTCCAATCTGCATAATCTTGCCGGTGGAATTGATGCGTGGGCACGCCAAGTGGACCCGGCAGTGGCCGTGTATTGAAATCAACCATCCGCGCCAGTCCCCTAACGCGTCCAAGCACACCGGTTAGACCCAACGATTACTCGCCAAGAATAGAAAGAAGCAGCCATGACAAAAAAAGCCAGCGCCATCCTGATTGCGGCCCTGTTTGCCGCCCCTGCCTGGGCGGTTGATTTGCTTGGCGTCTACCGAGACGCCCTATCCCAGGATCCGGTGTACGCATCAGCGCGCGCAACTTATGAAGCTGCGAAGGAAGCGGCACCCCAGGCGCGGGCGGGCCTGTTGCCTTCGGTCACACTGTCCGCGGGCTACAACAAGAATTACCGCAAGTTTGAAGACTTCCCCCAGGTCAATTTCAATTCGAACAGCTACAACGTTCAACTATCGCAACCCTTGTTCCGGATGCAGAACTGGATTGCCAATGATCAGGCCGGATTGCAAGTGCAACAGGCTGAAGCAGCATTCGCCGATTCCAGCCAGAACCTCATCGTCCGGTCCTCGCAGGCCTATTTCGATGTGCTGCTTGCCGAAGACAACGTCAACTTTTCCGGGGCACAGAAAAAGGCTATTTCGGAGCAGCTGGCCCAGGCAAAGCGCAACTTCGAGGTCGGCACCGCGACCATCACCGATACCTATGAGGCGCAGGCCAAATACGACTTGGCGGTGGCCAAGGAAATTGCCGACTTGGCCGACCTGGAAATCAAGAAACGCGCTCTTCAGCAGTTGATAGGCAAGGCACCGGCTGCATTGTCCCCGCTGGTTGAAAAACCGGTGCTGGCCATGCCGTCGCCAACCGACATGGAACAGTGGGTGAGTGCGTCCGGTGAGGCGAGCCCGACTGTGGCGCAATTCCGACTGGCCTCGGAGGTCGCAAAGCGAGAGGTGGAGCGCACCAAGGCGGGACATTATCCGACGATCGACCTGACCGCCAACTATGGCAACAACTCCAGTCCCGCGAGCATCACACCGCCGGTCGGACCGAGTTTCGACACACGTTCCAGCGGCGTCGGCTTGGTCTTTTCCGTTCCCTTGTACTCGGGCGGTGGCACCCAGTCACGCGTAAGGCAAGCGCTGGCGAACCGAGAGCGTGCCGCCCAGGATTTGGAAAACAGTGTTCGGAGCGTCGCGCAAACCGTACGCCTCAATTTTCTTGGGGTTACGAACGGCGTGCAGCAGGTCAAGGCTCTGGAAGCTGCGTTGGTGTCGAGCAAGTCGTCCCTGGATGCCACCATCCTCGGCAAAGACGTTGGTGTGCGTACCAATGTGGATGTCCTGAATGCGCAGCAACAGCTTTATCAGGCCCAACGAGACTTGCAGCAAGCCCGTTACAACACGATCCTTTCGCAGCTCCGATTGAAGGCAGCTTCCGGTCGCTTGAAAGAAGACGATCTCGTGGAAGTCAACCGTTTGCTTGCAAAGTAGGAGCGGTCAGCATCCGCCAGCTGAGACAGGCCGTCGGCAATCAACTTGCGTTGCACTCGTTCAATTGGAATCAGGGTGATTGGCTCGACCCCGTAACCTGCTTGTCCAGCACCGCGGCCAGGATACTGAGGGTTTTTTCCGTCGCCCCGCGGTGCGCTTGTGCAAACTCCATCGCGGCGCGCGCGTGGGACTGCCTGCTCACTGCGTCGTTGAACAAGCCCTCGGCAACTTGCATCAAGTCATCGGCATCTGAAACCGCCAACAAGGCTCCAGCTTCACGCGCCGAGCGAGCAGCATCCGCAAAATTGTATGTTGACGGTCCCATCAGGACCGGCTTGCCTTGTGCGCAGACCTCGATCAAGTTTTGCCCGCCGAGCGGCAGGAGACTGCCGCCAACAAACGCAAAATCGCACATCGCGATATACGCGGCGACCTCACCCAGCGAATCACCCAGCCAAACCTCGGTCGAATCCGAAATGGCGGCATTCGCGCTGCGACGTTGCAATACAAGGCCTGCCTCGGAGACCATCTGCGCAGCCTCGTCAAAACGTGGAGGGTGGCGTGGAACGATGACCAGCAACTGGGACAGGCGGGACGCTGGCGAAAACCGACTGGCATACGCCTTGGCAATGGCCCGCTCCTCGCCGTCACGAGTGCTGACGGCAAGCATGACAGTACGTGCGGGCTGCAACGCCTCGCGCCACGCAAGGCCGCGGTTGACGAGAACTTCGTCAAGGCGCACGTCGAACTTCAGGTTTCCGGTAATCGAGGCCTCACGTACCCCGAGCGCCTGCAAACGCTCGGCGTCGCGGGCATATTGCGCACCCACGGCGGAGAGTCGTCCCAACGCCGCACCAATCAGTCGCCTGACCGGTGCGAAACGCTGGTAATTGCGAAGTGATTTGGCGCTCAGACGTGCATTGACCAGAAACGCAGGGATACCATTCGCCTGACATGTGGCGATGGTGTTCGGCCAAATCTCGGTTTCCATCACGATCAGGCAACGGGGCGAAAAATGCGTGATCAATCGGCGCACCAGAAGACCGAAGTCGTAAGGCAGGTACGATACGGTCGCGAAGTCTCCATAAAGTTGCGTCGCCGTTTCGCGGCCTGTGGGCGTCATGCAAGTCAGCAACAGGGGGGTGGCGGGCCATCGCTGGCGAAGCGCGGCGACCAACGGCTGCGCTGCGCGCATCTCGCCGACCGAAACAGCATGCAGCCAGATCGACCCCCGCGTTCTCGGCCCAGAAAACCGACCCAGCCGTTCACCGATGTTCTCGCGGTACCGTGGATCCTTGCGCCCTCGCCAATAAAGGCGTGCAAAGATGATGGGGAGCGCCAATAGCATCAATGTCGAGTAGGGCGCGCGTGTCATTTCAGGTCGTTCCCAAGCGCGCCTTCACGGCCAGCCACACGGCGTCAACGGTCGGTGGCGCAGGGTTCTCACGCGTCCCCCCCCCCAGGTTGAGGCTGTCGTCCCGGCCGTACAAGCCTGTCAGCCCTGGTTGCGTGGAGACGTAGATGCCCACCGTGGGTCGACCCAGTGCGACCGCCAGATGGGCCAGGCCAGTGTCGACCCCCACAACGACGTTTGCGTGGGCCAGCCATTGGGCGACCTCATTCAAAGGTGCGCGCGGGGGAATGGAAACATGATCGAAATTCTCGGCAATGCGCACGCACTCAGCGTGCTCGCTCTCGTTCCCCCACGGCAGAACCACGCGCGCTCCACAGTCGCACAAGCGTCGCAGCAGTTCTCGCCAGGCATCGGTGGGCCATTGCTTGTCCGTCCGGCTGGTTGCCGTCAGGCAGACCACGTCGGGCGGGCATTTCCCGCCTGACTGGATTGAACCGGAGAGCCCGTAGTCCACCGCCTGCGGAATATCGTACTTCAACGCGGCTGCAGCAAGCGCACGGTTTCGCATCACCGCGTGCAGATTTCGCGACACGCGGTATGTCGCCGTGTAGCACCGGGACGCAGCAGGTTCGCGCGCGCTGGCCGAATCGAAGCCGGCCTTGGGTCCTCGCGCATGTTTGGCAACCAAGGCACTTTTCAACAGGCCTTGGGTGTCCAAGACCAAGTCATACGGTTCCTCACCGAGAGCCTTGCGCGCAGCCAAGAAACGCCCCCAACGTGCGGGTGACCACCAGTGTTGTTTGAGCGTGCGGAGCGGAATGGGATAGACCCGTCGGACTGCCGGATGGAGCGACACGATCGGTGCAAATAGGGGCTCGACTGCCCAGTCGATGACTGCATGCGGAAACTCTTGGCGAATGTCTGTGGCCACTGGCAGGTTGTGGACCACGTCACCCATGGAGGAAAGTTTGACCAGCAAGATGCGCATCGTGCGATTCTAGCGGGGCCGTGCAATGCCGCCCCAGCGTTTACAATCGAGGCACGATTGTGCAGGCCAAACCCGTGAATCCCACCAAAGTCCCGCTGTCCGTCGTCATCATCTCAAAAAACGCTGCGAGCCAGATCGCCGCGTGTATCGATAGCGTGTCCTTTGCCGCCGAAATCGTTGTGGTCGATTCCGGATCGGAAGATGAGACGCGCGCCATTGCGGACGTAAAGGGCTGCCGCGTCATCGAAAAGGAGTGGTTGGGGTTCGGGCAGCAAAAACAGTTCGCCGTCAGCGTGGCCATGCACGATTGGGTGTTGTGCCTCGATGTGGACGAGCGAGTTACGCCCGAGCTGGCGAAATCAATTTCCGCAACAATCGGTCAGCCGTCGACCTTTGCCTTCCGGATGGCGCGGCGCAACCGTTTTTTGGGGCGCTGGCTGCGTCATGGCGAAGGATATCCCGACTGGTCGCTTCGATTGTTTCATCGTGCTCATGCCAGTTGGAGCAACGACCCGGTTCATGAGGCGGTCATTACGACGGTGCCGGTCGACAATCTTGCAGGAGATCTTCTGCATGAATCGGCTGAAGACGTCACCACTTACCTTCAAAAACAGAATCGCTATTCCTCCCTGCATGCGGAAGCGCTTTATGCGCAAGGTGTGCGCGCGAGCTTTGCCAAGTTGTTTCTGAGCCCCTTGGCGCGGTTCATCAAGTTCTATGTCATCCGCCTGGGGTTTTTGGATGGCGGGCCGGGATTCGCCCATGTGGCCGTCGGATGCTTTGCCGCGTTTGCAAAGTACGCCAAGCTGATCGAACTGGAGTTGCGTGCCAAAGGCGTGTCATAGGGGTGAACTGGTAAAATTGCCCGTTTATCTCTTTGCGCAATAATCGTTGCGCCACGCCTATTCCCATGATTCTCGTTACTGGCGGGGCCGGCTTCATCGGCGGCAATTTCATTCGTGAATGGTTTTCGCAGGGGGGTGGCGCGCTCGCGAACCTGGATGCATTGACTTATGCCGGAAATCTCGCTTCGCTGGCCGATGTGTCGTCCCGCCCGGATTACCGGTTCGCAAAAGGAGACATCGGAGATCGCGCATATGTGCGCCGACTTTTGGCGGAAATTCGACCGCGCGCCGTGGTCAATTTTGCGGCGGAAAGCCATGTTGACCGCTCGATCCATTCCGG
>JBGAUM010000132.1:0-8915 GCA_044228625.1 Usitatibacteraceae bacterium | reverse complement strand
GCTGTCGAGATCCGCGTCATCGAACACCATGAAGGGTGACTTGCCACCCAACTCCAGTGAAAGTTTTTTGTGCGTACCCGCGGTGGCCTTGCGGATGATGCGGCCCACGTCGGTGGAACCGGTGAAGGCGATCTTGTCGATGCCGGGGTGGTCCACCATCGCCGCGCCGGTACGGCCGTCGCCCGTGATGATGTTCACCACGCCGGGCGGCAGGCCAACGGAATCGCAAATCTCCGCAAACAGCAGCGCGGTGAGCGAGGTGAATTCGGCGGGCTTCAACACCACGGTGTTGCCCATGGCAATTGCGGGCGCGATCTTCCAGCTCAACATCAGCAGCGGGAAATTCCACGGAATGATCTGCCCCACCACGCCGATCGCCTCATGGTCTGGCAGCGCCTTGTCCATCAACTGCGCCCAGCCCGCGTGGTGATAGAAATGCCGCGCCACCAACGGGATGTCGATGTCGCGCGTTTCGCGGATGGGCTTGCCGTTGTCCATCGTCTCCAGCACGGCGAACAGACGCGAGTGCTTCTGGATCTGCCGCGCAATCGCATAGAGGTAGCGCGCACGAATGTGGCCGGGCGTGGCGCTCCAGGTCTTGAACGCGGCACGTGCGGCCTTCACCGCATCGTCCACGTCCTTCTTGGTGGCCTGCGCGATCTTGCCGAGCTTCTTGCCATTGGCCGGGTTGACCGAATCAAACCACTCCTTGCCGGATGGGTCGCGCCATTTGTTGTTGATGAAGAGCCCGAACTTGGCATTGTGCTGGTCGATCCACTCCTGCGCGGGCTTGGCAGCTTCGGGGGCGTCGCCGTAGGGGAGGGATTTCGAGAGTTGGGAGAGGTTCATGTACTTTGCTTTCTCAAAGACAGTTTCTTAGTTTCAGTTGAGCCTAACTTGCAGTTGATTCAAGAGGAATTCCATCCCATCCACGGCGATCCCAAACGGATTGCACGCGTGCCCAGATTTCATCCGTCATCTTGCCTTTCCACACGCCACCCAGAAGATAGGCAAATTTTGGGTTCGCGCGCGCATGTGCCTCGACCTCATCAATCACCTCCTCACCAAGTAGCCCAAGACAATCTTCCAGTGGCCCTGCGGAAAGCACCTCGATGACTTCATTTGCTGGATCGAGCTTCAACACCTCCAGCACAAATGGAAGCAAGAGCTTGGGATGATCGTACGTAATGTCGAAAACAATACTTGGGGCCCACTCGGTGTCCGAGTTGTCACGTTTCACTAAAACTCTGTCGGCAGTCCAAACGTGTGGATTTGTAAAGTGGTCGGCATACGCCTTAGCAATTTCCGCCAAACGCTGCGAACTGATTGGTACCATTAACCGAGCGGCTGATACTGCATCGACGCATACCGCCCATACGCATAGTGTTCCAACTGCCGCTCAATGTCATTGAGCAACGCCGAGGCCCCCAGCCGGAACAAGTGCGGCTGCAGCCACTCGTCGCCCAGCTCTTCCTTCATCAAGATCAGCCACTCCAGCGCTTGCTTGGTGGTGCGGATGCCGCCAGCAGGTTTGAAGCCGACTTTGTGGCCGGTCATTTCATGGAACTGGCGGATGGCGCGCACCA
Organism: Usitatibacteraceae bacterium; assembly: GCA_044228625.1. Classification (GTDB taxonomy): domain Bacteria; phylum Pseudomonadota; class Gammaproteobacteria; order Burkholderiales; family Usitatibacteraceae; genus UKL13-2. Next base: position 7,329 of record JBGAUM010000132.1, on the reverse strand, counting down.
TCACGAGCGAACCGGCGATGGTGGCATTGGTGGGTTCCTTGCCGGTGGAGGTCTTGATGAAATCCGAGCCGGCCTGCATGCACACCAGCGAGGCGCGCATGATGTTCTTCAGTGTGCCCAGTTCACCAGTGGCGATGATGGCTTTCATGTGCGCGGGGCCACAGGCTTCGCGGAACGCTTTTACTTCGTCATAGAGCGCACGCCAGTCGCCGTTCAACACATGCTCGCGCGAAATCACGATGTCGATTTCTGCCGCGCCGTCTTTCACGCTCGCCTTGATTTCCTCGATCTTCTGTGGAAACGGAGACAAGCCCGCCGGGAATCCGGTGGAGACCGCCGCAACCGGAATGCCCGAGCCTTCCAGCGCCTCGACTGCGGTCTTCACAAACGTGTGATACACGCAGACGGCACCCGTGGTGAGCGGTTCGTTGAATCCCAGGTCCTTGAGCAATTCCGGGCGGATCGGTTGCCGTGCCTTGGCGCACAGGCGCTTGACGGTGCCCGGGGTGTCGTCGCCAGAGAGCGTAGTGAGGTCGATGGTGCGCACGGCATGCAGGAGCCACGCGGCCTGCCACTCTTTCTTGACCGTGCGGCGCGTGCTCATTGTGGCGGCGCGGCGCTCGACGGCGCTGCGATTGACGCGCACGTCCTTGACGGGGCCGAGATCAAACTTGGTGCCGGGATTGCGGCCGTCTTCCGGATCGACGGCAGTGGCGCCCTTGACGGGCAGTTGGCGGACATTGGCCATGCTTTTTCCCCTTCTTCGAGGGAAAAATTATACGCCCGGCCTTTCGGATCCTCGTTTGGCAACCGGTGGCAGCCTGTGGAAAACGGTCGCCATTTCCCCGATACCCATTCGCGCCGGTTTGGCGTACAGTTAAGCCATGTCGAACCGCCGGATTTCCCTTTTTGCGTTCGGCCTCATGCTGGCCGCTGCCCCGCTGCTTTGGATGGATCTTGACCCGCGCGCGGGCGAGAAACTCCTCCGGTGGACTGGCAACGGGCCGCAGCAAGTCGCCAGCCTGAACGCAAACCAGCCGCTGCGCTGAACGGCGCCCGCGCAATCATCTGCCGCCCGTTGGGGCCGGCAAAACTTCCGCGCGGCTTGCGATCCCGATACCAGAACAGCGGCAATCTTCTCGCCTACTGGGCTTTCAGCAGCGCCTTCAGTTCGGCATCGATTGGCTTTTCGAGCCGCACAATCACCACGCGGGCACCAGGGTCAGTGGCTTGCAAGCCTTCCTGCGCACGTTTCTCGGCATTCCGCGCCTGGTCGAAGAACGCTTGCATCTCGATTCCCGCAGCGTGTTCGGCTACCCCGGCCGCGGCGAGCGGCGAAACGTGCTTGCCCGGCACAATTTCAAACGGGCTTTTCTCAATGACGCCATGCAGCCGGGACACGGTCTCTTCGATGTTGTTGTTGTCACAAAATCCCACCGCAAATACGTGCTCCGCCCAACGTGATACCCAATCGGAGCGGCGCGTGTTCACGCGGAGCAGCATGGCAATGTGTCGCAGCCATTCATCGATCTTTTCATTGCCGTGCAAGCGCCCAATATCGGACAGGCCATGGAGGGACAGGAACGCGAAATGAAGGCGCATCTGCCCACGGTCCGACCGCGCGACATCCTCCAACAGGCGGCGTTTGGCGGCGCGTCGCGAGTAGAGTCCCGTCAGCGTGTCGTCATCCAAAGAGCGCTGAAGCTGCGAGGAATCAAGTTCCTGCCGTTTGCCAATGTAGTCCGCATCGCGCATGAGTTGCCCGACCACATCGTGCCCGGTGATGGGCAGCATGTTCACTGGCCGGCGTTCGAGGTAGGCCCGCAGTACGTCTGCAGTGGCTTCAACGGGTTGCAGGAACAAACGCATGCCCAAATACGCGACGACCCAGGACCCCAAATTGAAGCTGGCCACCAAGAGCAAGATCCCGTAGTCCAGTGGACTATCCAGCGCCCACTTCGCCAAGACGAACAGGACGAGCGTCACCTGCGTTGCAAGGAACAGCATGAAGCCCAGCTTGCGCGGTAGGCTTTCGCGCACCCAAGGAATCGCGTCGAGTAGTTTGTAAAACCACATGTTGAAACAGCCGGTTCAGACGGGGCAACGGTCTTGGGGCAACCCTCTGAGAATTCGTTGGGTCGGTGGCTGTCTATTCTGCGCCGAATGGTCCCCATTGGCCACTCAATTGACCAAAATTGACACCCGCAGGGCTTGGTGATGCGGCGCTTCGCATCAATTGCAAAGGTCGGAGTGAATCATCCTGCGGCGTAACATCGATCAGCACGCCAGCGGACAATCAAGCCCTATTCAGCGCGTTTCAATGCCAATCGAATGGTCTCTCCGGAAAAACCGCGTTGCAGGAGAAAACGGTGCTTCTTCACCCTGGTTTCCAGACTTTCATCGGTCTCGTCAAATCGACGCGCCAACAACGCGCGTGCGCGTTCCACTTCGGAAGGATCCAACCCAGCGATCACGGTTGACACGGTACTGTCGGTGATCCCTTTTTGCCGCATTCCGATGGCGACACGCTTCGCGCCATAGCGTGCGCTCAGACGACGGGCGATCGAGTCGGCGTGCCGCTGCTCGTTGAGGAATCCGCAGGCTTCGCACCAACGTGACACGGACTCGCACTCATTGCGTTCAAACCCGTCCTTGAGCAGGCGGGCAATCAATGCAGCGCGGCTCAGGTCACGTCGCGCCAGCAGCGCAATCGCGCGGGAGACCAGTTCACGATTTTGCGGCTTGATGGGTTGCGGGGCGTCTGCCGCCGATTTGAGGTCCGCATATTCGGGGCCTTGGCCCAGTATTGAAGAAGCAAAGGCGATGGAGAAGGCGCTCGTCCCCATGGTCAACTGCCGGTGAGTCTTAATTCCGACCTTGCCGAACGCGCTTGATCTGCGGCGCGGACCCACCCGGAACCGTTGCACTTGATGCAACACATGCTGTGATGCCAGCCGGACCCGCTACACCAGTTGCAAGACGACCAGTCACGCAATGCATCGGTTGCAATCATGCATCCGCCGCAGCGCACATCCCGCATCGATGAATGGCAGGACTGCCCCACATCCTCAGACAAGAATGAAAACCGCTCGCAACGGCTGCAAATGGCCTTCGGCTTGACGAACTTTTGCTGGCCACGCGGGACAGGGCGTTGAAACGCAATGCCCCGACTGGTGCCAGATTCCTGGCCACGCAGTTGGCGAAGAAATCCGGCAGCCTTTGATGATTCCCGAGAACTCAATATTGATTCCAACATGCCGGACTCCTTCCGAATAAAAAGGGGCCGCCTTTCTTGACGGACTCTTGAACACTCACTCAGTCAATTCAAGCGGCCCAACCATCGAACTGATTCAAACTGCAGGCAAAGCCGCCCCTATACCGTCGGCCCATGTGGCACCAACAGTGCGAACGACTTGCTTAAACTCGTGGAGGCGTCGCGGTCTTACCGCGACGCGCTCTTGACGCGGCTACTCTTCAACGGCCTCGTCTTCGGCTTCGCCACCGTCTGCAGAGGCCACACCGACAGCTTCCCGAATCTTGGCCTCAATTTCCTGGGCCATTTCAGGGTTGTCCTTCAGAAACCGGCGCGTATTGTCCTTGCCCTGGCCAATCTTCTCGCCGTTGTAGGCATACCAGGCGCCGGACTTTTCAACGATCTTGTGAACCACGCCAAGCTCGATGATCTCGCCTTCGCGTGAGATGCCCTCGCCGTAAAGAATGTCGAAATCGGCGGTGCGGAACGGCGGCGCCACCTTGTTCTTGACCACCTTGACGCGGGTTTCGGAGCCGATTACCTCTTCGCCGGCCTTGATGGCGCCGGTACGGCGAATGTCGAGGCGGACGGACGCATAGAACTTGAGCGCGTTGCCGCCCGTCGTGGTTTCCGGGTTGCCAAACATCACGCCGATCTTCATGCGGATCTGGTTGATGAAGATCACCAGCGTATTGGACTTCTTGATATTGGCGGTCAGCTTGCGCAGCGCCTGGCTCATCAAGCGTGCCTGCAAGCCTGGAAGTTGATCTCCCATTTCGCCTTCAATTTCCGCGCGCGGCGTCAATGCGGCGACGGAATCCACGACAACCACGTCCACCGACCCGGACCGCACCAGCATGTCGGCGATTTCCAGCGCCTGCTCGCCATTGTCCGGCTGAGAAATCAGCAGCTCGTTGATGTTGACGCCCAGCTTTTGCGCATATTGCGGGTCGAGGGCATGTTCGGCATCAATGAACGCTGCCGTTCCGCCGGTCTTTTGCATTTCCGCGATGACTTGCAGGGTCAGTGTGGTTTTGCCGGACGATTCCGGACCAAAAATTTCAACGACTCGCCCGCGCGGCAAACCGCCAATTCCCAGCGCGATGTCGAGTCCCAACGACCCCGTGGACACCGGAATGATGTCGTGACCGATGCGGCTCTCGCCCATCTTCATGATGGAGCCCTTGCCAAATTGCTTCTCGATCTGCGACAGCGCGGCTTGCAGGGCCTTGCTTTTGTTTTCGTCCATAAAGGATTCTTTCATCATGTTCATGGCGGGGCTCCGGTTCTAGGGGTTCTGAAATCTGGCGTCACGGGCTGTAACTGTTTACAGCCTGTATTTGCGTACAGTACCGGAGAATTTTGTGGTTGGCAAGCGGTTTTTTTGAAATCCGGAACCAAGCCAAGCCCTCAAGAAAGATTATGAAGCAGCTCTTTCAGGGCGTGGACAATGGTCTGCTGGCGGATCGCGACGCGATCCCCACTGAAATGGCAAACCATTGAAATAATGGGTTTTTTTGGTATTTTCCAAGCAAACCAGACGGTGCCGACGGGCTTGTCCGGCAACCCGCCGGTGGGCCCGGCAATGCCGGTCACGGCAATGGCCACCTGCGCACGCGACCGGGCAATCGCACCCTCCACCATTTCGTGGGCCGTTTTCTCAGACACCGCACCGTGATCCACCAGCGTATCGCGGTGCACACCCAGCATCGACGTTTTTGCTTCGTAACTGTAGGTCACGAAGGCACAATCAAACCACGCCGATGAACCCGACACCCGGGTGACGGCTTCGGCAATACCCCCCCCAGTGCAGGATTCGGCAGTGGCCAACATCAAGCCGGTTCTTTTCAGGGATTGACCGAGCGTTTCAGCCAAGCGGGAGATCCAGGCTTTGCAACTTTACATGGATGGCGCCATGCCGGCGCGCATCGGGAAAATTGGACATCGCCGGAAACTTGTCAAGGAATCGACGGTTGTACCGCTGCCAAGTCACGTCATATCGGCCGGTGGAAAAATGCAGCAGCAACAAGTCGCGCGGCGCAATCAACCGATAGCCGCCCTGCGCTGCCCGGTAGGTGAAATCGACATCGTATAGATGGAAGCCGTCGAACGTGACTTCATCAAATCCAATCGTCTCCCACACACGCCGGTGCATGGCCAGCCAAACGCCATCGAGCGCTTGGATGGGCCCTGGCGGCTCTTGGAGACCGATGGCGTGGTAAAGAAAGCCGGTGTGACCTGCAGGGGGCCGGTGAAGAATTTGGCCGACGAGTGAAGGCGCGCCCGCAAAGCGCCAATCACCACTGGTCAACGCCGTGGCACCGGCCAACCCGACGACATCCGCCGCACGCAGATGCGCAAGAACCCTTTCGCCGAAGTCTTCATGCACAAACTCGATGTCATCGTGGCAGAAAATCAGGATGTCGCCTTTCGCCCGTTTTGCGCCGCGATTGAATCCTTCACAAAGGGATTTCGCGTCGTGAATCCCGATGATTTCAAAGTCGTGTGCGGCAAACTGCTGCGCGAGGCCAGCCTTGAGTGCGGCGAAATGGTCGTCGCGGATGCTGCACGCAATCACCGAAACACGCGCGCGTGGTGCACGATCAAATGGCAGTTGCCAAAGCGCTTTGGCGTCTGGGTGTTCATTTCCCCACGCCAAGGCCGCGCGGACCAGCTCGACCTTCGCCAGTTCCCAGTTCGGCTCCTGCCGTGCCACGTCCACAGCCGCTTTGAGCACTTCTTCGGTCGATTTTTTTCCATGCATGTCCTGCACGCGGAGGAGCTTGCCGCTGCGGTCGTCGCAGGACGCGCTGGAATCGCACCACGACTGCCACACCGCGCGAAAGCAAGACTCGAGTTGCCCGACAAATCGCCGCAAGTCACACACGTCGCTTTCCCTGACACGCGACCTCAACCCCACGCGCAATGCGGACAGCGTATCTGGATCGGCCGCCGCCTGCACCGCACGTGCAACGAAATCAGCCGGCGTCTCAGCGATCCAATCTTGCAGCCCCAGCACCGTCAGCAAACTCGCACTGGATCGCGAGCATGATCGTTCGCCCGGGCACGTGAGCACAGGCACGCCCTGGTACAGCGCATCCAAAGTCGTCGTGGCCCCGCTGAACGGCCGTGGGTCGAGAACAACATCCACGCGAGCAAAGGCCCTGCGGTACTCGGCCGCCGGCATGCGGGGAAGAAACTCGAGGCGGTCGCCCGGGTTGCCCAAGGCGGACGACACGCGTCGGCGTGCAAATCCATCCGGCAGTCCCGCGACCAGCAGGTGCGCGTCGGGAATCGCCTCCAACACTCGCTTCCAAAGGTGCAGGGTTTCTTCCGTCAGCTTCTGTGCATGGTTGAACGATCCGAATGTCACAAAACCATTCTGACGTGCTGGCGACGCTTCCACCGGCGGTGCATCGGCTGGCGGAGACCAGCACCATTGCGTGTCTGGAAGCCGAACCAGTCTTTCACTATGAAAGGCTTCATGGCCCGGCGGATCCGCGACCATATCCGTGATCCGGTAGTCCATTCCCGGAATGCCGGTGGTGCACAAATAGTCCAACCAGGTCAGTTGAACCGGCGCCGGGCGCCGGGCAAACACACCGAGCCGGTTATGTCCTGTGTGCCCGGCAATATCGATCAGGAGATCAATGCCATCGGCATGCACCTGGCGCGCCACCTCCGCATCGTCCAGGCCACGCATGACGCGCACCAACGCTCCCGAACCCAATGCGGAAATCCGTTCTGCCGGCGGCGGGTGGTTGAAATAGACAAAGACGTCGAACAAATCCCGGCGGTGCGACGCCATGATTGGATCGATGAATCCCGGCAACGCTGAATGGGCATCTGGCGAGACGTAGCCGATTTTCAATTTGCGAGCCGGGTCGCGCGAATTCCGAAGAAGCGGCGCCCCGCAACCCTCATGTGCAAACCACCGGGACCATCCTCGATGCGCCTCGCAAAGTGCCAACGCATCGATCCGCGAATCCAATTTCAGCAGAGCGAGCCGGTTGCTGAACACCACAGGTGACATTGGGTTGATCGAAAGCGCCTGTTCATAAGCGGCTAACGCCTCT
>JBGAUM010000131.1:0-8956 GCA_044228625.1 Usitatibacteraceae bacterium | reverse complement strand
GATGACGCAAATGCGTCTCGCCGGTGGTCGGCTCCACGGCGACCGGCGGATTGGTCAGAAAGTCGTGAGCACGATGCATGCCGCGCTTGGAAGGCGACTTCTTGTTTTGTTGGACTGCCATGTGAATCTCCTTGTTTCGAAATCTTTCAGTGTTTTTTCAGACTCGCCAGTTTTGCAAAAGGCGATATCCGGGAACTACTCAATTCTTCGGACTGCGAACCCCGCTTGCCCGTGCTTGCTGCAGTGTCCCGGGGATTTGCGCTGGGGACCACTGCAGTAACCGGCAATGCAAGCAGGATTTCTTCCTCCAGTCTTTCGTTCAACCCCATGTACTTGCCTGCGACGATCACGTCTTCGTCGTCTGCTTCAGCCTCGAGAGGCGGCAACTCCGATTCGTCAGCCACCAGTCGCAAGGTGGAGTCGATATCCAGATCGAACCGGCTGGCTTCCATGGAATGTGAATCAACCAGAAAAAACCAACCCGAAATTATACACCGTAGCCGCCGAATTTGTCTCCCCATCGGATCGGTTTCAAGTGCCCCGGAGATTTGGTACTGGATTTCACCCCCGGGCGCCGCCAAGTACTCCAAAACGCGCGGTAGCGCCTCTGGCGATACCTTGCCACTCACGATTTTCTTGAGCCGCGTGACCTGATCGATGTCGAGCATGTGGGGTTTGGGTTCTGGGGAGGTCATGAAAATGGGAATGCGAAGCGGTCAGCCAAGAAATAATTCTTTGAATAATCAATATGTTAGAATTACCACACTCTCCAGTCAAGGCTTATTGCGGCCAAAGAACAGAATTCGCATATGGCTCGGCAAGTCGTTCTGGCATCAACGTCCCGTTACCGGTCAGCACTTTTGGACCGGCTTGGCATCGTATATTCCTCTGCGGCCCCGAACGTCGACGAGTCTCCGCTAGCAGGCGAAAATCCGCGAGACTTGGCCATCAGACTGTCGATTGCGAAGGCGCGCGCCGTCGGCAAGGCGTTTCCAGATGCCTTGGTAATCGGCTCCGACCAAGCGGCCGAAATGGAAGGGCGCCCAATCGGAAAGCCAGGGTCAAAATCCGCGGCCATCGCCCAATTGCGCGCCATGAGCGGAAAGACTCTGGTCTTTCATTCCGGGGTCGCCCTTTTGAATGCGCGGAACGACACTGTTCAAGCGCTGTCAGTGCCGACTTTGGTCGAATTTCGTGTCCTCGATCCCGCCTGGATCGTTGCATATACCAGCCGCGAACCGGCCTACGATTGCGCAGGAAGCGCGAAAGTTGAGGGCTTGGGAATCAGCCTCATGCAGCGAGTCCAGAGCGACGACCCAACGGCACTGATTGGCTTGCCATTGATTGCCCTGACGCAAATGCTCGCAGATCAGGGCCTGCACGTGCTGGGCGCACGGTCATGACGGCTTTCAAACGCATGAAGGGGTCATTGATTCTGGTGCCGACCAACTTGAGCACCCCTTTTGATCCACAAGCCACACTGCCGTCGGTGCACCTGTCGATTGTCCGGGGGCTCACTCACATCGTCGCCGAAAATGCCAAGTCTGCGCGTGCGTTCTTGAAGGCTGTCGATATGGGCCGCCCAATGGTAGAAATCAAAATTCGCGAAATCAGTTCGCGAACACCGTTAGCTGAAATTACCAGCTTCCTCGAGCCTGCCCGTCAGGGTGCCAATGTCGGATTGATGTCGGAAGCCGGCGCCCCGGCGGTGGCTGATCCCGGTGCGGTGTTGGTGGACGCGGCTCACCGCACGGGGATTCGCGTGATGCCATTGATCGGTCCATCCGCCATTCTGCTTGCGCTGACGGCGTCAGGGCTGAACGGACAAAACTTTGCGTTTCACGGGTATCTCCCTTCGGACCCGTCCGGTCGGGCCAAGGCAATCACAGATCTGGAACGCGACTCCAAGGCAAAGCACCGAACCCAGTTATTCATCGAGACACCCTATCGCAACCAGGTGTTGCTTGCGGACCTGCTCAAGACGCTCGGCGCGTCCACGCGCCTTTGCATCGCTATCGACATTACTGGCCCGGCGGAACGAATCATTCAAGCGACAGTGGATGAACTGCGGCGCAAGCCACCGGAAGTACCCAAGGCGCCCGCGATGTTTCTCTTCCAAGCCTGAATTCTTGCGACCGTTCAGGCCCGCAAGCGCGTGCCGCTTTCAAAAATTGAGCGTTTTTCAAGCATTGGGGCAAGTTCCTCGGCAGAAGCAGGCACGCTGAAATAGAACCCTTGGCCGACGTTGCAACCCTTTGCACGCAGCAGGGTCAACTGTCCTGCGGTCTCGATGCCCTCTGCGGTGATTTCCAGGTCAAGACTCTTGGCCATGTTGATGATGGCCACCACGATCGCTGTGTCGTTGGGGTCGACCGTAATGTCACGCACGAAACTTTGATCGATCTTTAGTTTGCTGATCGGCAACCGCTTCAAGTAAGACAGGCTGGAATATCCCGTACCGAAATCGTCGACCGCAAGATGAACGCCCAGTTGCGCAATCCGGTCCAAGACCCCCACGCTCGCCTCACCCTGCCGCATCACCTGCGTTTCAGTCACTTCAAGTTCAAGCCAATGAGGCGCCAAACCGGTTTCCCGCAAGGTCATTTGCAGATGTTCCATGAAGCCCTTTTCGGCCAATTGCCGTGCGGACAAATTAATGGCCATGCGGCGCGGTGGATGACCTTGGCGTTGCCACTCGACGGCCTGCTTGCAGGCAGCCTGCAATACCCAGTAGCCAATGTCGCTGATGAGTCCCGTTTCCTCTGCCAGCGGAATGAACTCGCCCGGCATCATCGTCCCGCCTTCTTCGCTGATCCAGCGGACCAGCGCTTCGACGGCCACAATTTCACCGGTATTGAGGTCGATCTGTGGCTGATAGGCCAACGCAAAATCACCGCGAACCACGGCTGCGCGCAAGCTTGTCTCCATGGCAGCCCGTCGCTTGACGGCAATGTTCATCTGCGGCGTAAAGAACTGGTAGGTGTTCTTTCCCAACGCCTTGCCATGAAACATCGCGGTGTCTGCATTCCGGAGAAGCGTGGCCGGGTCCTGCCCATCGTCCGGATACAGCGCAATCCCGATGGAACCTGAAACGTGCTGGTCGGTGCCGGCCACCCGGAAGGCTGCACGCAGCCCTTCCAGAATTTTTTGCGCTACGCGCGTTGCCCCCTGATGTCCTTCCATCTGGTCCAGCAACACAATGAACTCGTCACCCCCCTGGCGCGCAATGGTGTCTTGGGCGCGAACCGAGCCCGTCAGTCGAGCGGCAATTCCCCGCAGCAACTCATCGCCGACATCGTGCCCCATCGTATCGTTGATGTTCTTGAAATTGTCGATGTCGATGAACATCACCACGCAACGGGAGCCTTCGCGGCCGGCACGTGCAATCGCATGTGCAATCCGGTCCTGCATCAGCAACCGGTTGGGAAGGCCAGTCAGCGCGTCGTGATACGCCTGATGCTGGATGCGCTCCTGGTACGCTTTGCGGTCGGTAATGTCGCGGGTATTGACGATGATTCCCCGAACGACAGGATCCTCCAGACAGTTCTTGCCGATCGACTCCAGTGTCCGCCATTCGCCGTTGGCATGGCGCACGCGAAACTCGGCAGCCAATTGCTTTTGGCCGGATTCAACGAGCTTCTGGAAGTCGCGACGCATTGACGCTGCGTCATCTCGATGTACGAGGTCAAATTGTGATTTGCCCAGCATTTCCGCAGGTTCATAACCCAGCAAGTGCTTCACCGACGGACTTTGGTAACGGATGACGCCTTGCGCGTCCAGAACGGTCACGATGTCCATGGCGCTCTCGGTCAGCGCCTTGAAACGGCGCTCCGACGATTCAAGTGCCGCGGAAACCTGGCGGAACTCAGTGATGTCGGTCATCACACCAATGATTCCGGCCGGCTGATGTTTCGCATCGGTGAATCGGCCCACGTGCCACACAACATGGCGCTTTTCGCCGTTGGCCGCAGATATGGTGGCCTCATTGATGAGCGTACTTCCCGTCTCCAAGACTCCGCGGTCACTGGCAAGCAAATGCGCCGCGTGTTCTTCGCCCACCAGATCTGCTGTTGTCTTGCCGATCCAATCTCGACGGTCCTTGCCGAAGAAATGCTCCCATGCGCGATTAAATCCGATGTATTCGCCCGAAGCCTTGCGATAGAAAATCGGCGCTGGAATCACTTCCAACAGTTCTTGGATGAAATGTAGCTGGGCGTCCAGCGCACGTGAGGCCGCCTTCAGGCTGGTCACGTCATTGCAGATCACCAGGATCCCATCCACGCTGCCCGACTGTCCCCGCAAGGGCGCCAGGCTCAAGCTGAGTTCGAACTCCGCGCCATCTCCACGCTGCCAGCCGATATCTTCGTTGCGGACGATCGCACCACGCCCGACCGATGCGCGCAAATCACTCAGTCGCACCTCGTTCCCCGCATTGAGGAGCGGAGACATTTGACCGACAGCATCCTCGCGTAAGACGCCAAACAAGTGTGCCGCTGCAGAATTCCACAGGGTAACCCTGCCTTCCAGGGTCAATGCGTAAATCGCCATGGGGGCGGTTTCAACCACTGCACGCAAGGACTCGTTCAAGCCTTGCAGCGCCGCCTCCGTTTCGCGAAACCGGGTGACGTCCTCGACGGAGCCCAGCGTATGCAGCAGAGTGCCTTGCGCATCGCGCACGGCCACGCCCGAGAGCACTCCCCAGACGATGCCGCCATCCTTTCGGACGTAACGTTTTTCCCGCGATGCAGGCATCTTTCCACCGGCGCGCACCTCATCCATGATGGCGAGATCTCCCGGCCGATCGTCCGGGTGGGTGACCTCGAGGAATGTCATTTGCAACAACTCGCCTTCGGAGTAACCCAGCATCTCGCAAAACCGGGCATTGACCATCGTGTAGCGACCATCCGGCGCAATGTGCGTCAGTCCAATTCCAATCAATTCAAAGCTTTCGCGAAAACGGCGCTCGCTTTCCGCCAACGCGTGTTCACGCTCGCGCACTGCCGATGCCAACGTCGATAACGCCGATCGTAGATCCTCGGCCTCCGCATAGTGCAACGCATCGCCCGCCGGGCTGACTCCAAAATCTGCGAAAGGCTTGCTGTTCAATTCGGCGGTCAATTGCCGCACCGGTTCGCCGATCAACCGCGCAGCAACCGATCCGATCACGACCGACAACAAGACCGCGCCGAATCCCCACCAGAGCAGTTGGAGCTGGAGCTTGTCCGCAATCTCCCCCGAAATCCCGGCGTCTCTGGATACTCGCAGAGCGATCAGGACGAGGATCAACGCTGTTCCGCAAGCCACTGCCGCGAAGCCAAGCGCAATCACCGCGCGGACTCCAATCCTGCGCTTGGGTGTGATTTCAGTAGTCAAGGCAAGCGATTCCCCGCATGAATTTTCGCAGGCACTAGGGCTTGTCTGTCTCCGGATCGATTGCGCAAAGATCGGAGATCAACTCGACCCGGCCGTCGACAACATGGACCGGCACTTTTTGTAGTTGGGCACCCACGCAAGGGCCCGCAATGCACAGCCCCGTAACCGGTTCAAACATCGCACCATGCGTGGCACAAATCAAGTATAAGCCGGATTCATCAAACACCTCCCCCGGTTGCCAGTCGAGGGAGGTGCCGCGGTGAGGACATACATTGATCGCCGCGTGCGCCTCACCGTCGAATGCATATGCGATCGCCGGGACCGAACGTCCACCCCGAAGGATGGAAAAAGTCTTGGCGCGAGCGCCGTCAACCAAGTCGCCGCGGCTGCAAACCAACCTCAACCTGGCTAAGCGTTCCGAGACAGCCATTCCCGCAACTCGGCAACGCTTTGCACCACGGCGCGCGCATCGTGAGACGTCAAGACCTCGAATGGGTGCGCCCCGTACGATACAGCCAGAGAATCCACGCCAGCATTGCGGGCCAGATCAAGGTCATGGGTGGTATCTCCAATCATCAAGACTTCGCTGCGCTCTGTACCGGCAAACTGCATCAGTCGTTCGAGCATGTCGGGATGGGGCTTTGGAAACCCCTCGTCAGCGCAACGCGTGAAATGAAAACGCCCGCCTAGACCGCTGTACCCAATTGCACGATCCAGTCCGCGGCGCGATTTCCCAGTTGCTACCGCCAGTACGCGCGCCGGTCCATCCAAGGAGTCCAACAATTCGCGCATGCCTTCAAACAAGGGGGTCTCATGGTCCCTCGCCAAAAAATGTGCCCGATAGTGCGTCCCGAATGCTTGCGCGCGCGGCTGGTCAATTCCCGGGAACAGCCGCCCGATCGACTCCATCACGCCCAGGCCAATGACCGATTTCGCCTCTTCCTCCGTCGGTTCCGGCAGCCCGCAAGCCAGCGCGGCATGCCGGATGCACTGCGCGATGAGCGCCGTCGAATCCATGATGGTGCCGTCCCAGTCGAAAACCAACATCTTGTACCGATCGCTCACGCCGCTTGCCCCTTTAAATAGGTCAAGTATTTCTTCAGGTCTTTTGGAAGTGCCGAATCAATTCGCAACGTATCTCCAGTGATCGGATGGGTGAACTGGAGGGATGCCGCATGCAAAAACATGCGCTTCAATCCGCCGTTGTGTTGCGCCGCGACAAATTTGTTCAACGCAAAATCGCCGTATTTGTCGTCACCGAGGATTGGAAATCCCATCGACGCCAGGTGAACCCGGATCTGGTGGGTACGACCAGTACGGATCTCGCAGTCGAGCAGGGTTGCCCCCGGGAGTTTTTCCATGCGCTCCACAATCGTGTGCGATTCCCGCCCGTCTTCCGCATCGGTAACGACACGCCGATCGCCTGCAGCTGTGACAAATTTGGTGAGTTTGGTGCGGATATGGCGCCTCGCATCGGGCCAATCGCCTTTGACCAATGCGAGGTAGTGTTTGTCCATCCGCTGCCCCGACTCGCCCCTTAACATCGCGTGCAATGCCGTCAGGGCGGATCGCTTCTTGGCCACCAGCAGGACGCCCGAAGTCTCACGGTCGATCCGATGGACCAGTTCGAGAAACTTTGCGTCGGGACGCGACAGGCGCAATCCTTCGATCAAACCCTGTGAAATCCCGCTACCGCCGTGAACAGCCAGTCCGGCCGGCTTGTCGATTGCGATCAAAGCGTCATCTTCGTACAGTAAACTCAAGGACTGGTGAGCCTTCTGAGCCAATTTTGGCTTGGAACCCTCGCCAGGACTGGGGTTTTGGTTTTCCGACATGCGCACCGGAGGAATTCGCACGACATCGCCGTCCTGCAAACGGTAATCGACTGCCACGCGGCCCTTGTTGACCCGCACCTCCCCGGACCGGACGATGCGGTAGATATGGCTCTTTGGAACGCCTTTAAGTTGTCCGAGGAGGAAATTGTCCAAACGCTGGCCGACATTGCCTTCGTCAATCGTCGCCATCCGAACTGCGGGTGCATTGGAGGCTGCCGATCCTCCGGAAACTTTTTGGGCGCTCGACGGCATCTTCGGATAGAATGGTATCTCGTTGATTTTGAAGGCAGTCCCGGTTTGCCGGTCACCCTGCCAAAGCGTTTGCGCCGCGGTTGTCCCTGTGACCCGCCCCGCAAAACTTTGGGGCACCCAACATTCCGCCTGCACTTGAAATCGCCGGACTCGCCGCACCTTGGCGTTCCCGCGCAGTTCTTCAAACCTACTGCCAGCGTCCACCGAAGCCCGTCGAGTTGCCGGAAAACGGGCGGTCGTTTTCGCTCACCGCCGAATGCAGCCCGGCTGCATTCAACAAGTAGCGATGGTAAACGATTTGCGCGCACCGTCCGCGAAGCGGATCAAGCTTGAAGGTGGCGTGAAGAGGAATTCGGGGTACTGCATTGCCTGAAGATTTTCGGCGGTGCTTGGACTCCGCGCAGGAAGCGTCCCGCCTTTGCGGTGGCGCCGGATTGAGACCCGCAAATACAAGTGTTGAACCTGATGCGCATGTCCACAAGATTGCCGAGGCCGGATGAATATCCAGCTGCGCGAGTTTTCGCGTCCGGTGAGGGAATGCTGCGTCACGCACCGCGCCTCTTGAACCGCCTGTCGTAGCGACCCGGGGTTCTTCCGGGCCGCCCTCTTCCCACGCCGCCGCATCAGGTGGCGCGCAAACCGTTGTAGGTTTGGAAGGAAGAACAATGAAAAGAATGCTGTTTAACGCCACTCAACAGGAAGAGTTGCGCGTTGCCATCGTCGATGGTCAAAAGTTGATTGACCTCGACATCGAGCATGCGGGTCAGGAACAAAAGAAGTCCAATATTTACAAGGCCGTCGTGACCCGGGTTGAGCCTTCGCTCGAAGCGGTATTTGTCGACTATGGATCGGAGCGCCACGGCTTTCTGCCGTTCAAGGAACTGACCCGCCAATATGTGCAAGGCGAGTCCGGCGACGGTACCCGTGCCAAGATTGCGCAGAACCTGCGGGTCGGCCAGGAGTTGCTGGTGCAAGTCGAAAAGGACGAGCGCGGCAATAAGGGCGCTGCGCTCACGACCTATATCTCGCTCGCGGGACGCTATCTGGTCCTGATGCCGAACAACCCCAAGGGCGGCGGTGTCTCGCGCCGGGTCGAGGGCGAAGACCGCAATGAATTGCGCGACATGGTCGACCAGCTTGAAGTGCCCGAGGGCATGAGCGTGATCGCGCGCACCGCGGGTATTGGCCGCACTGTCGAAGAGCTCAAGTGGGATATGAACTACTTGATCCAGCTCTGGGAAGCCATTGAGGGGGCATCCAAGGAAATCAAAGCCCCGGAACTGATCTATCTGGAATCGAGCCTTGTGGTCCGCGCAATCCGCGACCTGTTCCAGCCCGACATCGGCGAAATCCTGATCGACACGCCTGAAATCTACGAACAGGCGCAGTCGTTCATGTCGACGGTCATGCCTGCCAATGTCAACAAGGTCAAGCTTTACAAGGACGACGTGCCGCTGTTTTCACGTTTCCAGATCGAACACCAGATTGAAACGGCC
>JBGAUM010000130.1:0-8970 GCA_044228625.1 Usitatibacteraceae bacterium | reverse complement strand
CGGTCGCGTGCTGCTGTCGCCGGAATTGCGGAAATTTGCGGCCATCGAAAAACAAGTCATGTTTGTCGGCCAGGGTTCGCATTTTGAAATCTGGAATATCGCCGCGTGGGACGCGCAGTTGAAGTCCCTCACCTCGGGCACTGCGGGACTCCCCCCGGGCACCGAGACCTTCACTCTCTGACCGGCGGCATGAATGATCCAGACACTTCGCCGGCCCACATCACAGTACTCGCCGGCGAAGCCACCTCTGCATTGTTGGGGCGCACCCATGGGACCTACGTCGACTGCACGTTCGGCCGCGGAGGTCACACGCGCCGCCTGCTCGCCCAATTGGGCCCGGACGCACGTGTCATCGGCATCGATCGTGATCCCTCGGCCATCGAGGCCGGAAAGGCGCTTGAACAGGCAGACCCGCGATTCTCTATTCGCCACGCGCGATTCAGCGAGTTGCCGGACGTCCTGCGCGGATGCGGCATTGCGCACGGTGAGCTCGATGGAGTCCTCGCGGATCTTGGCGTGTCGTCGCCACAAATCGACACGCCGGAGCGCGGGTTCAGTTTTGCGAAGGACGGCCCGCTGGACATGCGCATGGACACGACGCGCGGGCAATCCGCGGCGGATTGGCTGGCAACCGCTTCAGAACAAGAAATCAGGGGAGTGATCAAGGACTATGGTGAAGAACGGTTTGCTCAGGGCATTGCAAGACAGATTGTTGCGGCAAGGAGCACCGGCGGTCTTCAGCGGACGCGCCAACTTGCCGAACTCGTGGGTCAAGTCGTCAGGACGCGCGAGCCGGGCCAGCACCCCGCGACACGCACGTTTCAAGCTGTTCGGATTTTCATCAATCGGGAGCTTGAGGAAATAAAGGCACTGTTGCCGCGCGCGGTGGAAGCGCTGCGGCCCGGAGGCAAGTTGGTGGTCATATCGTTTCATTCGTTGGAAGACCGGATCGTCAAGCGCTTCATGGCCCATGAGGCGAAGGCGGATCACTTGCCTTCGAAACTGCCGATCCGCGCGAATGAAGTCGATGTCGCCAAATTGACGATCGCCGGAAAAGCGGTCAAGGCAAGCGAGCAGGAGATCGCGGCCAACCCGCGCGCGCGAAGCGCGATCATGCGCGTGGCGGTGAGACGATGAATCGCGCCGCACTCTTGTTGTTGGTTGTCCTGGTCCTGGCCAGTCTGTCGCTTGTGACGGCGCAGCACCAGGCGCGCAAGCAATTCATCGCCCTGGAGGCCGAGCAGGAGACGACACGGCGATTGGACAACGAGTGGCGGGAGTTGCAACTCGAAGCGCAGACGCTGACCGCCGCAAAGCGGATCGAGCAAAAGGCCACGCGGGAGCGGGGCATGGTGCTGCCCGACGCAAAGCGAACCGTCATCCTGGTCATGGAGGGCAGCAGCGCCTCGACCCCCGAGTCGAAAATCAGGAGGGCGCCATGAGGCAAGCGTCGCGCCGGCTTGAACCTGGTTTGCAGCTGAAACTCGACGGGCGCCGAGGCCGCATCGTCCTCGTGTTGTGCCTGTGCGGATTTGCCGCGCTTGTCGGTCGTGCTGTTTACCTGCAGGGTTTCAATAATGATTTCCTCCAGGCCAAAGGCGAGTCGCGGTTTGTCCGTGTTGTCGAAATCCCGGCATCGCGGGGCGCTGTCCTGGATCGCGGCGGAAAACCCCTGGCGATTTCAACGCCTGTCGAATCGATATGGGCCAGCCCGGACGACTTCGAGGCTGATGCGAAGCAAATGAGCGCCTTGGCCAGCTTGCTTGGAATGGAAGCTTCCGAAATCCGGAAACGATTGACGGGCACCGAAAAGAACTTCGTCTGGCTGCGTAGGCAACTGCCGCCGGAGCAGGCGGCGCGGGTGATGGAGCTCAAGATCCCCGGCGTGTTTCCCCAGCGCGAGTACCGCCGCTACTATCCGGCAGGCGAAGTGACGGCCCATGTCATCGGCGTCACCAACGTCGAAGACCGTGGACAAGAAGGAATTGAACTTGCGCAGCAGGCCTTGCTGGCCGGTTCCTCCGGCGCGCGGCGGGTGATCAAGGACCGCAAAGGGCGCATCGTCGAAGACATCGAAAACCTCCGCACGCCGCGTGAGGGCCGGGCGCTGCAACTCTCGATCGATGAAAAGCTTCAATACCTTGCGCACCGCGAATTGAAGGCGGCTGTCGAGGCGAACAAGGCAAAAGGCGGTGCGCTGGTCATGCTCGATGCGCGCACCGGTGAAGTCCTGGCGCTGGTGAATCAGCCGGACTTCAATCCCAATAATCGGGCGCATTGGAACCCGAAGCAGGCGCGCAACCGCAGCGTGACCGACACGTTCGAACCGGGTTCCACCTTCAAACCATTCGCGGTGTCCGCAGCACTCGAGGCGGGAATCGCCAAGCCGGAGACCGTGATCCCCACGGGCGGCGTGCTGTCCCTGGGGGGCCACGACATCAAGGACACCCATCCGCACCCGCAGTTGACGGTTGCGGAAATCATCCAGAAGTCTTCCAACATCGGCACCGTGAAGCTGGCAATGCAAATGCCCGCCGAGCGACTTTGGAATCTCTACAACGATCTCGGGTTCGGCAGCACGCCAAAGACCGGATTCCCGGGCGAGGCCAGCGGGCGATTGCGCAGTGCCAAGGCCTGGCGGCCGATCGAACAAGCCACCATGTCTTACGGGTATGGCGTCTCCGTTTCTGCTTTGCAGCTGGCCCGCGCCTATACCGTCTTCACCAACGACGGCGTGCTGCTTCCAGTGACGTTCTTGAAGCGCGAGTCGGACGTGATTGGCAAGCAGGTGTTTTCCGCCAAGACCGCGCGGACCATGGCGTCGATGATGGAAACCGTCACGCAGACCGGTGGAACGGCAACCAAAGGACGGGTGGCCGGTTATCGCGTGGCCGGCAAGACCGGCACTGCGTACAAGCTGGTCAACGGCGAATACGCAAAGGACCTTTACTTGTCCTCCTTCGTCGGGTTTGCACCCGCCAGCAAGCCCCGTTACATCATTGCCGTGACCATCGACGAGCCGTCCGCGGGCCGCCATTACGGGGGTGACGTCTCTGCCCCGGTCTTTGCAAACGTCATGACGCAAGCCTTGCGCATGCAAGGAGTGCCGCCGGATGTGACGTTGCGTGAAGCCAGCGCGCCATCGCCGCCACCCCTGAAGGACCGCGGATGATCACAGCGCCTCCGCGAGACATCCCCCCCATCACCCCGGCCGGCAATGGCGCGTTGCCGCCCGACTTTACCGCCGTCCAATTGGCCAACGCCTTGGCGGCAATGCCCGTGCGCCTCCTCGACGTGACAGCCTCCAGCAAAGAAGCGCGCGCCGGCATCGCGTTCCTCGCTTACCCCGGGGCGTCACGCGACGGACGCGGCTTCATCGCGGATGCGGTGACTCGCGGTGCATCGGCGGTCTTGTACGATCCGAAAGACTTTGCGTGGCAATCCGAGTGGCGTGTGCCGCATTTGGGGGTGCCCGACCTCAAGGCCCATGCCAGCCAAATCGCCGGACACATTCATGGCCACCCGGCGGAGGCGTTGTGGATGGTGGGGGTCACCGGGACCAACGGCAAGACCTCGGTCTCGCAATGGATTGCGCATGGCCTGGAAATGGCCGGCCGCGCGGCCGGGGTCATCGGTACCATTGGGCAAGGCCGCGTGGGTGCGCTTCAGCCCACCGACAACACGACACCCGATGCCGTCACATTGCAGCGCGCATTGCGCGACTTTGTGAGGGAGGGCCTGAGCGCTTGCGCCATGGAGGTGTCCAGCCACGGTCTCGACCAGGGCCGCGTGGCGGACGTGAAGTTTGACATGGCGGTCTTCACCAATCTGACCCGCGACCATCTCGACTACCACGGATCGATGGCGGCCTATGGTGCCGCCAAAGAAAAGCTGTTTGATCACCGCGGCGTCAAGCATGCGATCGTCAATGTGGATGATCCGTTTGGCCTTGCACTGGCCAACAAATTGGCAACGCGCGCGAGCCTCCAACTCACGCGTTTCTCAACCAAGCAGAACGGCGCCTTTGCCAACCTGGCGGCGCGCAATATTTCGCTTTCGCCGGCAGGCATGGAGTTCGATGTCTTTTGCAGTGTGACCGGCGCGCAAGGCCTTGCGCATGTGGAGACCGGCATCCTCGGCGCGTTTAACGTTTCCAACCTTCTTGCAGTGATCGGGGCCTTGTTGGCGTCCGGACTTGACCTCAAGACATGTGCGTCGATCGCGAGCCGGTTGCCGCCGGTGCCGGGTCGCATGCAGACGCTCAGGGAAGGTGGAAAGCCGCTGGTCGTGGTGGACTATGCCCATACGCCGGACGCGCTCGAAAAGGCACTGTCCACCTTGGCCGCCATTGTTCCGGATCAGGGACGACTCATTTCCGTGTTCGGCTGTGGGGGAGACCGCGACCGGGGCAAGCGTCCGCAAATGGGGGCCATCTCGGCCAAGTTCGCCGACCTCACGATTCTGACGTCTGACAACCCGCGAACCGAGAATGCCCAGCGCATTCTGGAAGACATTGAACAAGGGATGGGCGCGGCGCCTTACCGTTCGATCGTCGGCCGGCAGGAAGCCATCTTCACCGCGTTGAACGAAGCGCAGCGGGACGACGTTGTCCTGATTGCCGGAAAGGGGCATGAGGACTATCAGATCATCGGTGAAGAGAAGCAGCACTTCAGCGATGTGGAAGTGGCGCACGAGGCGCTGTCCGGGTGGCGCGGAGGCATGCTGTGACCGCCGAATTCTCCATGACCCTGCACGCCCTTGCGAATGCGAGCGGCGGTCGCCTGGTGGGGGTGGGTGCGACGATCCATGGCGTGTCGACCGATTCACGGCATGCATCGTCCGGAGAACTGTTCGTCGCCATCAAGGGAGACCGGTTTGATGCACACGATTTTGTACCGGAGGTCGCGGCGCGTGGCGTGGCAGCTGTGATGGTCTCGCGTGAAGTGCCCGGGCTTGGCGTCCCGCAGATCATCGTGGCCGATACGCGGCTTGGTTTCGGCGCGGTGGCGAAACTCTGGCGTGCACGATTCGATGCCCCGACGATTGCGCTCACCGGGAGCAATGGCAAGACCACGGTGAAGGAAATGTTGCGCGCCATATTGAGCGCACATTCGGGCGACGAAACAGCCGTACATGCCACGCATGGAAACCTCAACAACGATGTCGGTGTGCCCCAGATGATGCTGATGCAGCGCGCGTGTCACCGTTATGCGATTTACGAATTGGGGATGAACCATCTCAAGGAAATCGAATACCTGACCAGATTGGTGGCGCCCGATGTCGCGCTGGTGATCAATGCGGGCACCGCCCATATCGGTGAACTCGGGTCGCGCGAGGCGATCGCACAGGCCAAGGGTGAGATTTTTGCTGGCTTGAAGCCCGGCGGCATTGCCGTCATCAACATGCATGACCGATTCGGGGCGTATTGGCGGGATGTGGCTGCGCCTCACCGCCAGCTCACGTTTGGCTTGGCCGATGAAGACGACGTCTTGGGGGTATTCACGGCCCATGGACTCCGCGTCAAGTATGTGGGGCAGGAAGTCACGATCGACCTTCGTGTGCCCGGCGAGCACAACCGCCGCAATGCGCTGGCCGCTGCAGCGGGCGCCCTCGCGTTGGGGGTGCCGTTGTCCACCGTCGCGAAGGGCCTGACGACATTTGCCGGCGTCCCGGGACGCCTGCGTGAGTTCGCCGGCCACAATTCCGCCACCATTCTTGACGACACTTACAACGCGAACCCGGATTCGGCGAAGGCGGCCATCGATGTGTTGGCGGCCCGAAAGCCGCCACGCATCCTGGTGATGGGCGACATGGGTGAGTTGGGCGTGAACGCACCGGCAATGCACCGCGATGTCGGAGCCTATGCCCGGAAGGCCGGGATTGATGCGCTTTATGCCCTGGGGGAGCACTCACGGGGCATGGCCGAAGAATTCGGTGCCAATGCCTCGCATTTTTCGGATGCAGCGGCTTTGACAGCGGCATTGAGGGCGCGTCTCAACCCGGGCGTGCAGGTGCTGGTCAAGGGATCGCGCTTCATGAAGATGGAGCGCGTGGTTGCTGAACTCGTGCCGGACTACCACGGACATCACTGATGCTGCTCGAACTCTTTCAATACTTTGCCAAAGATATCCGCACGTTCAACGTGTTTCAGTACATCACGTTGCGCGCGGTGCTGGCCGCCATGACCGCACTGTTCATCTCGTTCGTGGTCGGCCCGCGAATGATCCGTTGGCTGACGCAGATGAAGGTCGGCCAGGCGGTGCGCGACGACGGGCCGCAGACCCATCTGGTCAAAGCCGGAACCCCGACCATGGGCGGCGCATTGATCCTGACTGCCGTGGCGGTAACAACTCTGCTATGGGGCGACCTTGAGAACCGTTATGTCTGGGCTTGCCTGATCACCACGATCGGCTTTGGCGCGATCGGCTGGGTCGACGACTATCGAAAGGTGGTTTACAAGAATCCGAAGGGGCTTTCCGCCAAGGCCAAGATGTTCTGGCAAACGGTGATCGCGGTTGCTGCGCTGACCTATCTGGCGTACCGGGCCAACCTGCCGCAGCAAACGGATCTGATTGTGCCGTTCTTCAAGACCGTGGCCATCCCGCTCGGCACCCTCGGTTTCATCATCCTCGGCTGGTTTGTCGTGGTCGGATTTTCAAACGCGGTGAACCTTACCGATGGCCTCGATGGGCTCGCCATCATGCCCACCGTGATGGTGGCCTCCGCGCTGGCCATCTTTGCGTACGTTGCGGGTCACAAGGTGTTCTCCGGCTACCTCGGTGTGCCGCATATCGCGGGGGCCGGCGAACTCGCCGTGTTCTGCGGCGCCATTGCGGGGGCGGGCCTCGCGTTCCTTTGGTTCAACGCTTATCCGGCGGAAGTGTTCATGGGGGATGTCGGTGCTTTGGCGCTGGGCGGTGCTCTGGGCTTGATCGCGGTGATTTGCCGCCAGGAAATCGTGCTGGTGATCATGGGCGGCGTGTTCGTGGTGGAAACGCTGTCCGTGATGATCCAGGTGGCGAGTTTCAAGCTCACGGGAAAGCGCGTGTTTCGCATGGCGCCATTGCACCACCACTACGAATTGAAGGGTTGGAAGGAGAACCAGGTCGTCGTGCGCTTTTGGATCATCACGATGCTGCTGGTGCTGTTCGGCTTATCCACCTTGAAGTTGCGTTGACGTTTGGAAAGACCCAGTCAATGAACACTCAAACATCAAACACAAGACCTGACGCGGCGTCTGGGGCGAATGCAGCCTGGAATGCCCGCCAGTCCTTGCGTTTGGCATCGGCATGCTGAGTAAAACGGACCCACGAGGTGATCAGGCGTGAACAACAAATACTTGTTCTTGGTGCGGGGGACACCGGAGTCTCCGTCGCCCGGTGGTGCCTCCGAATGGGTGCTCGTGTGCGAGTCGCCGATACCCGCGCCAATCCTCCCGCCCGCGCTGAACTTGAAGCCCTCCTGCCAGCGCGAGACCTCGTATTCGGCCCCTTCGGTGCAGGTCTCCTTGGCGACGCCGAACTCGTGGTTGCAAGCCCGGGCGTGGCCGTTGCTGGGCCCGCGTGTGATCCGGCCGTCCAAGACGCGATTGCTCAAGGGCAGAAGTTCGTTGGGGATGTCGAGCTTTTTGCGTGGGAACAAAACGCGTTAGCGGAATCAGGAAAGCGATCGAAAATGTTGGCAATCACCGGCTCCAATGGCAAATCCACCGTCACGGCGATGACGGGGGCGATGTGCCGCGCTGCCGGGCTGAACACGGTGGTAGCAGGCAACATCGGCGTGCCGGTCCTTGACGCGGCGCTGCGGGCGCGCGATCAGGGTCAGCCGGACGTGTATGTGGTGGAACTTTCCAGTTTTCAGCTGGAAACGACGCAGTCGCTGCATTGCAACGCGGCAGCCCTGCTGAATCTTTCCGAGGATCACCTTGACCGGTACGCCTCCATGGCGGACTACGCTGCGGCCAAGCAGCGCGTTTTCTTGCATGCCGACCATCAGGTGCTCAATCGCGATGACGCGGTCAGCATTTCGATGCGGGACTCCAAACGCGCAGCGTCGAGCTTCGGACTATCGCGGCCCTTGTCCAATGCGGAATTCGGAGTCCATGACGACCACCTATTCGAAGGAAGTGGCGCGCTGATGCCGGTGGCCGACATGCCGGTTGCCGGGATGCACAACGTGGCGAATGCACTCGCAGCGTTCGCGCTCGGTCGCGCGATCGGGCTGGATACCGGTCGGCTCGCTGAAGGACTGCGTTCGTTCCAAGCGCTTCCACATCGCCTCGAAAAAGTGGCTGCCGTTGACAGCGTCACCTGGTACGACGATTCCAAGGGAACCAATGTCGGGTCCACCGTGGCGGCGCTTGAGGGCATGACGGTTCCGGTGGTGCTGATCGCCGGGGGCATCGGCAAGGACCAGGATTTCGCGCCGCTGGCCTCACCAGTCGCTCGCAAGGCGCGCGCGGTGGTATTGATCGGGCGCGATGCGCACCTGATCGAAGCAGCCATTGCGGGCACGAACATCCCCGTCGTGCATGCCGAGTCGATGGAATCCGCCGTGCGCGCGGCCCAACAACGTGCGCAAAGCGGTGATGCGGTCGTGCTTTCGCCGGCATGCGCAAGCTTTGACATGTTCCGGAATTACAGCCACCGCGGTGAGGTCTTTGCGATGTGCGTTCGTGCGCTTGAAACGCAGGGGGACGGCCATGCTGTATAGCCCCTCCGCGCCGCGCAGCGACATCGATCATGCATTGGTCTGGTCCATCGTTTTGCTGGTCTCGATCGGCGTGGTGATGATCTATTCTGCGTCGATCGCGTTCGCAGAATCGGAAAAGATCGCCGGCTACCGGACGTATTACTTCCTGGTGCGCCATGGCATTTACCTCGTGCTGGGAATCACGGCGGGCCTGGTGGTGTTCCAGGTGCCGATGGCCACCTGGCAAAAATACGCGCCGGTGCTTTTCGCCATCGGCGG
>JBGAUM010000129.1:0-9053 GCA_044228625.1 Usitatibacteraceae bacterium | reverse complement strand
CGTGCTTCGGTCGGCCATGTCGAAACTGTTCCGGGACGAGCCCGACACGCGCCAGTTGATCAAGCTGAAGGCCATTTACGAATTGCTGGAAACAATCACCGACCGCGCGGAAGACACCGCCAATGTGATTGAAGGCATCGTGCTGGAAAACGCCTGACCGATCGCGAAACGCCGGGAAAAGAACAACAGGGAGTCCATGATGGCAGCGGTGTCGATCAGTTTCGAGATGATCGTGTTTCTGGTCGTGCTGGCCTTGCTGTTCGATTTCATGAACGGCTTCCACGATGCGGCAAACTCCATCGCCACCGTGGTGTCCACGGGTGTCTTGAAGCCGCAATATGCCGTGGCCTGGGCGGCGTTTTTCAACTTTCTCGCGATCTTCATTTTCCAGCTGAAAGTGGCCACCACCGTGGGCAAGGGCACCATTGATCCGGTAGTGGTGGACCATCTGGTCATCATGGGGGCACTCACCGGCGCGATTACCTGGAACTTCATCACCTGGTACTACGGCATTCCTTCGTCCTCGTCACATGCGCTGATCGGCGGCTTGATCGGCGCCGCCGTTGCGAAAGCGGGCGTGGGATCCTTGATTACCAGCGGCGTGATGAAGACGGTGTTGTTTATCTTCGTCTCACCCTTTCTGGGCTTCTTGCTGGGCACGCTTTTAATGGTGATCGTCGCGTGGACGCTGAAACGCACCTCGCCGCGGCGCGTCGATCGCTGGTTTCGCCGCCTGCAGTTGGTTTCCGCCGCGCTGTATTCGCTGGGCCATGGCGGCAATGATGCGCAGAAGACCATCGGCATCATCTTGATGCTGCTGATTGCAGCGGGCGTGACCGGAGCCAAGGATCCCGTGCCCTTGTGGGTGATCGTATCGTGCTATGTGGCCATTGCCATGGGCACGCTATTTGGCGGCTGGCGCATTGTGAAGACCATGGGCCAGAAGATCACCAAGCTGAAGCCCGTCGGCGGGTTTTGTGCCGAAACCGGTGGCGCCATGACACTGTTCATCGCAACCGGATTGGGCATCCCGGTTTCGACAACGCACACGATTACCGGCGCCATCGTCGGTGTGGGTGCCGCGCGCAAATTCAACGCCGTGCGGTGGGGTGTGGCCGGTGGAATTGTCTGGGCGTGGGTCCTGACGATTCCCTGTTCGGCTTTTATTGCCGCGGTCACCTGGTACGTGGCCGCATTGGTCGTGTAGACACTTCCCGCTGGATTTCTTCCGGCGATTCAGTGGATCAGCCGCCCGCCCGGCACGAGGATCTGGCGGCCATGGCCGCGTTGCGCCACATAGCCGCGTTCCACCAGGGTGGCGAACGACTCGGGCTGGTGCACATGGTGGCCTTGCACAAAGTCGATGCCCAGACGCTTCATTTGATCGAGGATCGTTTGGTTCTCCACGAATTCGGCGATCGTCTTCATGCCCATCACATGGCCGATGCGGTTGATCGACTCGACCATCGACAGGTCGGTGGAATTGGCGGCGGCGCCCTTGACGAACATGCCGTCGATCTTCAAATAGTCGACGGGCATGTTCTTGAGGTAGGCAAATGATGACAATCCGGAACCGAAGTCATCCAAGGCAAACCGGCAGCCGCGCTCCTTCAATTGCTCCATGAATCGACTGGCACGCCGCAGGTTTGAAATGGCAGCCGTTTCGGTGACTTCGAAACACAGCCGTGCGGGGTTGGCCCCCGAGCGATCGAACTCGTCCAGCACGAAACTCAGGAATGCGGGGTCCGAGAGGCTCACGCCCGAAAGATTGACCGCCAGACGCGCCTGCCGAACAAATGCGCCTTCTGCGGTCGGCGCGGATTCGTAATGCGCGAGGCAATGCAGCACGCGCTTGACTACCCAGCGGTCCACATTGCCCATGAGCTGGTAGCGCTCGGCGGCCGGAATGAACGCCATCGGTGGCACCACGCGCCCATGTTCATCGCGAAGCCTTAACAACACTTCGACGTAATCGAGGTCGTCACGGCCACCAATGTTGTCTGCGTGCTGGAAGACCAGAAAGAAGCGGTTTTCCTCGATGCTCTTGGCAAGCTTCGAGGCCCAGCCGACTTCGCCGCGCCGGGAGGTGATCTCTTCATCGTCCATCTGGAACATCTGGACCTGGCTGCGGCCTTTGTCCTTGGCCAGGAAGCACGCCGTGTCAGCGGCGGCGAGGACGGCTTCGATGGTCTCAGTGGATGCGGTAATCTCTGCGACGCCGATGCTGGCGGAAACGGCGAACAGGCGGTCGCGCCAGACAAACCGGAATCCCTGGACGGTCTCCAGCAGTTGCTGGGCGATTGTGCGCGCGCGTTCGGTGTCGCAACCAGCCAGCAGGATGCCGAACTCGTCACCGCCCAAGCGCGCCAGCGTATCCGAACGGCGCATCTTGGATTTGAGCAGGGCGGACAGTTGTTTTAGCAGTTCATCGCCCGCCTGGTGCCCACACGAGTCATTCACCACCTTGAATTGGTCGAGGTCGACGTACAGGAGGGCATGTTCCTGGTTGTCGTTCTTGGCGGACTGCAGCAATTCAGTTGCAAGCCGCTCGAATTCCCGGCGATTGACCAACTCAGTCAGCGCATCGTGGCTCGCCTGCCAAGACAGATGATTGGCCATTTCGCGCGCCTCGGAAACATCGCGGAACACCAGCACCACGCCGGCAATGCGTCCTTGCTTGTCGCGGATGGGCGCTGCGGAGTCTTCGACGGAATATTCTCCGCCGTCGAGGGACAGCAACATCGTGTTGTTCGCCAGGCCGGTCACGGCGCCGGTGCGCAAGACGCGCTCGACCGGGCACTCCGTTTTTGTGCGATCCGCCTCGGAGACGATGCGGAAGAC
Source organism: Usitatibacteraceae bacterium (assembly GCA_044228625.1). GTDB lineage: Bacteria > Pseudomonadota > Gammaproteobacteria > Burkholderiales > Usitatibacteraceae > UKL13-2. The sequence goes on along the minus strand of JBGAUM010000129.1, from coordinate 6,212 downwards.
TTCGCACGACTCGCGGCCGACAGCGGCGTCCAGGCGCCAACCCGTCAAGCGCTCGGCCACCGGGTTGAGATAGGTCACGATGCCGCGCTCATCGGTGGTGATCAGCGCGTCGCCGATGGAGGCGAGCGTGATTTGTGCAAACTCCTTTTCGCGATGCAATTGCTCTTCCGCACGCTTCCTTGCGGAGACATCGTTGGCAATGACCACGAACACTTCCCGGCCGCGATAACGTGATCGCTGTGCGCGCATGTCGGCGGTATAAATCGTCCCGTCCTTGCGGCGCACATCGAGTTCCATGGTGACCTGCTTGACCGAGCCGTCCAACAAGCCTCCAGCCAGGCGGTTTCGGCGCTCCTCGGTCCAGTCCACGATGAGATCGGTGCTGCGGAGCGCCGTCAATTCATCCAGGCCGTGGCCCAGGTTGCGCCGGGCCCCCTCATTGGCATAAAGAATTTGGCGCGTCGCCGCGTCAATGACCACGATTTCATTCAGGGATTCATCCAGGATGTCGCCGAGCCAGGTGGCGGTTTCCTCGTGCCGGCGGCTTTCGAACAAACGCACGACCACGTCGGAGAGCTGGTGCAATCCTGCGCGCTGCGCAGCGGTCAACACGTTCGGCTGTGTGTGGACGACCGACAGTGCACCGAGCACATGGCCGTTGGGGGCGAGCAGGGGCACGCCGGAATAGAAGCGGATGCGCGGATTGCCGGTCACCAGCGGATCGTGGTGAAAGCGCAGGTCGTGCGGCGCATCGGCGATCTCCAGCGGTTCCGCAGTGTCCACGACGAGGCGGCTGAAGGCATTGTGGCGCGCAATCTCCGCCACGGGCAGATCGCCGGTCATCGACTTGATCCAACTGCCGGTTTCTCCCATCAGTTCGATCAGCGCAAACGGCACATCGCAGATCTGCGAGGCCAGCTTGGTGATTTCGTCAAAGATCGGCTCGGGCGCGCTGCCCAGCAAGTCATAGGTGTGTAGCGTTTGGAGCCGTTCCGCCTCACGCCAGCGTGCCGCGGGCTGATCACCCACGGGTGCCGTGTTTGCAAGATGGGAATGGGGGGCGGTGATCGTCATCGCGGCAGCCTTCAATCTGTGGACGGACCCAAGCAGGCAGGTCCCTCAATCGGTCGTGGACGAACCTCCATGCTTACTTGACGCAAATCAGGCCGGCCTTCGGACAGGCGGCCGGTCAATCAACGCGCTATCGTAGGGACGGGCTGGAGGAAGTGCCAGCGGCCGGAGATGAGGCGCGAAAACAGGTGCCTGAAACGCTGCGGCGCGGCGAGTTACGCGTGCGCCGACGCTGTGCGCGACTTGAAACTGGGGCTGCGCAGAAAGAGCACACACCCGGTGTCGCTGTAAATGTTGACATGACGGGAACCGACCGGGGCCAGCTGGTAGTCGCCCGCCTGAAGGAATACGTCGTCCAGGTGGCAGGATCCTGATACCACCAGACACTCCTCCGGGCCGTGCGCATGGTCATGCGCAGGCAAGCGGCCGCCGGGCATCACGCGCGCCAGCCACGAGGCGGTGACGCCGTCGTCAAACAGGATCTGCATCTCCACGCTCGGCGCCAAGGGCCTCCAAACGCCATCGCCCGCCCGCACGGTTTGAATGGGGTTGTCGCCGCCCGGCAATTTCACAGCGCGATTGGCGGTTTTCCCGACACGGGAAAGCAGGGCCTTCTTCATTGCTATTTTGCGTGCGGCAGCCAAGGGAACCGGCGCAAGGCCTGACAGGATCCACTCAAGCGTGTCACCAGGAATAGGGGAGTTTGAGGTCGTCTTTTTCATGTCAACGTGTCTTTTCTGTGACGCCGGAAGCATTGTTTCCGTCCAGCGCGTCCTTCAATGTGGCAAGCGCCCTGCGAATGTGGGTCTTGACCGTCCCGAGCGGCATTCCGGTCGCTTCCACAATCTCCGAATGCGTCAATCCCTTGAAGAACGCCAGGGCTAGCAACTGACGGGGAATCGTTGGCAGTTTGCAGAGCGCCGCGTGCAGGGCGGTACCGCTTTGGGTCGCCGCAATCAGGTCGATTGGCCCCGCATGGTCGGCAACGGGCTCATCGACCAGCGTGTAGGGATCGGGATGTGCGAAGGCTTCTTCGTCGCGACGCAGTGCATCCAGCGCGCGGGTCCGGGCCATGATCAGCAGCCAGCCCAGCACTCGGCCCCGCGACGCGTCGTATCGATGCGCATCCCGCCAGGCTTGCATATACACATCCGAGACCACTTCCTCAGCCATTTCCGCGACGCGCACGATGCGGTAGGCCACGGCGTACACACGGCTGACGGTGAGATCGTAAAACTGCGAGAGGGCGGCCTGATCGCGTTTTTGCATCCCTTGCAGGAACCCGAACAGCACGGCATCGTCCTCGCCCGATGGCAGGGGTGACGTCATTTTTCCGGCGTCAGGCGCGAGGGTCCTGCGCGTGCTTTTCCGGCCTGGCTTTGCGACGGATCGGGTCGTGGACATACCGCCGAGTATAAAGGCGGGCAAATTTCCGGGAGCTGTCCAATCTCGCGCCATGACCATGTCCTCCATGCGGTCCTCAAGGTTCCTGTTTGGACGCCCTACGCCAAGGATTTCAGGATGGATGTGGTGGAGCACTCAATTTGCCTGATACCTTTGGGTGGGTAATGAAAGGTTGACCGCAAGATTCGTGAGATGCGAGGTCGCCTGCTACCCCATACTTCCGCACGCCCCTCCATCCCAGCCTTCGTCCGCCAATGTCCTCCGCCAGTCTTTTTCGCCTCGTGCTCCTTGCCGCCATTTGGGGTGGATCGTACGCGTTGCTGCGCGTCGTGGCGCCGGTGCTGGGCGGGATCGGCACCATGTGGACGCGGATCAGCGTGGGTGGCGTGGTGATGCTGGCCATCGCCATGGCGATGGCGCGCAACCTGGAATGGCAGCGCTGGAAATGGCGCTACCTCATCGTCGGGATTTTCAACACCGCACTGCCGTTCGCATTGATCTCGTGGGCCATGGTGAGGCTCCCGGCGGGATACGGCGCCATCCTGAATGCTGCAGCGCCGTTTTTTACCGTGTTCTTCAGCCATGCGATCTTGAAGGAACGCATCGGCGCGCCGCAGTGGCTGGGCATGGCGCTTGGCGCCCTGGGCATTGGTGCCATCGTTCGCCTAGGGCCGGTGAACGTCTCGCCGGATACGCTGTTGGCCGTCCTCGCGTGCGTGGCGGCGACCATGTGCTACGGGTTCATCAATGTCTATACCAAGAAATACCTGGCAGACGCGCCGCCCATGGGTGTCGCGGCGGGCTCGTTGATTTTGCCCGCGCTGCTGCTGGCACCCGCAGGAATCGCGGTACTCCCGGCATCCCTGCCTTCAGCCACGGTCATCGGTGCCGTGGTCGTGCTGGGGGTGGTTTGCAGCGCGCTGGCGTATTTGCTGTACTTTCGACTGATCGCCGATGCCGGGCCGACCCGCGCGGTGACGGTGACTTTTTTGGTGCCGGTGTTCGGCGCGCTGTGGGGCGCGCTGTTTCTTGGAGAGCCATTGACGCTTCCCATGTTGGGGGGTGCGGCGCTCGTGCTCTTGGGCGTGGGCTTGGTGCTCGGCGTGATTCGCATCGGCGCCAAACCCCAGCATTGACGAGGTGTTTGGGGCGAAAGTGGCTGAAACGGCGCGTCAATCCTCGACTTCTGAACTTTCTTTCACGTTTTCGCGCGGACAGTCAGCGGGAGTTGCGTGATGATTTTCACGATTCTGTTCATGGGGTCATTGAGAAGCGGGTCGAGTGATAAGCTCTTGATCGCAATGAACACTTCACTTCTTGTCCGTAATGCGATCGTGAGACGGCTGGCCGTGAAATGGGGACAGTGAGATCCAATACATCAAGTTAGACAGCATCAGGACCATGGCAACAGATCCCGACATCCTAAAGATTGCAAATGACTCGGGGTTCCCGTTTCAAATTGCTGTCGCTCAATCTGTCCGAGCCGAAGAGGATCGTCATGGGTGGCGGGTTTACCATGCCGAACACGCTTGGACCAATCCTGCTGACGGCCAGTCTGGTTTCATCGACCTTGTCGTGCGCGACAGACACGACTTTGCCCGGGTCGTTATCGAATGCAAGCGCGTTCGAAATGCAACTTGGGTGTTCTTCAATGACAAGGGAAAAGCAACCAATCGGCAGCATTGCAAGTGCTGGGTCACTCACTACCGCAACGGCACCTTTGGAAACTTTGGCTGGCACGATGTTCCGATCGATCCATCCTCGCCGGAGGCACATTTCTGCGCTGTGCGTGGACAGACTACCAGCGATAAGAACACGTTCTTGGAGCGGGTAGCAGGCGAACTCGTTTCATCCACCGAGGCGCTGGCTCTAGAAGAACGCGACTACAGGCGCGCAGGTGATGAATCGACGCGAATGTACTTCAACATGATCGTCACAACCGCAAATCTCAAGGTTGCAGCATTTGATCCTCCCAACCTTTCGCTGGACGATGGGACGTTGAAGGAAGCGGAGATAAGGGATGTGCCGTTCGTACGAGTAAGGAAGCAGTTCTCGATGCGGCCGGCACTACTTACGCCAGAAGACTGGTTGCGTCACGACGACCCAGACTATCGCAGAGAAAATACAGTCGTAGTCGTGAACGCCATGCATCTGAATGAGTTCTTGGCTGGCTTTGATATTCCGAACAGTTCGATTCGAGGAGTGTTGAGTTAATGCGGTTAACCAGCTCCTTCGACGCGGACGTACAGGTGCGTTCGTGCACTTCGCGCACTCGCCTCCTGTCCGCCGGTCTAATCGGACGTTAGACCTCGGATTCCAACTATGTCGAAGCGCACGCGCCCAAAGAAATACAAGAACGACATAGGTACGCATGCTCGATTGCGGCGCAAGTGGATCAAGTGGCTCCCGAGAATGAGTCACGACATAACCGACCTTCTTGGCAAGCGAGAGATGTTCTGGCAACTGCAAGAGATTGCCAAGGACAACAAACAGATTCTCGAATCTGGAAGTTTCTTTGATTGGATGTGTCGAAATTACGTCGTTGCACAGACTGTGGGGCTTCGAAGCTTTATGGACCAAAGCAAAGACTCTCACTCGCTTTGGCGCATGCTGTTCGAAATCTTGGAGAATCCAGGTGTAATTAATCGCGCTGTGCATGTACGCATGTATCGTGGCGCTCCCATGGGCGAGGAGTTAGGACATAGGTCGTTCGACGCCGTCGCGGGAAAGAACGTCAAGCAGCTGAGTCAGAACGCAGTCCGCGCTGACCTTCGTCGTCTTGAAGATGCCAGCGAACGGGTCCGTCGGTTCGTGAACAAGCGCATTGCGCACAGAACGAGTCCCGGAGAAATTCGTCGTATACCCAAGTTCGAAGAAGTGGACGCCGTACTCGATGTTCTTGACAAAATTTTCTGCAAGTACAACCTTCTTTTGCGAGCCCAAGGCATGTCCACATGCCATGCGATTCGGCAGTACGACTGGCGCGAAGTTCTTTGGGAGCCATGGGTTCCGAAAGGCAGCAAGTTCCGTCCTGAGGCCTAGCCCTTCGCTCATGCGGAGCGCTAACGAACTGACGCTTCCGTAGCTCAAACGGTCAGACTCCGTCGGGCGATTCGGTGAGCAAACGCTGTGTCTCAGTCCCAACCTTTCCACTTTCTCGTGACTGACGAATAGGCGTGCTTGTTCATGCCGTAGTTCACACACATAAGCGAGAACTCCGTGTTGCCGTTGCTGGTGCTGTAGTGCACCTGGCGAGGAAAACGGGGTGAGCACGCTGTATCCACCTGCGGGCTGAGTTCCTTCAGTGACTTGGGATATTGGCCGTGTGTTGAGCGGTGCGATTCGAGTGCGGCGATCACAGCTTCGAGCCGTTTTTCAAGCAGTCTGGTCTGGATCGTGCATGATGCGGGGCCGACGGCAAACAACACGAATGCGCCAAAGATGCTCAGTGTTTTCGCAGCTTGTGGCCGACGTTGATGCGCAACGACAATCCGAAAGATCCAAATCAGCGCGCCGGGAATGCCCAGGCACGCGACGAGAAAGGCGTACTGCGAGTCGATGGTTGCGAAAACGGCCAGCGCGAGGACGACAGCGAACACCGCCCAATCTGACGGTTCAATTCCGTGGCGCCTGCGCTCGGGGTTCATGGTCACTCCATGCGCGCATCCGCCAACCTTACAAACTCCTCCACCGACAAGGTCTCCGCCCTTCGCTGCGGATCGATGCCGCAAGCACCG
>JBGAUM010000128.1:0-9055 GCA_044228625.1 Usitatibacteraceae bacterium | reverse complement strand
GCTCATCTTCCGTGTTCCGCACTACAAAACCGGCGCTCAACTGGCGGATGAATGGAAAGTGCACGCCGCAAAGAACGTCGGCAAATAACCGGAAAGCGCAAACCCGCCGTTCCACCATCCGCGCCGGTTGCCTTGCGCCGGCTTGCTGGCCTGGGAAGTGCGGCAATCGCCCAGGGGGCCTTGCGATTCTTCAAGACCGGCAAGGGTGAGTATGGAGAAGGTGATCGCTTCCTGGGGATCCGTGCGCCAGCACTTCGGGCGTTTGTCCGGGACCTGCGCGGTGCCGGATTGGAGGTGGCGGTACCGCTGCTGAAATCCGGCTGGCATGAAGCGCGCGCCGTGGCCCTGCTTCTGTTGGTGCGGCTCTACCAGAAGGGAGATGACAACACCCGCAGGGCCATCTACGAGTTGTACTTGAAAAGTACCCGCCATATCAACGGCTGGGACCTGGTCGACCTTTCCGCAGAGCATTTCGTTGGCGCATTTCTGGCCGACAAGCCGGCACTGAGACGGCGCGTCCTCAACAAGCTCGCGAAATCAGACTCCATCTGGGAGCGGCGTATTGCCATGCTAGCCACGTTCCACTACATCAAGCGTGGTGAATATTCGGAGACCCTGCGCATTGCCGAAATTCTGGTGCACGACCGCGAGGACCTGATTCAAAAAGCGGTTGGCTGGATGCTGCGCGAAGTGGGCAAGCGCATTGGGGAGGAGTACGAAGAGACTTTCCTCAAGCGCTTCCAGCGGACCATGCCGCGCACCATGCTGCGCTACGCCATTGAACGATTTGCAGAACCCAAACGCAAACGCTATCTTGCAGGTCGAGGATAGGTATCGCCCACGAAACTCCAGAACTGGCGCGGTGTTTTGGCGAAAAAGGCGCCAGAGGCCGCACCAGCGCTGGAGTTTCAAGCATGGAAACCGGGACTGTCGATCATGCTGCGTATAATTCCCGCATCCGGATTGATTGCGCTGCCATGAGAACCAAACCCGTCCTCTCCCTCGACGATTGTCACAAGATGCTTGCGGCTGCCGAAGCCCATGCGAAGAAAAATCAATGGGCGGTGTGCATCGCCATCGTGGACGACGGCGGCCATTTGTTGACCTTTTCCCGCCTCGATGGATGCGCGGTGGCCAGCGTGGCCGTGGCGCAAGGCAAGGCGCATTCGGCCGCCATTCGAAAGCGGCCCACCAAGAACGATGAAGAGATGGTCAACAATGGGCGCGTGGCCGCCCTCTCCATGCCGGGTGTCACTTTCATGGAAGGCGGCGTGCCGATCGTGGTGCAGGGCGAGGTCATCGGCGCTGTCGGGGTGTCTGGCGTGAAGTCCTCCGACGACGCGGCCATCGCACAAGCGGGCATCGACGCACTGCTGGCCTGACTCCATGTCGATACCCTGCGCCAGTTGTGCGGCGCCCATGCAGGCGTTGCCGTTGTCCAACCATTTGGGCGGGCCGGTAGAAATCGATGTTTGCTGGCCCTGCCACGTCATCTGGTTCGACAACCTCGAAAGTACGTCGCTCTCCCCGTCTTCCGTCATCGACCTGTTCAAGCGCATTCATGAGGCGCGTAACCAGGGGCGCAACACGGTTTCGGTGACGCCCGCGTGCCCGGCGTGTTCGCGGCAGCTGTCGCTGACCAATGATCTGGCGCGCACCGGTCGGTTCAATTACCACCGCTGCCCGACCGGGCACGGCCGCATGATCAGCTTTGCACAGTTCCTGCGTGAAAAACAGTTCGTGCGAACCGTGCAGCCGGGGGAATTGGCCCAGATGAAACTCACCGTCAAGCAGATTCGCTGTTCAAGCTGCGGCGGACCCATCAACCTGACCCAGGACACGGCGTGCACGCATTGCGGATCCGCCATCAGCGTGCTCGACGAGGGGGCGTTCGCCAAAGCACTCGCCGGACTCCGGCAAGCCGAGGCCAAGCAACATGCGCCTCGCGATCCGCTGAAGATGGCCGATGCGATCCTCGATGCGCATCGCACGCCGCCAAAGCCGCAGGAACCGTGGTGGAATGAACCCGTGCGGCACGGGGGTGGCATCGCGGACTTGGTGGACCTCGGGATCGACCTCGCACTCTCACGGATTTTCAGATAAGGACAACGAGAACGCCCCATGGATCTTTTCATTGTCACCGGCACGACCAACGGGATTGGCGCTGCATTGAAGGACGCGCTCGTGCAAAGAGCCGACGTGATGCTCGTGTGTATTTCCCGTGCGCCGGATTCCCGGCACACGCCTGGAAATGTTTCTCTGGACTTTCGTGACTTGGGTGCCGTTGGCGCCGCATTTGCGAAAGTGGAGGCATTGGCAGGGACGGGTACGTTCGAGCGGGCAGTCCTCATCAACAATGCCGGTGTCGCGCAGCCGGTCGCGCGGTTTGATGCGCTTCATGCGGACGAGCTGGCGAACAACCTGACGGTAAACGTCGCGACGCCCATGTTGCTGACGGGGCACTTTGCAAATGCATTTCGTCAACGTGCGCAGTCGCGTCTGGTGGTCAACATTTCGTCGGGCGCGGCCAAGCGCGGCATCGCCGGATGGTCTGCCTACTGCACGAGCAAGGCGGGCTTGGAAATGGCGACCCGGGTAGCCGCCTTGGAAGCCGAACCGGGGCTCAGCATTTGCTCGCTGGCACCGGGCGTCGTGGACACCCCGATGCAGGCCGTGGTGCGAAGCGCCGACCCGCACGCATTCCCGGATCGCCCAAGGTTTGAAGCGATGAAGAACGATGGCACGCTACGGCCCGCCAAGGACGTCGCGTTCGACATCCTCGCGGCCATCGATGCCGGCAAGCTCACCAATGGCGGAAACTTCGACTTGCGGGACATGCACTGATGACGAGCAACAAGAAACCGGCCAAGAAACACGCCAAGCTTCACTACTGCGATTTGGCGCAATGTGAAGGGATCTGCTGCAGTGATGTCGCCTTTCTGGCCGACGGGGAGGAAGCGATGATTCGCCGCGTGGTCAGGGCCAATCCAGAGCATTTCTCCTACCTGCCCAAGGATTACATCATTGACGGCAACTGGGAAGGAAACACCGGCCGGAAAACCAACGTGCGGCCCTACCAATACAAAGTAAAGCCCGCGCACTTTTCCAACACCCGCTGCTGCTTCGCCGAAGCCGACGGCAAGTGCGGCCTGCAGACGCTTGCGTACAAGAAGGGTGTGCACAAATGGAAGTGGAAGCCGAAAGGCTGCTGGTTGTTTCCGCTGGGCATTGGTGACAACAACAACCTCGAAGCGCCACCCCGCACCAGAAAAGAAGACCCGAACAATATCGGCAAGCACTATCCCGGATTTTCCGTGTTCACCCCTTGCGGAAAGCACGACGAGAAGGGCAAGGTGTGGTGGATTGCGTTGAAAGAGGAGCGCGCCGAGGCGCTCCGCTACCTGGCCGAGTAAGGCATGGCCAAGACCTTCAAGTTGCAGGTGCAGGACGATGACGCGCATCCAGAGCGCTGGCGCGATGTGAAGAGTCCGTTTGGGCAGTTGCTGGTGTTTGACCAGGAAGACGACGCCCGCGCAAAACTCAAGGAACTGTTCCCGGTGCTGGTCAAGTTGGAAGAGTTTGCGGCGGGTCCGAAACGAGCGCGGGTCGTGGTCGTCAATCCATATCAGGATATCGATGACGAGCGCGAGCAGTGGCGCAATCAATGAACTTGGATTAGGAGCATCAACATGGAATATCGCCGTCTGGGCCGTGCCGGACTGAAGGTCTCCGCGCTCTCGTTTGGGAGCTGGGTGACCTATGCCAATCAGGTGGATGAAAAAAATGCTATCGAATTGATGAGCGCCGCACGCGATCACGGCGTGAATTTTTTCGACAACGCTGAAGTGTATGCCAGCGGCAAGAGCGAATCGATCATGGGCGAGGCGTTGAAGAAACTCGCCTGGGATCGTTTGACCTACATTGTTTCCACCAAATTTTACTGGGGCCTGCCGGCCAAGTGGGGCGAGGGCGTGAATGAAAGGAACACGCTCAACCGCAAGTACCTGATGCAGGCCATCGACGGGTCCCTGAAGCGCCTTCAGCTCGAGTTTGTGGACCTGGTGTATTGCCATCGGCCGGACGCGAACACCACATTGGAGGAGATCGTTTTCACGATGCACGATATCGTTGCATCAGGAAAGGCGGTGTATTGGGGAACTTCCGAGTGGAGCGCGGCGGACATCATGGGCGCGTGGCAGATTGCGGACAAGCATCACCTGCATAAACCCGTCGTGGAACAGCCGGAGTACAACCTTTTCAAGCGCAAGCGCGTCGAAAATGAATATGCGCGCCTTTATTCGGAAATCGGATTGGGAACCACGACCTGGAGTCCCCTGGCCTCCGGCCTCCTCACCGGAAAATATGCCAAAGGCGTTCCGGAGGGCAGCCGCGCTTCGCTCAAGAATATGGCCTGGATGAAGGACGACCTGCTCGATGCCCATCGCAATGCCAAGGTGGTGGAACTGGGCAAGATTGCCAATGATCTGGGGGCCACGACCGCGCAGCTGGCCATCGCATGGTGCGTGAAGAACCCCCATGTCTCCACCGTGATCACGGGCGCCACCAAGCTTGCGCAGCTGCAGGACAACATGAAGGCGCTGGAAATCTCGGCAAAGCTTGATGAGGAGGCGTGTGCCCGCATCAATGCGATTATCGGGAATGACTATGCCTAGGGGCCATGCGCGCGGCTGGACAGAGCCGAATCCGAGCGCCGTGTCGGGCGCGAGGTGGAAGGAAACCAAATGGAAATGAAAAAAGTCTCGGTGGGTAACCTGCGTGCGATTGGGTACGACCCTGCACGCCGTGTCTTGGTGGTCGAGCAATCCTCCGGCACCTTTGAGTATGGCAATGTGTCGTCTGAAGTCTGGCGACGCTTCTCCACTGCATCGTCGATGCTGAGTTTCTTTCGCGATACGATTGAGGAGGACTACCAGAAGCGCAGGATCAAGTAATCTTGCGGGTGATCACGCCAAGTCGAAAAACGCCCGGATCTTGTTGATCAGGCCGGCGTGCGCGCTTTGCCGGTTTCCCGGATCCGTCCCGCCGGTCTTCACCAGCGCGACGTTGCGATCCACGAGCACCCGGGAAACTTCCTGCGCCAGGTCGGGGCGGGACTCCAGCACCGCGCGAAATCCTTCCTTGTCGAGCCGGTAGCACTCGACATCCGTTTCGGCGATCACAGTCGCGCGACGCGGCTCCCCGGTCATCATGCCCATCTCCCCGAAGATGCTGCCATCGCCCAAGGTGGCCACGTGCTTTCTTTCGCCGTCCGGTTTGTCGACCACGACTTCGCATTGGCCGGTCACCACCAGATAGAGCCAGTGCGCAACGGCGCCTTGGCGGGTGATGACATCGCCCTTCACAAACGGCGCGTGCGTCAGGTGCCGCGCAAGTTCTGCGGTTTCCGACGGCGTCAGCGTCTTGAAGAGATCAACATTACATAGCACCGCCACGCGGCGCGCCTGCTCCCTGGCTTCCCGCTCCGCATGAAATTCCGCGTTCTCCTTGATGAGCATGCGCTCCTCCAACGGCATGATCAGCGGAATGCAGGCACGCTTGAGGGCGGCGAGTGCGTGGGCGCGAACCGCGCTGTCTGTCGGGTCGTCATATTGCGGATCGGTCAACCAATAGCGCAGCGCAAAGCGCGCTCCATTGGGGAGCACTTCCATTAACACCGCCGATGGAGGCGGATCGGTTGCGACATGCGCAATCGTGGCGTCGCGGACAGCCCGCTCCAGCACGTCGGCTACGCGTGAAACGCCTACCTCTGTGGCCACGTTGAACCAGACCCAGCGACGCCAGCGTGGCTCACGGTCGTCGCGCGAGCCGATCACCGTGAATCGGTTTTTCATCAGGTAGCTGTTGGGCACGACGACAGTCTCGCGGTTGCGCGTCTCGATGGCGGTAAAACGCCAGCGGATCTCCACCACGCGACCGGACAGGTCGTCGATCTTTACCCAGTCGCCGATACGGATCGAATGATCGAGCTGCAGTGCCACGCCGCCCAGGATGTTGCCCAGCGTCTCCTGCATGGAGAATGCAATCACCGCCGTGATCACCGCGGAAGTGGCGACGATGCTGGTGAAATCGACCCCCGACATGCGCAGCCACATGACCAGCCAGGCCAGGAACACGCCAGTGACGGCGAGGTCCTCGACGATGCGTGGCGGATTCGCGCCCAGGCGCTGAAGGACGCCGCGAAACAACACCATGCCGACCATGCGCAGCAGTGCCGCGGCCAGGACCACCAGCACGACATCGCGCACCCAATTGACGGCCAGCACGTCGTTCATCGGCGCAAGCGCGGCATTCAACAATTGTGCGGACGTGGCGACCAGCGACACCACCAGCATGTTGCGGGCCGTGGCGCGACTCTCGAGACGGAGCCACAACGCGATGAGGGACAAGGCCGCCGTGATGCCGGCGGCAATGAAGATCAGTTGCGAGGATTCGAGCCAGGCGGGCATGGTCATCGTCATCAGGCAATTCACAAGTTCTGAAACCGGGAATCGGGGTCGTTGCGGCCTACAATCGCATCATGACATGGCTTCTTGCCTATGTCGCCACCGGTGCCGCCGTGGGTTGGATCGCGGGCCTGCTGGGCATTGGCGGCGGCATGACCCTGGTACCCATCCTGGCAGCCCTGTTCGCCGCACAGGCGATCGGTGGCGATCATACGGTGCACCTTGCGCTTGCCACGGCGATGGCTTCGGCCGCCTTTACCTCGAGCGCTTCGGTGCGCGAACATCACAAGCACGGCGCTGTTGACTGGTCGCTGGTGAAACGATTTGTCCCCGGCATGGCCACCGGCTCGCTGCTGGCGAGCTTTGCCAGCGGCTGGGTGTCGCAGCGCGCATTGGCCCTGGCCTTCGCGGTCATCGTGTTTGCCGCCGCGATCAACATGATGGTGGGCAGGAAGCCGAAAGCGTCGCACGTCTGGCCCGGGGCGATGGCCTTGTTCATGCTAGGCGCGGTGATTGGCGCGATCTCCGGCCTGGTCTCCGCGGGCGGCACGTTTCTCCTGATGCCGGTGATGCTCTATTTTGGCGTGGCGATGCACACCGTCATCGGCACGGGCGCGGCCATCGGCATCCCGGTGACGGCCATTGGCACGCTCGGCTACATCGCCGCGGGCTGGCGCACGCCGGGCCTGCCGGATCCGCACCTCGGGTTCGTGTACCTGCCTGCACTGGCGGGGCTGGTGCTGGGCAGCTTGGTGACCGCACCGATGGGCGCGCGCGCCGCGCACCGCTTGCCGGTGGCTACGTTGAAGCGCGTGTTTGCGTTGCTGATGATCTTGCTGGCTGCGCGCATGGCGTGGCGCTACTTTTGAAACCGCTCAACAAGGCGCACAAAAGCCAAGCACCGGCGCGGTGTTTGAAGCGCTATTGCTCCAAACGCCGCGCCAGTGCTTAAGTATTTACTTCGAGACGCCCAACTGCCGGTAGCGCTCTTCGTACTTGTCCCTGAGCTTGGTTTGCTTGTCTTCGAGCGGAATTTCGCGTCCCTGGATGAACACGCGTTCGATGTTCGTGCGGATCTCGAGTGGGTCGCCGTCTGNNTCTGCGACAAAGAAGTTGGCGAGCTTGCCTTTGTCCAGCGAGCCCAATCGATCTGCCGCGCCGAGAATTTCTGCCGGATAGAGCGTGATGGCCTTCAAGGCTTCCTCGCGCGGCAAGCCGTAGGCGATCGTGGCAGCGGCTTCGAAGGGCAGGCTGCGTTCGCGTGCGGCGTCGAATGCGGCGCCGTTGCGTGCGATGGCGAATTTCACGCCGGCTTGGTGGAGCTTTGCCGCGATGGCGTTGGGTGTGTCCGGATTCTCGCCGCGCCGCAAGGGCAAGCGGTGGATACCACCGATGATCACCGGAGTGTTTTTCGCTTTCAGTAGTGCAGCCAGGTGCGGCGCATCGTAGCCGCCGACGATCACGATCTTCACTCCGTGCCGCTCGGCAAACCCGAGCGCATGGCGGATTTGCGCGATGTCGTCTGCGTGCATGAACACCCTGCGCTGCCCGCTGAACACCGCGCGCATGGCTTCCAGGCGCGAATCGGTCACCGTGAGTTCTCCCGCATCGGCGGCTTTTGCATAGGCCTTTGCCGTCTCGAATTCGTTGTCCAGCGCACGCAGGCGTGCAGCGGCAGTCTTCTGCATCTCGTCGATGCGTGCGGGCGACAGCGTGGGCGTCATGGCCGTGCCGAATCGCATGGCGGGCAGGAACACGTGCAGCCCGGCCTCTCGCACCACGCCCATTTCCTCCCAGGTCCAGCCGTCGAGCTGGATCAGGGCCGACGTGCCGCCGATGCCGCCCGCAAATCCCGCACGCGGCACGCTGAGCGCAGCCAGCACGCCGTTGGCGCGCGTGACGGGAATGATTTCGCTGTCAGCATTCACGGCGACGATGGCGCGCGAATTCGGGTTGTTTGTTCCGGTTTCCACCTGGTCGAGCGTGGCGCGGACGGCAGAAATTTCCGTCAGCCCCATCGCGGTGTTGGCCGTGATGAAACCCGGGTAGATGTGCTTGCCTTTGAGGTCGATGCGTTGAACGATTGCAGGTGCGTTGATGCTTCCTACCGCGCCGATGGCCGCGATTTTGCCTTTGTCGATGAGGAGATCGCCGTTGGGGATCGATGCGCCGCTCACGGTGTGCAGCGTGGCGCCGGAGAGGAGGAGAGGGGTGGATTGGGGTGGGGGTGGGATGTTGGTTGATGCGCTTGCGAGAGTCGATGTGAACAGAAGCGCAGAGGTTGAAAGTCCCCGCAAATTCAGACGCCGGAAAATCCCCCTCACTCCCCCTTTTTCAAAGGGGGAAGTGCCCATTTGAGAAAAGGGTTTCGATTGAAAGCCCCCCTTTGAAAAAGGGGGGTTGGGGGGATTTTCGATGGTAAATGTACGCATGGCCCTAATCCTGAGAGAAGAAAACACCGCAATGATTTTCATCGCCCCTCCCCCATGCACTCCAACCACTCCCCGCCATTCCAATACTCCCCGCGCAAGTGATTCAGTTGGTGCAACTCGCGTTGCAACGCGAAGTACGCCATCATCAATTGCACCTCG
>JBGAUM010000127.1:0-9171 GCA_044228625.1 Usitatibacteraceae bacterium | reverse complement strand
GGTGCGGTGGTTGGGGCGAAAGGGGCCCAAACACCGCACCGGCGCTGGACTCTTACATACGATTTTTTTGTTTCGCTGACCTGCGCTGCCAGAGCATGCTCGCAGCGAGAAGCAACATCGCCAACCAGGTCGGATCGAAGCGCGCATCGCGCGTGATGCCGCAGCCTCCCCCGCCGCCGGTGCCTGCTCCGGTGGACGCAGCGGGTTGTTGTGCCGTTGGCGGATTGCCTTGCAGTTTCATCACGGCGAATTGCGTGGTGATGCCCGAGGTGAGCGCCCCATCGGCCGCCGCTCCGGCGACGAAGATGCCGCCGTCCGCGGCCACGTGAATGGCGTTCGGGTGCAGGCGCTTGCCTTGCACGATCAGATCCGTGCTTCGCCCGCCAGTGGGGCCAAACGTCAGGTCGATGCCGCCCTGAGGGTGCAAACGCATGAGGAGCGGCCGGTTGTAGTCGATTTCTTGGACTGGACTGCTGGCATTGACCGGCGCGTATCCCGCCAGCAGTAAGTAGCCATCCGTTTGCATCGTCACGGCGGTGATCACCGCCACCGGGACGACATTGAGGTTGCTGTATCCCAGATTATTTCCGTAGCGAATGTCCAGCAGTCCCTCTTCATTGAGCCAAACCAACGTGTAGCCCTTCGTGGATCCCATTTCAGGGGACAATGTTCTTTGCAGCAGCAGCACATGCCCGCCCCCTGGTTGCGCAAACAAGCCGACAGGCTCGATACGTGCAGAACTGAAGGGCAGTGAGTCGAACACCCGGTCGCCTTGGTCTGCAAAGCTTGTGTCGCGTTGGCCGTCGGGTTGGAAGCGGGAGAGGCACAGGCGATGTGGATTCGCGGAAGCAGGTTGCGAATCAAACGGATATGGCGGATTGACCTCAATGCCCTGCGCCAAAAGCACCTTCCCGTTCGGTAGACGAAGCGCTTTTCCCCGGCTTCGCCGGTCGGTACCCAAAGTCGTAAGAGACTGGCAGCCCAAACGATAATCCGCCCGAATAGCCGCGTTGAAACTCACATCCGTCGTGCCGTCAATTCGCACTTTTGCCAGCGAGGTCTTGCCGGCGCCATACAGGTTGTCGTTGCCCGATCCCACGATCACAACGCCGTCGGCGCGGTCAAAAATCAACTGTGTGCGATCTGGAGCGCCAAAGCCCATCTCAGGCGACCAAAAATCGGGATCCGTACCGCCGTGATCGTAGATTACTCTACCTGCAATTCGCGGCTGGTGGCCCGAACAGGCGGCTGGAGCAAGGCAATAATAGTCCTGTGCACGAATCGCAAGCCAGCGATTGGCGTCCAGAAAGAACAGCCCCATGCCCTCGTGGTCGCGTATGGCGTTGACACTGAATATGTCGTCCGGCGACAGAGGCGCTTGATACAGGCCGGTGCCGTTGAATGTGGGGTCGGGCGTTCCATCTGACTGCCAGCGCACAATCAGCTCATGCTTGCGGGTGTCGACTACTGGAGTAGCCGCAATGCTGCTCGCCGAGCCGGTCGCGAAGATTTTTCCGGCGCCGTCCGTGGTGATGAAACGCGCCGAACCATTCACGGTCGGCACTGCAATGGCCATGCCTCCAGTTCCGAACCGTGTATCAATTTGCCCCGGCGCCGCGTGACCCTTCGCAACAAACATCATCAACATCGTCAATACCAGGAAAACTATGGATCGCCTCATTGATTGCCTTCCACTTTGGTCGCAGGCAGTCTAGCGTTGCCGGCCAACGCGGACTGAACTGAATTTGCGCGTGGCAGCTGGTAGCACCCAAGGGTGAACAATTTGCGCCTTCGGGCACGACACAAGCTTTTCGCAGCCGCCAGCACAGCATGCTTGCTGCCGGGTTGACCAGTGCCCCGCCTCGCGCGATCCTTCCATTTCGCACACAAGGGGGTAGTCCCATGGCCGAACTCAAGACCAAACTGAACGATGCCAGCGTTTCGGCGTTTCTTGCCAAAGCGGGCGCAGGCCGCGAATCCGATTGCAGGACGGTCGCCGCCCTCATGCAGAAGGCCACGGGCGCGCCGCCAAAAATGTGGGGCAGCGCCATCGTCGGCTTTGGCAGTTACACCTACACCTATGCCAACGGCAAAACCGGTGACTGGCCGCTCGCGGGTTTTTCCCCAAGAAAGCAAAACCTCACGCTGTACCTGATGTCCGGCTTTGCGGGCCACGAAGAATTGATGGCCGGCCTGGGCAAGTTCAAAACCGGCAAGTCCTGCCTCTATGTGAATTCACTGGCGGATATCGACATCAAAGTGCTGGAAAAACTCATCAAGGCCTCGGTGAAACACATGAAAGCAAAGTACGGCGCGTAGGTCGCCGCCGCACCCTTCATTCACCGGATCAGAAAGCCTCCCTTCATCGGGTCTTCCGGATCGATCCAGAACTCGTGGCGCCCGGTGTAGTGTGCACTTCCGCTGACTTCCGGAATCACCGCCGCGTGCGGGCCGAAGGGGACTTGCCCGACAGCGCGCACCTGCATGGTGCTGCCGGTGATGCTCTCGATCTCGATCACCTCCCCAAGCGTCACGTCGCCCCTCGCCACGTGCAGCGCAATGCGCGCAGAGACGCCTGACCCCGTTGCGGAGCGATCCACCTCGCCGTCGGCAAACACGCAGACGTTGCGGCTGTGATGGCCGCCTGAGTGGGGCGGGCTCGTGAAGATCGTGCCATAGAGGAATGAGAGTTCCGGCTCGAAGGGATGCTGGATCGGCAGCACGTCCATCACCGCGCGCTTGATGCGGCGGCCCGCATCGATGATCGCGTTGACATTTTTCGCGTCGAGAGAAAGCCCGATGCGCTCGGCGTCAACCAGCGCATAAAATGCGCCCCCATAGGAGACATCCAGCACAACCGCGCCAAATCCCGGCACATCGACCGTCGCGTCCCGGTGGAGCACGAACGAGGGCACATTTCGAAAGGCGCTGCGGACCACCACGCCTTCATGCAGGGTTGCGCGCGACTCGATTCGTCCGGCGGGGACATGAAAGACGACATCGTGCCGCCCGGCTGCGACCGCGCCGCTTTCAACCACCAGCTTCGTCAACGCCAGGATGGCGTGGCCGCACATGGTGCTGTAGCCCTCGTTGTGCAGGAAAAACACATCGAACGCGCCGGACTCGCTTTCGCTCTCGCTCAACACCGCGCCGTACATGTCGGCGTGCCCGCGCGGCTCCCACATCAGCGCCGTGCGGAGCGGGTCCAGGTGGGTGCGAAACCACGCGCGCTTTTCCAGGACCGTGCGGCCCGGCAGTGGAGGCAATCCGGCGGTGATGACACGCAGCGGCTCGCCGCCGGTATGCATGTCCAGGGTACAAACAACCCGGGCCCCCGCGGGCGGTTGGAAAGGGGCGGCGGCAACGGTAAAGGGGTCATTCATGCTCAGGCACCCGGAGAACAATCGCGCCATGCTGCCACGAAAACCATCGCGCAAGATGACGCAGCATGCGGGAGAATGGCACATTGACCGAGCCGCGCATTGGACAAGTCATGCTCACCTGGGACGCCCACATCTGCCTGCCGCTCCATCCCGACGCCGAGTTCTCGGCCCTTGATGCATTTCGTGCGAACGGGGTCGACTATGTCTCTGTCAACGTCGGCATGGATCTGAATCCGGTCTCGCAGGTCATGCAAACAATTGCCGGATTTCGTGCCTCGATCAAGCGCGCTCCCCAACAGTTTCGTTTGGCGCGCACGGTGGCGGAGATCGAGTCCGCCAAGGCTGACGGCGTCCTCGCCATCGGCTTCGACCTCGAGGGTGCCATGCCCTTGATGGATCGCCCCGAGATGGTGGCGGTATATCGCGAACTCGGTGTCAATCAAATCCACTTCGCTTACAACCGCAACAACAATGTCGCCGATGGTTGCCACGACACCGAGCGGGGATTGACCGCGTTGGGCAAACGCATGGTGCGCGCGGTGAACGAGGCTGGCATGCTGATGGATTGCTCGCACACGGGGCGGCGTTGCTCGCTGGACATCATGGCGGAGTCCAACGCGCCGGTCATTTTTTCGCACGCCAATCCGCTCGCGCTGGTCGAGCACGGTCGCAACATCACCGACGAGCAGATCAAGGCCTGCGCCGCGACGGGCGGCGTGGTGTGCGTCTCCGGCGTGTCATGGTTTCTGGGCAGGGCAACGCCCGGTGCCGGGGATATTGCGCGGCACGCAGCCTATGTGGCCGACCTCGTCGGCATCGAGCATGTCGGCATCGGCACCGACATCGGCTTCTACCAGGCCGGGGTCGACGACACGCCGCCGGGCGGATTCGATCCTTCGTATTGGTGGCCCAAGGCGGCGGGATACGACCGCGCTTTGGCCAAGGTCGAATACGTTCCGGTAAGCGCGTGGCGGGACATGCGCGACGCCCTGATGCGCGCCGGGATCGACGAAGCGGGTGCGGCACGGGTGATGGGCGGCAACGTGGCGCGCGTGGCACGACACGTGTGGGCCGGACGATGATTTACCACGGCGGCTGCCACTGCGGCCGAATCCAATTTGAAGTCGAGGCGCCCGAAGATCTTGAAGTCGAGGACTGCAACTGCTCGCTGTGCCGCATGAGCGGCTTCCTGCACCTCATCGTGCCGCAGTCGAAGTTTCGTTTGTTGAAGGGCATGGAATCGCTGGCCACCTACACCTTCAACACCGGCGTGGCCAAGCACCATTTCTGCAAGGTGTGCGGCGTGAGGTCGTTCTACATTCCCCGCTCGAATCCGGATGGCGTGGATGTGAATGCGCGCTGCCTGTCGACGGAACCGCGATCGATGAAGGTGGTGCCGTTTGATGGGGTGAATTGGGAGGCGAGCGCGCCAGCGATCGCCCACAAAAGCCGAGGCTAGCGGGCCAGCTCAGAACGCGCGAAAACGATGATCGTTTGAATCGAGTTCGGCCCTGAGCAGTTTGTAGTCCGGGCACATGCGCTCGACTTCCTTCCAGAAGGACGCCGAATGATTCATGTGGCGCAAATGCGCCAGTTCGTGGCAGACCACATAGTCGATCAATGCTGGCCGCGCCTTGATCAGGCGCCAGGAAAATCGCACTTCGCGCCGCGAGTTGCAGCTGCCCCACCGGCTGTTGGCACTGGTGATGAACACACGCGGCGGCACAATGCCATGCAGCCGCGCAAAGATGAATGCGCGCTGCGCCAGGTGCGGCAACGCCTGCTTCTTGTACCACGTCGACACCGCTTTCTCGACGGCCTCGCCATCGGCACTGCGTACTTTCACGAACAGGTGCCCGAGCGAATCTTCGACCGCTGTGCGCGCATGGCCGGCATCAATCATCAGGATGCGCGGCTCTCCCATGAACAGCACCGTCGCCCCCGTTTCCCAGCGCTGCGGCTCGATCTTCCGGTGCGACCACTCTCCCAATTTCTTGAGCACCCACGCCGAATTCTTTCCAATAAGGTCTTCGATGGAGGCCATGGGCGTCGTCAGCGATGCTGCAACCGTCATGCCGGTGCCATCGATTTTCAATCCCAAACCCCGGCGTCCGCGCCGGCGCACCAACTTGTAATCGACACGCACACCGTCGAGCGCGATGCTCTGGCGGATGCTATCGTCCAATCCGCGCGCCACGCTCAGGCTCCGCGCGCCGGGGTCATGCGCTCCATCTCGCCTTCGATCCAGTTTTCCACGTCCTTCATGATGTCGGCTGGCTCACGCCCCTGCGTGTGGATCACCGGCCCGATGCACACGGTGACGGTGCCGGGATATTTCATGAACGAATAGCGCGGCCACACCTCGCCGGCATTGTGGGCGATGGGCAACACCGGTGCACCGGTTCGCGCAGCCAGGATGGCGCCACCAATCCGGTATTGGCCACGGGTCTTGGGTGCAACGCGTGTGCCTTCCGGAAATATCGAAATCCACCAGCCCTGCGCCAAACGGTCACGGCCCTGCTCGACGATTTGTTCAATGGCTGCCTTGCCACTCCTGCGGTCGATGGCAATCGACTTCAGCCCCGCCAGCACCCAGCCGATGATCGGCAGCCACACCAGCTCTTTCTTGATGATCCACACGGCCCGCGGAATATGGCAAAGGATGAATACCGTCTCCCACGCCGACTGGTGTTTTGCCATCGAGATGCACGGATGCGCCGGAACATTCTCCAATCCGATGATTCGGTGGCGGATGCCGCACACATTCTGGATCATCCACAGCTCGCACACGCCCCACAAGCGCGCCAGATCGTAGCCGGTGCGCGAGTGAATCAATGACGCGGGTACGGTGAAGATGCCCCAGAAGATCGTGTTGACGATCGAAAGCACGAAGAACAGCGTCGAGCGCAGCAGGATCATGCGGCGGCCGGGGCGGATGAGGCCTCGGCAATCAGGTGGTCGACCGCAGCCGCCAGATCGGCAAAGACCTGCGTGCCCGGCGGAAGCCCCCCCGCCTTTTGGGTCTTTTTTCCCTTGCCGGTAAGGACCAAATAGGGAACGCAGCCTGATTTCACGCCGGCCTCCAGGTCACGCAGCGAATCGCCAATCGTTGGTACGCCGTTCAAGCCGGTATGAAAGCGGACCGCAATGTCTTCAAACATGCCCGTGTCGGGTTTGCGGCAGTGACAGTTCTGCTCGGCGGTGCAGGGGCAGAAAAACACCGCGTCAATGCGGCCGCCCTGCCGGAACACCTGCCCGCACATCTTGTCGTTGATGGCGTTGAGCGTGGCCATGTCAAACAGGCCACGGCCAATGCCGGACTGGTTGGTGGCCACCACCACGCGAAAGCCATTCTGATTGAGCCGCGCGATGGCCTCGATGGCCCCCGGAATGGGTTTCCACTCGTCTGGAGACTTGATGAAGTGTTCGGAGTCATGGTTGATGACACCGTCGCGGTCGAGGATGACGAGTTTGGCAAATGGCATGGCGAAATTGTACCGAGAGTGGCGCCCGGGCTAAGCCGCCAGCTTGGAGAGATCCGCCACGCGGTTCATGAGGTCATGCAAATCCGCCAACAAGGCGAGGCGATTGACCCGCAAGGCCGGATCCTCGACATTGACCATCACGCCGTCAAAAAACGCATCAACCGGGGCTTTCATCGGCGCCAGGGATTTCAGCGCCGATGTGTAATCGCGCTTGGCCAGATGCGCTTCGAACACCGGTTGCGCCGCGGCGAGGGCAGCGTGCAGCGTACGCTCAGCGTCCTCCACGAAGCGTGACGGGTCCGCCCGACCATACCGCTCGGGGGATTTCTTGAGGATGTTGCCAATGCGTTTGTTGGCCGCGGCGAGGCTTTCGGCTTCAGGCAATTTGGTGAACGCACGGATGGCGGCGAGGCGCGCCGGGAATTCGCCCCAGGGTGGGTGCGCGGCGATGGCCGCCTCCACTTCGAGGGTCGTATACCCCAGGTCGCGCAGGTAACCGCCCAGCCGTTCATAGACATAGGCGGCCAACTGTTCACGTGCCTCCCGCGTGTTGCCGGAGAACGGCGCCATCGCGTGCTCGATGAGGCCGGGTAGGGTCAACGCGAGGTCGCGCTCGATCAGCATGCGCAGCACTCCGAGGGCGTGGCGTCGCAACGCGAAAGGGTCCTTGTCCCCTGTAGGCACCTGGCCAATGGAAAACAAACCGGCCAGCGTCTCGAGCTTGTCCGCCAATGCGACCGCGATGCCGACAGGCGAACTTGGCAGGGCATCGCCGGCAAAGCGCGGCTGGTAATGTTGCGCAATTGCATCTGCGACCATCGGAGATTCACCATCGTGCAGCGCGTAGTAACGCCCCATCGTACCCTGCAGCTCCGGAAATTCGCCGACCATGTCGGTGACCAGATCGGCCTTGGCCAGCAGTGCGGCCCGATCAGCTAGCGCCGCGTCCGCACCGATCTTGCCGGCGATCTCGACGGCAAGTTTGCGCACGCGTTCGACGCGCTCGCCTTGCGAGCCCAGCTTGTTGTGATACACCACGCTCGCGAGCTTCGGGATACGGTCCGCCAGCCTGGTTTTCTTGTCGGTCTCGAAAAAGAATCGGGCATCGGCCAGGCGCGGCCGGACGACGCGTTCGTTGCCTTCGATCACATTCGACGGATTGTCGAGACGCATGTTGGACACGATCAGGAAGCGGCTCGACAACCCGCCTTCGGAGAGAAACAGCGGGAAATATTTCTGGTTCAACTTCATCGTGAGGATGAGGCATTCGGCGGGCACGCTCAGGAACTCGGCATCGAACTTGCCCACGTACACGGTCGGCATTTCCACCAACGCCGTGACCTCGTCCAATAGCGCCGCATAGTCCGCGAGTTCGCCCAGCGTGTCGCCGCATTCCTCGGCGCGCTGCAACAACAGTCGATGGATTTCGGCCTTGCGTTTGTCGAATGAGGCCACCACACCGCCTTCTCTTTCAAGGCGGGATTCGTATTCGTCGGCATCGTTGAGCATGATGTCCTTGACACCTTGGAAGCGGTGGCCGTGGGTGACACGGCCCGCTGTGTGCCCGAACATGCTTACGCCTTCTACCACCTGAGACCCATGAAGCGCTACCAAGCCGCGCACAGGTCGCACAAAACTGACGTCATCATGTCCGTTCGGTAGTTGATAAGTCATTACCTTCGGAATCGGCAATACATCCAGCGACGAATAGAGTGCCTTTTGCAAACCGAGCACTAGCGACAAGCCCTTAGATGTTGATTCGTAGACAAGGATTTCCGCTTTCCCATCACGTTCACGACGCAACATGCTCACGGCAGATTCACTGGCACCAATCGAAGCGAGCTTCTTGAGCAAGGCCGTTGTTGCATTCCCATTTGCATCTAGCCCAATTGCAACGGGCATGAGTCTTTGGGTAACCGCCTTGTCAGCTGCCTGGGAGAGCACTCCATCAAGATGCACTGCAAGGCGGCGAGGCGACGCAATCGCGGTCACTTGTGCGCCTGCTGGGGCAAGCCCTGATTGCTGAAGTGACGTAGCCAATCCGTTGGCGAATGCCTCGCCGAGCGTTCTCAACGCCTTCGGCGGCAGTTCCTCGGTGAACAACTCCACCAGCAAGGGGGCAGTACTCATGCGGCCTCCTTGGCGCGATGAAGCATGGGGAAACCCAAGCGCTCGCGCGAATCGTAATAGCTCTTGGCCACTTCGCGCGCCAGGTTGCGGATGCGCCCGATGTACGCCGCGCGCTCCGTGACCGAGATGGCGCCGTGTGCATCCAGCAGGTTGAAGGTATGCGCCGCCTTGAG